>NZ_JANQCH010000033.1 GCF_024723325.1 Agrococcus sp. HG114
AGCCACCACCGCGGGCGCAGCGCGCTCGGCACCTGCCGCCGCGCTCGCGACCGGCGCCGCGCTCGACGCACCGACGGGCGCCATGCCCTCCGGCGGCCACGGCTCGCCCCCCGGCACGCGCGGGAGCCCGCGCCGCACCGCGACCGCACCCTCCATCGTCAGCCCTTCCGCGCCTCGAGCGCCGCGATGAGCTGCGGCACGATCGTGAACAGGTCGCCCACGACGCCCAGGTCGGCGATCTCGAAGATCGGGGCCGACGCATCCCGGTCGATCGCGATGATCGTCTTCGCGGTCTGCATGCCCGCGCGGTGCTGGATCGCGCCCGAGATGCCGACCGCGAGGTACAGGTCGGGCGAGACCGACGTGCCGGTCTGGCCCACCTGGGCCGACGGCTCGACGTAGCCGGCGTCGACCGCGGCGCGCGACGCGCCGACCGCGGCCCCGAGCGCGTCGGCGAGCTGCTCGATGAGCGCGAACTGCTCCTTCGAGCCGAGCCCGCGCCCGCCCGAGACGATGCGCTTCGCGGTGCGGAGATCCGGCCGGCTCGAGACCGCGGCGGCGGGCTCGAACGACTGCACCGTCGCGGCACGGCGACCGGATGCGGTCACCTCGAGGGGCTGGACGTCGGGCGTCGCCGCCTCGGCGCGGTCGTCGATCGAGCCGAGCCGCATCGTCGCGATGAGCGGCCCGTAGGTCGCCGCCGACTCGACGTCGTAGGCGCCGCCGTAGACGGAGTGGCGCACGACCACCCCCTGCTCGTCGCGCGCGACGCCGACGATGTCGGCCGCGATCGGCGCCCGCAGCCGCGCCGCGAGCCGGCCGGCGGCCTCGCGACCCTCGACCGTCGCGGGCACGAGCACGAGCTCGGGCCCCACTGCGCGCACGGCGGCTTCGAAGGCGTCCGCCGTGGCGACCCCGAGCTCTGCGCCGTCGACGACCGCGGTGTGCACACGGGTCGCGCCGAGCGACGCGGCGCGCTCGGCGAGCTCGCCCAGCGCATCCGCCGGGCCCGTGACGACCGCGATCGGCGTGCCGATCGAGGCAGCGGCGCCGAGCGCCTCCGCGGCGCCCGCGATGAGGCCGCCCGCGGGCGCGGCCGGCAGCAGCACGAGGATGGGGTTCATGCGAGCCTCCGCTCGGCCAGGAAGGCCGCGATGCGCTCGCCCGCGTCGCCCTCGTCGGTGATGATCGTGCCCGCGGCGCGGGGCGGGCGCTCGGCGATCGAGGTCATGATCGAGCGGGGCGCGGCCGTCTCGTCTGCGGGAGCGCCGACCTCGTCGAGCGGCAGGTCGTCGAGCGAGAGCACCTCGACGGGCTTCTTCTTCGCGTTCATGATGCCGCGCAGCGCCGGGAACCGCGGGTCGGGCAGCGCCTCGGTGACCGAGACGACCGCCGGCAGCGGCGCCTCGACGACCATCTCGCCGCCGTCGGTCGCCCGGGTGCCGCGCACCGCATCCGCCGACACGTCGAGCGAGACGAGGCGCGTGATGCCGGGCACGTCGAGCAGCTCGGCGAGCATCGCGGCCATGACGCCGCCCGTGCCGTCGGTGGATGCGTCGCCCGTGACGACGAGGTCGAAGCCGGTCTTGCGCAGGGCCGCGGCGAGCACCTCGGCGGTGCGCACGTAGTCGGCGCCCGCGAGCCGCTCGTCGGCGATGTGCACCGCAGAGGCCGCACCCATCGCGAGCCCCTTGCGGAGCGCCGCCTGCGCGTCGGCGGGCGCCATCGAGAGCACCACGACCTCCGCGTCGCCCGCGCTCTCGGCGTGCCGCAGCGCGGCCTCGAGCGCGCGCTCGCCGATCTCGTCGATGACGGTCTCGCTCGCCGCGCGGTCGGCGAGGCCGGTCTCGAGGTCGAGCACCCGCTGTCCGTAGGTGTCGGGCACGGGCTTCATGAGCACGACGATCTTCATCGGCTCGCTCCCTTCGTGGTGGGGCGTGGGGGTCGGGGTACGGTGATGCTCGACCAGCCGGAAGGGCCGATGCAGGAGGAGCCGATGCCGCAGAGGCCGATGCCGATCGATCCGATCGCGGAGGCTCGCCGCCAGTGGATCGAGCACGGGTGGGCCGACGCGGTGGCCGGCATGACGCTCGTGACGTCGGTCAACCGCGCGCAGCAGCTGCTCGTCGCGCCCGTCGAGGCGTGCCTGCGGCCGTTCTCCCTCTCGTTCGCGCGCTTCGAGGTGCTGCGGCTGCTCGCGTTCACCCGCGACGGGCGCATGCCGATGAAGTCGGCCGTCAAGCGGCTGCAGGTGCACTCGACGAGCGTGACGAGCACGGTCGACCGGCTCGTGCGCGACGGGCTCGTGACCCGCGAGCAGCACCCGACCGACGGGCGGGCGACGGTGCTCGCGATCACGGATGCGGGGCGCGAGCTCGTGGAGCGTGCGACGGTCGCGCTCAACGAGCAGGCGTTCACGGGCCTCGACGTCGACGAGGCGGATGCGGCGGAGCTCGTGCGCATCATCGCGCGCATGCGGAAGCGGGCGGGCGACTTCGAGGACCCGCGGCCCGTGCCGGAGCCGCTGTAGCCGGCGCACCCCGCCGGCTCGATCGCGGCATTGCCACGGGACCCCTTCCACCGGACGGGACCCGGTGCACCAGGTCCCCTTCGGTCGAAGGGGTCCCCGTGGCGGGTGGCCTGACGCTCAGCGGTGCTGGAAGTTGGGCTCGCGCTTCTCACTGAACGCCGCCATCCCTTCCTTCTGGTCGGCCGTGTCGAACAGCCCCGTGAAGTGCTCCGCCTCGATCGCGAGGCCCTCGGCGAGCGGCATCTCGAGGGCCGCGTCCATCGTCGCCTTCGCGGCGCGCAGGGCCGGCAGCGACTTCGCCGCGATGCCCTCGGCGACCTTGCCCGCCTCGTCGAGCAGCGCATCCGCCGGCACGACCCTCGAGACGAGGCCGATGCGCTCGGCCTCCTCGGCGCCGACGCGCCGCCCGGTGAGGATGATCTCGGCCGCCTTCGGGTAGCCGACGGCGCGCACGAGCCGCTGCGTGCCGCCGATGCCGGGGATGACGCCGAGCCCGACCTCGGGCAGCCCGAACTGGGCGGTGTCGGCGGCGAGGATGATGTCGCACATGAGCGCGAGCTCGCAGCCGCCGCCGAGCGCGTAGCCCGAGACCGCGGCGATCACCGGCTTCTGCACCGACGCGAACTCGAGCCACGGGCCGAAGTGGTTCGACGCGCGCATCTCCGCGGTCGACTTGCCGGCCATCTCCTTGATGTCGGCGCCGGCCGCGAAGGCCTTCTCCGACCCGGTGATGACGATCGCGCCGATCGAGTCGTCGGCGTCGAGGCCCTTCGCGGTGCCGACGAGCTCGTGCATGAGCCGGGTGTTGAGCGCGTTGAGCGCCTCGGGCCGGTCGAGCTGGATCCACGCGACCCGGCCCCGCCGCTCGACGCGGATGGTCTCGTGCTCGTGCTCGTGCTCCGTCATGCGGTCTCCTCCAGCGGCTCGGCGTGGGCGGTCGGGGCGGGCAGGCGCAGGTCGCCCTCGGGCGGCGCTGCGAAGCTGGCCTCCACCATGGCAGGCGTCACCTCCGCGAGCGAGGCCGGCCGCCACTTCGGCGCGCGGTCCTTGTCGACGAGCTGCGCGCGCACCCCCTCGGCGAAGTCCGGCTGCCGCGAGACGTGCCTCGAGATGCGGTACTCCTCGACGAGCGCGGCCTCGAGGCTCGGCAGCTCGCGCGCGCGGCGCAGCGCCGCGAGCGTGACGGCGACCGCGTAGGGCGAGCGGCTGCGGATGGTCGCGGCGATCGCCTGGCCGTCGGGGCCGGATGCGTCGAGTCGCGCGAGCGCGTCGCCCGCGTCGTCGCCGGCGAGCGCCGGGTCGACGAGCGCCCGCTCGCCGGCGAGCCGGCCCTCCGGCGGCTGGGCGGCGAGGCGCCCGATCGCCGCGTCGGGCTCGGTCGACTCGAGCATCGCCATGAGCTCGGGGAGCCGATCCTCGGGCACGTAGGCGTCGGCGAGGCCGAGCGCGATCGCGTCGGCCGCGCCGAAGTGGTCGCCCGTGAGCGCCGCGCGCGTGCCGAGCTCGCCGGCGCGGCGCGTGAGCAGCCACGTCGCGCCGACGTCGGGCACGAAGCCGATCGTCACCTCGGGGAAGCCGATGCGCGTCGAATCGGTGACGACGCGGTGGCTCGCGTGGCCCGAGACGCCGACGCCGCCGCCGAGCACGATGCCGTGCTGGATCGCGACCACGGGCTTCGGGAAGCGCGCGATCGCGGCGTTCATGCGGTACTCGTCGCTCCAGAAGCGTGCGGCGCCCTCGCCGCCCGTGGCGCGCACGTCGTCGAGGAGCGCGACGACGTCGCCGCCCGCGCACAGCGCCCGCTCCCCCGCGCCCGTGATCGCCACGCGCTCGACGCGAGCGTCGTCGGCGAACGCGCCGAGCGCATCCGCCACCGCCTGCACCATCTCGAGCGTGAGCGCGTTGAGCGCGCGCTGGCGGTCGAGCGTGATGACGCCGAGCGCGCCGCGCACCTCGGTGCGCACGTGCTCGGAGCGGCGCTGCTCGGGGCGCGGCTGCTCGGAGCCGAGGGCGTCGCTCACCGGTCGCCCAGCAGCGCGCGGCCGACGATCATGCGCATCATCTCGTTCGTGCCCTCGAGGATGCGGTGCACGCGCAGGTCGCGCACGACCCGCTCGATGCCGTACTCGTGCAGGTAGCCGTAGCCGCCGTGCAGCTGCAGCGCCTCGTCGGCGACCTTGAACGCCGCGTCGGTCGCGAACCGCTTGGCCATCGCGCACGCGGCGGGCGCGTCGGCGGCGCCGGCGTCGAGCTTCGCCGCCGCCTGCGCGACGAGCGCGCGGGCCGCCTGCAGCTCGGTCTCCATGTCGGCGAGCGCGAACATCACGTGCTGGCGGGTCGCGAGCGGGGCGCCGAAGGTCGCGCGGTCCTTGACGTAGGCGATCGTGCGCTCGAGCGCGAACTGCGCCCCGCCGATCGAGCACGCGGCGATGCCGAGCCTCCCGCCGTTGAGCCCGCGCATCGCGATGCCGAAGCCGTCGCCCTCCTCGCCGAGCCGGTTCACGGCCGGCACGCGCACGCCGTCGAGGATCACCTGCTTCGTCGGCTGCGCGTTCCAGCCCATCTTGTGCTCGTCGGGGCCGAACGAGAGGCCGGGCGCATCGGCGGGCACGATGAACGCCGTGATGCCGCGCGCGCCGGCCTCGCCCGTGCGCGCCATGACGACGTAGACGGCGGAGGTGCCGGCGCCCGAGATGAACTGCTTCGTGCCGGTGAGCACGTAGTCGTCGCCGTCGCGCACCGCGCTCGTCGCGAGCGCCGCGGCGTCGGAGCCCGCGCCCGGCTCGGTGAGGCAGTAGCTCGCGAGGTGCTCCATCGAGCACAGCCGCGGCAGCCACGCGCGCCGCTGCTCGTCGGTGCCGAACGTGTCGATCATCCACGCGACCATGTTGTGGATCGAGATGTACGCCGCGACGGCGACGTCGCCGCGCGCGAGCTCCTCGTAGAGGGCGGATGCGTCGGCGCGGCCGAGGCCGGAGCCCCCGACGTCCTCCCGCACGACCATCGCGCCGAGGCCGAGCGCGCCGGCCTCGCGGAGCGTCTCGACCGGGAACTCCTTGTCGGCGTCGCGCTGGTTCGCGAACGGCGCGAGCCGCGCGTCGGCGAAGTCGCGCACCGCCTCGACGAGCGCGGCGCGCTCCTCGGCGCTGATCGCCGAGCCCGCCTCGCTCGGCTGCGTCAGGCTCGCTGTCGTCACGGCACGACCTCCTCGTCGCATGCTTGCGCGTCCACCCAGTTCGATGGACATCCACATATCTACCATCCCGCGGCTGCGCCACGCCACCCGCGATCCGTCTCTCGACCGGCTAGGTGGTCGGCGGACGCGATTATCGCGTCGGCCGACCACCAGCCCGGTTGAGATGCGAGGGAAGCGGTCGCTAGGTTCAGGGGCGATGGTGCCGACGGCGGCGCCGCGAAGGGTGCGCATGGACATCAACGGGCAGGTCGCCCTCGTCACCGGTGGAGCATCCGGGCTGGGCCTCGCGACCACGAAGGCGCTGCTCGCGCAGGGCGCGAAGGTCGTCGTCGCGGATCTCGGCGGCACCCCGCAGGCCGAGGCGGTCGGGGAGCTCGAGGGCGCGCGCTTCGCCGCGACCGACGTGCGCGACGAGGCCGCGGTCGGCGCGGCGCTCGACGCCGCGGCTGAGCTCGGCGACCTGCGGCTCGTCGTGAACTGCGCAGGCGTCGCCGATGCCGCGAAGGTGCTCGGCAAGCGCGGCGTCTTCCCGCTCGACGTCTTCCAGCGCGTCATCGACATCAACCTCGTCGGCACGTTCAACGTCATCCGCCTCGCGACCGAGCGCATGGCGGCGCTCGAGCCGATCGGCGAGGAGCGCGGCGTGATCGTGAGCACCGCATCGGTCGCCGCCTTCGACGGCCAGATCGGCCAGGCCGCCTACTCCGCGTCGAAGGCGGGCGTCGCCGGCATGACGCTGCCGCTCGCGCGCGAGCTCGCGGCGCTGCAGATCCGCGTCATGACGATCGCGCCCGGCCTGTTCAGCACGCCCATGCTCGAGGGGCTCCCCGAGGCGGCGCGCGTCTCGCTCGGCCAGCAGGTGCCGCACCCCGCGCGGCTCGGCAAGCCCGAGGAGTATGCGCTCCTCGTCACGCAGATCGTCGCGAACCCCATGCTCAACGGCGAGACGATCCGTCTCGACGGCTCCATCCGGATGGCTGCGAGGTAGTGACGATGCGCTCGAACTTCTACGACGACGAGCACGAGGCGTTCCGCGAGAGCGTGCGCGAGTTCACCGCGCGCCACGTCGCTCCGCACTACGCGCAGTGGGAGGCGGAGGGCCTCATCGGCCCCGAGCTCTACCCGCAGATGGGCGAGGCGGGCCTCATCGGCATCGCCGTGCCCGAGCAGCACGGCGGCATGGAGGTCGCCGACTACCGCTTCCGCATGGTCATCAGCGAGGAGTTCGCGCGCATCGGGGCGGCCTCGCTCAACGCGACGCTCGGCGTGCACGACGACATCGTGCTGCCGTACCTCATGGATCTCGGCACGCCCGAGCAGCACGAGCGCTGGCTGCCGCCGATGGCCGCCGGCACCTCGATCGGCGCGATCGGCATGACCGAGCCCGGCGCGGGCAGCGACCTGCAGGGCATCCACTCGAACGCGGTCCGCGACGGCGACGACTGGATCCTGAACGGCTCGAAGACGTTCATCACGAACGGCTTCCACGCCGACAAGGTGCTCGTCTTCGCCCGCACCGACCCGGCGGCCGGCTCGCGCGGCTTCACGCTCTTCCTCGTCGAGAACGGCATGGCGGGCTTCGAGCGGGGCCGGAAGCTCGAGAAGCTCGGCCTGCATGCGCAGGACACCGCCGAGCTGTTCTTCAAGGACGTGCGGATCCCCGCCGAGAACGTCGTCGGCGAGCCCGGCCAGGGCCTCGTCTACCTCATGCAGCGGCTGCCCCGCGAGCGGCTCTCGATCGCGTGCGGCGCGCTCGCCTCCGCCGAGGCGGCATACGCGTGGGGCCGAGACTACGTCTTCCAGCGGAAGGCGTTCGGCGGCGCGGTCGGCGACCTGCCGACGGTCCGCTTCACGCTCGCCGAGCTCGAGACCGAGCTCGACATCACGCGCGCCTACGTCGAGCGCTGCATCCTCGCGCTCGACGAGGGCCACCTCACGACCGTCGACGCCTCCAAGGCGAAGTGGTGGGCGACCGAGCTCGAGCAGCGCGTCATCACGCGCAGCCTGCAGCTGCACGGCGGCTACGGCTTCATGGAGGAGTACCCGATCGCGCGGGCGTTCCGCGACTCGCGCGTGCAGACGATCTACGGCGGGACGACCGAGATCATGAAGGAGATCATCGCCCGCGACATCGCGAAGCGCGCGAAGGCGTAGCGGGGGCGGGCGAGGGCGAAGGGGCGGCGGATGCGCGAGGCAGTGATCGTCGACGTGGTGCGCACCGCGTCGGGCAGGGGCAAGCCGGGCGGCGCGCTGCACGAGGTGCACCCCGTCGACCTGCTCGCGGGCGTGCTCGAGCACCTCGTCGCGCGCACCGGGATCGATCCGGCGATCGTCGACGACGTCATCGGCGGCTGCGTGCAGCAGGTCGGCGAGCAGTCGGGCAACGTGACGCGGAACGCCCTGCTCGCCGCCGGGTTCCCGACCCACGTGCCCGGGACATCCATCGACCGGCAGTGCGGGTCGAGCCAGCAGGCGGCGACGTTCGCGGCGCAGGCGATCATGGCCGGCTCGCAGGACATCGTGATCGCGTGCGGCGTCGAGTCGATGAGCCGCATCCCGCTCGGCACGGCGCCGCTCGGGCGCGACATCCTCGGCGAGCGGCTCGGCGAGCGCTACCCCGACGGGCTCGTGCACCAGGGCATCTCGGCCGAGCTCATCGCGGCGAAGTGGGGCTTCAGCCGCGAGGAGCTCGACGACTTCTCGGCCCGCTCCCACGAGCTCGCCGCCGCGGCGGCGGCCGACGGCCGCTTCGACGCCGAGCTCGTGCCGGTCGAGACGAGCGCGGGCGCGCACCTCGTCGACGAGACGGTGCGGCCCACGACGACGCGGGTCGGGCTCGCGGGGCTGCAGCCGTCGTTCGAGCACCCCCGCTACGCCGAGCGGTTCCCCGAGATCGAGTGGCGCATCACGCCGGGCAACTCGTCGCCGCTCACCGACGGCGCATCGGCGGCGCTCATCATGTCGAGGGAGAAGGCGGATGCGCTGGGCCTGCGGCCGCGAGCCCGGTTCCTCGCGTTCTCGGTCGTCGGCGACGACCCGATCATGATGCTCACCGGCCCGATCCCCGCGACCGCGAAGGTGCTCGAGCGCGCCGGGATGCGGATCGACGAGATCGACGCGTTCGAGGTCAACGAGGCCTTCGCGTCGGTGCCGCTCGCGTGGCTGCGCGAGACGGGCGCGCCCCTCGAGCGGCTCAACCCGCGCGGCGGCGCGATCGCGCTCGGGCACGCGCTCGGCTCATCGGGCACGCGGCTGCTCACGACGCTCGTGAACGAGCTCGAGGCGAGCGGCGGCCGCTACGGTCTGCAGACGATGTGCGAGGGCGCGGGCATGGCGAACGCGACGATCATCGAGCGCCTCGACTGACGCGGATCTGCGGGGGCTACTCCGCGAGCGCCCGCTCGACCGCGCCGCGCAGCTGCTCGGGCGTCGTCGTCGGCGCGAAGCGCTCGATCACGCGGCCGTCGCGGCCGATGAGGAACTTCGTGAAGTTCCACTTGATCGCGCCGCCGATCATGCCCTTCTTCTCGTTCTTCAGCCACTTGAAGACCGGATGCGTTCCGGGCCCGTTGACCTCGACCTTCGCGAACATGGGGAAGCTCACGCCGTAGTTGCGCTGGCAGACCTCGGCGATCTCCTCGGCCGAGTCGTGCTCCTGCGCGAACGAGTTCGAGGGGAAGCCGAGCACGACGAGCCCCTCGTCCTTCAGCTCGCGGTAGAGCTGCTCGAGCCCCTCGAACTGCGGGGTGAGGCCGCACTGGCTCGCGGTGTTCACGACCAGGCGCACCTGCCCGTCGAACTCCTGCAGGTCCACCGGCTCGCCGGTGAGGGCTTCGGCCCGGAAGTCGCTGAGCGTCGTCATGCCTCCACCTTGCCAGCGCCGGCTATGCGCGTGCCGAGCGGCGCGCATCCGAACACCCGGCGGCGCAGGCGGGCTCGCGCATCGCCCGCGCCGCCGCGGTGCATCAGCCTGCGAAGGTCGCCTTTGCCTCGGCGACGATCGTGTCGTCGCGGAAGGCGGCGAGCGCGGTCGCCGCGAGCAGGGCGGCACCGTGCTCGATGACCGCCGCGGCCGCGTCGCCGCCCGCCGCGTCGGCGAACTCGCACGTGTGCGGCGAGCAGTCGGGCACGAGGGTGAGCATCGGGTGGATCGCGGGCACCACGAGGCTCACGTTGCCCATGTCGGTCGACCCGGCCATCTCGGGCGCCCGGACCGGCTCCCGCCCGAGCGCGACGAGCGCCTGCTCGGCGAGGCCCACGAGCGTGGGGTTCGGCCGGAGCGAGAAGTACGCGGGCGTGCGCTCCTCGACGAGCACCTGGCAGCCGGTCGCGATCGCCGCGCCCTCGAAGCACGCGCGCACGCGCGGGACGATGCTGCCGAGCAGCTCGTCGCGGTCCTGGGAGCGGACGAAGACGCGCAGCGCCGCGTGCTCGGGGATGATGTTGGGCGCCTGTCCGCCGTCCGTCACGATGGCGTGCACGCGCGAGTCGTCGGGCAGCTGCTGGCGCAGCAGCCCGATCGCCGAGAGCGCGAGGGTCGCGGCGTCGAGCGCGTTGATGCCGCGCTCGGGATGCGCCGCCGCGTGGCTCGCGCGGCCGGTGAACTCCACGTCGAGCGCGACGCGCGAGAGCGAGGTCGACCCCGCGACGTCCTCCGCGCCGGGATGGATCATCATGGCGAGGTCGACGCCCTCGAGCACCCCGTGCTCGATCATCGGCACCTTCCCCGCCGCGCCCTCCTCGCCGGGGCTGCCGACGACGACGAGGTTCGCGCGGGCGCCGCCTTCGGCGGTGAGCCGGTCCTTGACCGCGAGCGCCGCTCCGAGTCCGGCAGCGGCGATGATGTTGTGGCCGCACGCATGGCCGATGCCCTCGAGCGCGTCGTACTCGAGGAAGACCGCGATGGTGGTCGTCTGCGCGGTCGCGTCCGGGGTCGACCAGCGGCCGACGAACGCGGTCTCGAGTCCGGCGTAGCCGCGCTGCACGTCGAATCCCGCGCGCTCGAGCTCCGCGGTCAGCCGCTGCGCGGCGTGGAACTCGGTGAAGCGGATCTCCGGGTGCGCGTGCAGGTCGGCGGCGACGTCGCTGAGCACCGGCATGTGCTCGGCGAGCGCTCGCCGCGCCTCCTCGACGAACGCGGGCATGTCGGCCTCGCGGAGGTCCGCGGGTTGGGCGGCGATGGTCATGAGGGTTCCCTTCCAGTGGGGGCGGATGCGACGGGCGGGCCGAGGGGCCGCGCCCACGAGATCAGAGCGTCAGCCCGTGCCCGGGGCCGAACGGCAGCCCTGCGAGGCCCCAGATGGCGAACTGCAGCAGCCAGACGACGAGGATCACGATCGTGAACGGCAGCACGAGGCTGAACAGCGTGCCGAGGCCGCCCTTCGGCGCCCACCGCTGCATCAGGCCGAGGATGACCGGCAGCATCGGGTTCATCGGCACGAGCGTGTTCGTGGACGAGTCGGCGATGCGGAACGCGGCCTGCACCGCCGCCGGGTCGACGCCGTTGAGCATGAACATCGGCACGAAGATCGGGGCGAGCAGCACCCACAGCGCCGATCCGCTCGCGAGCAGCAGGGCGGGCACGATGACGAACAGGCTGAAGAGCACGAGCCCGCCGACACCCCCGAGCCCAGCGTCGCCGAGCGCATCCGCGCCGCTCGTGGCGACGAGCAGGCCGAGCTTCGACCAGCCGAACCAGGCGATCGCCTGCGCAGCCGTGAAGATCACCACGATGAAGGGCACGAGATCGCGCACGGATGCCGCCATCATGTCCGGCACCTGGGACCAGCTCGTGAGGGTGCCCGCGACGAGCCCGTAGACGACGCCCACGGTGAGGAACATCAGGAGCAGGAAGATCGGGAGGCCGTCCATGAAGGGCGAGCGGAGCAGCTGACCGCCCTCACCCTGGAGCGGCGAGCCGGGCAGCAGGACCGCGGTCGCGACGAGCCCGACGAACACCGCGAGCGCGATCGCGGCGGCGACGAGGCCCCGACGCTCGGCGCGCTCGAGCGGCTTCGTGTCGGCCGGGTCTGCGACGCCCTTCCACGGGCCGAGGCGCGGCTCGACGAAGCGCTGGCACGTGACCGTGATCGCGATCGTCAGGATCACGGTCGACGCCGCCATGAAGTACCAGTTGGCGAGGGGCGTCACCTGCGCGTCCGGGTCGACGATCTGCGCGGCGGTGGTCGTGATGCCGCTCATCAGCACGTCGGTGCCCGCGATGACGAAGTTGGCGCTGAAGCCGGCGACCACGGCCGCGTAGGAGGCGATGAACCCCGCGAGCGGGTGGCGCCCGGCCGCGAGGAAGGCCGCGGCGGCGAGCGGCGGGATGATGACCGCCGCCGAGTCGGAGGCGAGGTTGCCCATGAGGCTCACGACGACGACGATCACCGTGACGAGCGACTTCGGCGCGGCGAGCACGGCGCCGCGCATGAACGCCGAGAGCAGGCCGAGGCGCTCGGCCACGCCGATGCCCAGCATGACGGTGATGATGAGCCCGAGCGGAGGGAACGCGACGAAGTTGTCGATCGCGCTCGTGAGCGCGTAGACGAGCCCGTCGGGCGAGAGGATGCTGCGCACCGGCACGGCCTCGCCGGTCGCCGGGTCGAGCGTCGACGCGCCGAGCGCCGCGGCGACCGCGGATGCCGCGGCGACGAGCCCCGCGAGGATGATGAAGAGGTAGAAGGGGTGCGGCAGTCGATTGCCGACGCGCTCGATGCCGCGGAGCATCTTCCCGGTGACCCCGCGCGCGTCTGCGAGCGCGAGCTCCGGTGCTGTCGTGGCTGCGCGGACGTCCTCGTCCCTGGTCGTGGTCATGCTGGCCCTCTCGGCAAGCGCCTCGCTGTGGCCGAGGCGAACGTTGCCGACCAGGATGCGGTCACAGTGTTTCGAGCGTGTGACGCTGACCGATCTCGCTCCGAGGAGCGGTCATGATGTTCGATATGGATCTCACCCGAGAGCAGCCCGCGGCCGCGCTGTCCGATTCGGACCTGGCGCTCATCGACGCGCTGCAGCGGGACCCGCGCGCTCCCTGGGCGGAGGTCGGGCGCGCCATCGGCGTGAGCGCGCCGACCGCGCGGCGCCGCTGGGAGCACCTCGAGTCGGAGGGGACGGCCTGGATCACCACGTACGCCGGCATGACCGACGGCCTCGTCGCCGCGCTCGTGCAGGTGCGCTGCCGACCGGGCACCTCCGACGCCGTCGCGGCCGTCGTCCAGCGCCATCCGCGCATCGTGACGGTGTCCGCGCAGACGGGCGAGCGGGATCTCGGGCTCATCGTCTTCGCCTCGGACCTGCCCGGGCTACGGTGCATCCTGCAGCGCGACCTCGGCGGGAACGAGGATGTGCTGGGCGTTCGGTCGTCGATCATGACGCGCGTCTTCCGCGACGGCTCGCACTGGCGGGCCGGCGCGCTCGACCCGACTGACCGGAGCCCCGCCACCCGCGGGCTGACCGGCGCCGCGCCCCGGCCCACCGAGGCGGCCATGCTGGCGATCCTGGGCGCGCTCGAACGCGACGGTCGCGCGCCGACCGCGACGATCGCGTCGGCGCTCGGCACGGGTGACGCGCACGCGCGGCGCACGCTCCAGCGGCTGCTCGAGAGCCGACGCATCGTGCAGCGCATCGACGTCACGCTCGACCAGCCCCACTGGCCGCACTCGCTCGCGCTGTGGATGGTCGTGCCCGCGTCCCAGCTCGAGGACGCCGCGAGGAGGATCGGTGAGCTGCCGGAGACGCGGCTCTGCGCGGCGCTCGCGGGCGGCTCCAGCAACCTCTACGTCATCGCGTGGCTCCGCGACCTCCAGGACGCGGCCGACGTGGAGGCGGCGATCGTGCGCGACCTGCCGGCGCGCGTCATCGATCGCAGCCTCGTGCTGCACTACTACAAGCGGCTCGGCCACGTCTTCGACGACGCCCGGCGCCGCGTCGGGCAGGTGCCGTGGGTCGCCGCGGACGACCGGGACGCGGCGCTCGAGCGCTAGGACGAAGCGCGGTCGAGGCGGCCTCCGGCCCACGCCGCGAGCGCCGCGACGAGCACGCCCGCGGCCGCGATCGCGACGAGCCAGCGGAAGTCGACCGCGGTGAGCAGCGCGCTGCCGAGCGCGAGCATGAGCATCTGGGGCACGTTGATCGACACGTTGAGCGCCGCCGACGTGCGGCCCTGCAGCCGAGCCGGCGTGAGCCGCATACGCAGCGTGACGACGCCGACGATGATCCACGGCACGCCGAACCCGATGAGGGCTTGCGCGCCGCCCATCGCGCCCCAGCGCATCCACGCCGCCTCGAGCGGCCACTGCACCGCCGCGAACGCGACGACCGTGCCGAGGCCGAGGAGCGTGAGCCCGGCCGCGACGAGGCGCCGCTCGCCGATGCGGCGCAGCATCCACGCCGAGCACAGGCCCCCGAGCAGGGCGCCGACGCCCTGGATGGCCTGCGCGGGGCCGAGCGCGGCCGGCCCCTCCCGCAGCCCGTGCTCGACGAGCGGGAAGATCGTCGCGTTGAGCAGCCCCGTGATGCCGAAGCCGAGCGCGGTCACGACCGTCAGCAGGCGCAGCAGCGGGTCGGCGAGCAGCGCGCGGAAGCCGCCGGAGGGCTCGTGCCAGTACGTCTCGCCCTCGAGGCGCGGCTCGGGCTGCGACTCGTCGATGCGGATCGTCGCGAGCAGCACCGCCATCGTGAGGAAGCCGGCTGCCGCGAGCACCACGACCGCGGCCGGGCCGGCGGCGACGTAGAGCGCGGCGCCGAGCGCGGGGCTCACGATGCGGCACGCGTTGTCGATCGAGGTGAAGATGCCGTTCGCGCCCGCGAGCTCCTCGTCGGGCAGCAGGTCGCGCAGCAGTCCCGACTGGGCGGCGGCGGTCAGGTAGGCGGCGAGGCCGTAGCCGAAGGTCACCGCGTAGATGAGCCACACGTGCGCGGCGCCCTGCACGAGCAGGAGCGTCAGCACGACGGCGGCCGTGCCGAGGTTCGTGGCGATGAGCAGCGGGCGCCGGTGCACGCGATCGGCGAGCTGGCCGGCGAACGGCGCGAGCAGCGCGGGCAGCCCGATGAAGAGGAAGACCAGCGCGCCGGCCGCGTCGGAGCCGGTCAGCTCGCGCACCCAGATCGCGAGCACGAGGTAGAGCGCGCTGTCGCCGAGGTTCGTCGCCACCCAGCCGGCCATGAGGCGGCGGTAGGCGGGGCGGCGCTTGGGCGACGGCGGCTTGACGGTGGCGGCGGCGGATGCGGTGGTGGTCATCGCGGGTCCTTCGGGGTGGTGGCGCGCGTCGTCGCGCGGAAGGGCAGCTCGAGGCGGCCCTGCGGGCATGCTCGAGGGAAGGGTCGGCGAGGCCGACCGCGGGACTCGCTCGAGGCGTTCGGTCCGGAGGATCTCGGCCATGGGGGTGCTCGGCCGCACCATCGCGCCCAAGCCCGCCAGGCACCGACATCCTCCGGGGATCGGCGCTGACCGCTCGCGCGGAGGCTACGGCGTCGGCTCGGAGTCCGGGTCGGGGTTGAGCGTGCCGAAGAAGTGGACCTTGCGACTGCCCGACGGGCGCGTCTCCGGGTCGGCCTCGCGGCCGTGGAAGCGCTCGGTGAGCTTGGCGATGTCCTCGGCGAGCTCCTTGAGCTCGGCCGCGGTCGCCCAGAACGTCGACAGGTTGACGGTCGTGCCCTCGATCCACTCGGGATCCTCGGCGCGGGCGGTGAAGAACTCGACGAGCCGCGCGGCCTCGTGCTGCACGTAGAGCGCGCCGATCGTGGCCGACGCGCGCATCGACGCAGGGTCGCTCGGGTCGGGTCGCAGGTCGCGCCCGCGGTGCACGGCCCGCCACGGCTTCGACGTGCCCTGCGCCTCGCCGCGCTCGATGAACCCGACCTTGGCGAGCGTGCGCAGGTGGAACGAGCAGTTCGAGGGGCTCTCGCCGACGCGCTCCGCGATCTGCGTCGCGGTCGCCTCGCCCAGCTCGTCGATGACGGAGAGGATCTCGACGCGCAGGGGGTGCGCGAGCGCCCGCAGCAGTGCGGGGTCGCTCGAGCGGAGCTCGGGCATGTCGGCCTTCCGCCGACCGCCGTGCTCCGCCGTGCCCTGCGCGCCGGTCCCCTCAGCCATGCTCAGATCCAACCACGCTGGATCATGGCCTCGGCGCGCATGCGCTCGACGTGGCGCTGCGCGCGCTCGGCCTCGACGCGAGCGCGGTGGCGCTCCTCCGCGTGCATGCCGATGCGGTGGCGGATGCGTTCGGTGCGTCCCATGGGAAGCCTCCTGGTCTCGGGGCCGGCGTCTGCCGACATCATCCGAAAGACTACTTTCGAAGCGATCGCTTTGCAAGAGTTCTTTCGAAAGTTTTGCTTCGGCGTGTCGCGAGCCGCGTCGCAGGGCCGGAAGCGATGCGAAGGGGCCCCGCCGCACCCGGCGAGGCCCCTTCCGAGCGGTGCGGCTCAGCCCATCGAGACGAGGATCTTCACCTCGTGGTCCTTGTTGCTGATGAGCTGCTCGAAGCCCTGCTCGACGATGTCGTCGACGAGGATCTTGCCGGTGATGAACGGCGCGAGGTCGACCTTGCCGCTCCGGGCGAGCTCGATCGCCTCGGCGTGGTCGTTCGCGTAGCCGATCGAGGCGCCCATGACGCGGTCCTGCATCGTGAGGCTCCCGGTGATGTTCAGCTCGTACGGCTTCGTGTGGATCGCGACGACCTCGAGGCGACCGCCGGGGCCGAGGACGTCGAGCAGCTGGGTGACGACGACGCCGACGCCCGCGGCGTCGAACGCGACGTCCGCGCCGCGGCCCTCGGTCTCGGTGCGCACGACCTCGGCGAGGTCCTGGCTCGCGGGGTCGACCACGACATCCGCCACGCCCGTGCTCTTCGCCTTCTCGCGGCGCGCGGTCGCCATCTCGGAGACGATGACGCGGAGCCCCTTCGCCTTGAGCACGGCTGCGACGAGCAGGCCGATGGGGCCCGCGCCGCCGACGACGGCGGTCTGGCCCGCCTCGGCGCCGGCGTGCTTGACGGCGTGGAGCGCGACGGAGAGCGGCTCGATGAGCGCCGCCTGGTCGAGCGGCAGGTCGCCCACGGGGTGCACCCAGCGGCGCTCGACGACGATGCGCTCGCTGAGCCCGCCGCCGAGGCCGGAGATGCCGATGAAGCCCATCTGCTCGCAGAGGTTGTACTTGCCGGCCTGGCACGCGGGGCACGTGCCGTCGACCATGAGCGGCTCGACGACGACGCGATCGCCGACCTCGAGGCCGTCGACGCCCTCGCCGAGCTCCTCGACGACGCCCGAGAACTCGTGGCCCATGACGACGGGCAGCGTCTCGCCCGAGAGCGGATGCGGGGTGTCGGTCGAGGGGGCGGGCGGCATGGGGCCCTCGTGGAAGAGGTGCAGGTCGCTGCCGCAGATGCCGTTGAACGCGGGCCTGATCTTGACCGTGCCGGGTCGGGTCTCGGGCTCGTCCACCTCCTCGACGCGGATGTCTTCCCTGCCGTAGTACATGGCTGCCTTCATGGCGCATGCTCCCTTCGTCGGTGGTCCACCGAGCCTATCGTTCGGTTTTGAAGGGATTCGCGTCCGCGGCTCAGCCCGCGGCGACGAGCTCCGTCTTCGACAGCTCGATCCACGGACCCGCGGGGTTGATGACGATCGACGCGAACGGACCGCTCTGGAGCTGCTCGAGCACCTTGGTCGTGGTGGTGGCGACGATGCCGTCCTTCGGGTCGCGGGCGGCGACCTCGGGCGCGGACGTGAACGCGAGGAGCGCGGTGGAGCCGTCGGGGCGCTGCGTGACGCGCAGCTGGGGCTTCTCGTCGCGCCGCTGCCCCTCGGCGAGCTGCCCGGCGAGCAGCAGCGGCCCGTCGGCGACGAACGCCGAGATCACCGCCTGGCGCGACCCCCGGCCGGCCTCGGCGTCGGCGATCGCCGCGCTCAGCCGGTCGTTGCGGGGGTGCCGCAGCGCGTAGTCGATGTCGGCGGCCGAGAGCGCGGCGGTCCGTTCGGCCGGGTCGATGTAGAGCCAGCCCGCGCCCTGGCGCTTCGCGAGCTCGAGCACCGCCGGCGCCGGCTGGGCGATCGACTGGTAGCGGGCCCCGGCCGGATGCATGCGGGCGATCTCGTCGTTGCTCGTGAACGCGAGCAGCGCGCGCTTGCCGTCGGGGCCCACGTTGCTGCTGATGCGCAGCTTCGAGCCGGTGTGGAGCTTGCCCTCCGAGATGTCGAGCTCGGAGCCCGTCACGTCGAGCAGCAGCTGCCCCGTCAGGCACGCGCGCACGACGTCGAGCATCGTCCTGCGCTGGGGATCCGCGGCGAATGCCTCGATCGCCCTCCGAACGCGGACGTTGTGCACCGGCTCCGTCATGGCTCCACGCTAGCGATCGGTCATGACGACCCGCCTAGCGAGTCCTCCGGAATCGCATCAGTCTTGACTTATATAAGTGGCGGTGCAAGCATGCTCGCATGCACGCGCTCGACGTCCTCGGCGATCCGGTGCGGCGGCGGATCCTCGAGCTGCTCGCCGTCGGCGAGACGAGCGCGGGCGAGATCGCCGCCGCGATCGGTGCGGAGTTCGGCATCAGCCAGCCCGCCGTGAGCCAGCACCTGCGGGTGCTGCGCGAGCAGGGCTTCGCGACGGTGCGGCCCGAGGGTCCCCGCCGCGTGTACGCGGTCGACGCGGCCGGGCCGCGCGCGGCGCGCGAGTGGCTGAGCGCGTTCGACGCGTTCTGGGCGCCGCGGCTCGACGCCCTCGACACCGAGCTCGCGCGGGGCAGGCGGCAGCGCCGGCTCGCCGCCGAGCACGACACGACGAAGGAGCAGTGACATGGTGGATGTGCAGGGTCAGCTGAGCGCGGTGCAGCGCTCGGTCTCGAGCACGCAGGTCGACGGCGCACCCGCGCGGGCGCAGTCGCTCGCGCAGCGCTACGGCGCCCCGATCGACGACGTCTGGAGCGCCGTCACGGATCCCGAGCGCATCGCGCGCTGGTTCCTGCCGGTGAGCGGCGACCTGCGGCTCGGCGGGCGCTACCAGACCGAGGGGAACGCGGGCGGCGAGATCCTCGAGTGCGAGCCGCCCGCCGACGGCGCCGCGCGCTATCGGGTGACGTGGGAGTTCGGCGGCGGCATGTCGTGGCTCACGCTCCGGCTCGCGAGCGACGGCCCCGGCACGCGGCTCGAGCTCGAGCACGTCGCTCGCGAGGCGGATGTGCCGGAGCAGATGTGGCAGACGTTCGGCCCGGGTGCGACCGGGGTCGGCTGGGACGGCGGGCTCCTGGGCCTCGCGCTGCACCTGTCGGCACCCGATTCGGCGATGACGCCGGAGGAGGGCCAGGCGTGGACGCTGAGCGCCGAGGGCAAGGCGTTCAACCGGGGCGCCGCCGACGCGTGGGCCGAGGCGGCGATCCTCGCCGGCACCGACCGCGAGACCGCGCGCCGCCAGGCCGACGCGACCTACGGCTTCTACGCCGGCGAGCCGGCCGCGGAGGCTGGCGGCGCCGACGCCGCCGAGCCGACGGGCGGCGATCCCGCGCACACGCGCTGACTCGGCGGCGGCTACCGCAGCAGCAGGATCTTGCCGCCGGGCGCCTCGCCCGACCCCATGAGCGAGAGCGCCCGGTTGGCGTCGGTCAGCGGCAGCGTCGCCCCGATCACCGGCCGCAGCTCCCCCGCGGCGACGAGCGGCCACACGTGCTCGCGCACCTCGGCGATCGCGTCGGCCTTCGAGCCGCGCCCCTCGACCGGCCGCGCCCGCAGCGTCATCGCGCGCAGCGTGACGCGCCGCGCCATGAGCTGCCGCAGGTCGACCTCGGCCCTCGAGCCGCCCTGCACCGCGATGATCGTGAGCGCCCCGTCGAGCGCGAGCGCCGCGAGGTTGCGCTCGAGGTAGTCGGCGCCGATGACGTCGACGATGAGCTCGGCGCCGCGGCCGCCCGTCGCGTCGAGCACCGCCTCGACGAAGTCCTCCGAGCGGTAGTCGACCGCGCGCTCCGCTCCGAGCGAGCGCACGAGCTCGAGGTGCCGTGCGCTCGCGGTCGCGATCACGCGCCAGCCGCGGGCGCGCAGGAGGCCGATCGCCGTCGTGCCGATGCCGCCGCTGCCGCCGTGCACGAGCGCGAGCGCGCCCGGCGAGGGCGGCGGCACGTCGCGGATCGCCGTCCACACCGTGCACACCGCCTCGGGCAGCGC
>NZ_JANQCH010000339.1 GCF_024723325.1 Agrococcus sp. HG114
GGACAATGCCGCGCGCCGATGGAACGCCGCCATCAGCCGCGCGGCGGCATGTTCAGGCCTTTTTGCACGGCCGGCCGCGCCAGGAAGGCGGCCAGCACGCGCTGCAGCTCGGGAAAGTCCTGCCAGCCCACCAGCTCGGCCGCGTTGTAGCCGCCCTCGGTCACCATGTTGCGCACCCAGGGCCAGGTAGCGATGTCGGCGATGGTGAACGTCTCGCCCATGAGCCACTGGCGACCCTGCAGGCGCCGCTCCAGCACGCCGAGCAGGCGCCTGGATTCGTTGATGTAGCGGTCGCGCGGGCGCTTGTCC
>NZ_JANQCH010000340.1 GCF_024723325.1 Agrococcus sp. HG114
CGGCGGCGCCGGGTGGTTATAAGAGCCGGCGCCGCGCCCGCGCGGCTCGACGCGGCGAGGGCCCGCCTCGCCGCCGCGGAGCGGCGAGCTGCATGGGCAGCGGGGCTCGGGTCGGCGGTCGTCACCGCGGCGGTCGCCGGGCTCGCGTGCCTCGTGCCCGTGCTTGCTCCGACGCTGACGGCCGAAGCCGCATCCGTCATCGCCCTGCTCACGCTCGCCCTGCTCGAGCCGCTCGGCGACCTCGTGGCCGCCGCGCAGCGGGTGCCGGCCCTCCGCGCGGTGCTCGCGCGGCTCGCGCCGGTGCTGCGG
>NZ_JANQCH010000034.1 GCF_024723325.1 Agrococcus sp. HG114
GCCGTCGGCGGCCGGCGTCGCGCTCATGCTCGGCGGCTGGGTGCCGCTCGCGCACGACGTCGCCCGGCGGGCGCTCGAGCGGCGCCGCACCGCCTGAGGCCGCGCCCGCAGACGACGGAGGCCGCACCCGACGAGCGGGTGCGGCCTCCGTGCTGGAGCGGGGGACGCTACTTGAGCGTCACCGTCGCGCCGGCCTCCTCGAGGTCGGCCTTCGCCTTCTCGGCGTCCTCCTTCTTCGCGCCCTCGAGCACGGTGGCGGGAGCACCGTCGACGAGCGCCTTGGCCTCGCCGAGGCCGAGCGACGTCAGCGAGCGGACGACCTTGATGACCTGGATCTTCGCCGAGCCGGCAGCCTCGAGCACGACGTCGAAGTCCGTCTTCTCCTCGGCCTCCTCCTCGGCGGCGCCGCCACCGGCGGCCGGGGCCGCGGCGACCGCGACCGGAGCGGCGGCGGTGACCTCGAAGGTCTCCTCGAACTTCTTCACGAACTCGCTGAGCTCGATGAGGGTGAGCTCCTTGAACTGCTCGAGCAGCTCGTCAGTCGACAGCTTTGCCATCGTCTTCTCCTTGTTTCTGGTACCGACCGCTGCCTACTCGGCCGCGGACTCCTGCTTGACCCGCAGCGCGTCGACCGCGCGAGCGGCCTGGGCGAGCGGAGCGTTGAACATGTATGCAGCGCCGAACAGCGAGGCCTTGAAGGCACCGGCCAGCTTGGCCAGCAGCACCTCACGCGACTCGAGATCGGCGAGCTTGTTGACGTCGTCGGCCGTGAGCGGGTTCCCGTCGAAGAATCCGTTCTTGACCACGAGCGCCGGGTTCGCCTTGGCGAAGGCACGCAGCTCCTTCGCGACGGCGACGGGGTCGCCATGCACGAATGCGATCGCCGACGGGCCGACGAGCGAGTCGTCGAACGCGTCGATGCCAGCGTTGTTGGCAGCGATCTTGGTGAGCGTGTTCTTCACCACGGCGTACGTCGCGTGCTCACTGATCGATCGGCGCAGCGTCTTCAGCTGGCCGACGGTGAGACCGCGGTACTCGGTCAGCAGAACGGCGTTCGAGCTCTCGAAGAGGTTCGAGAGCTCGGCGACCGCAGCTTCCTTGTTCGCCATGGTGCTCCTTGCGTCGTTGCTGGCTGCCCTGGCCCGAACATGGAAGAAGCTCCGGCGCACGCGCACGGAGCTGGCGTCCTCGACGGGACGTTCACACCTGCGCGGGACGACGCTCCTCGAGCGAGCCTTCGGTTGTCGCGCTCCCCTGCGGGCGCACGGCAACGACCAGCGGTCTTTGGTATGGCACCAGACTACGGCACGACGGATGCGTCGTGCAAGCCCGCCGCCTCAGCGCCCGCCCACAGCGGCAGCCGCACGGTGAACGACGTGCGGCCGGGCCGGCTCTCGAGCGCGATCGTGCCGTGGTGCGCGTCGACGAGCGCCTGCACGATCGCGAGCCCGAGCCCGGAGGAGCCGGTCTCGCGCGACCGCGACCGGTCGCCGCGCGCGAACCGCTCGAAGACCGTCGACTGCTGCTCCGGCGGGATGCCGGGCCCCGCGTCGACGACCTGCAGCACGGCCTCGCCGTCCTCGGCGCGCAGCGCGACCTCGACCGGCGTGCCCGGCGGCGTGTGCACGCGCGCGTTCGCGAGCAGGTTCGCGATCACCTGCTGCAGGCGCAGGGCATCCCCCGCCACGACCACCGGCTCCTCGGGGAGCGTGAGGGAGATGGGATGCGCGCGGCCGGCCGCCTGCGCGTCGGCGACCGACTCGACGACGACGAGCGAGAGGTCGACCTCGGCGCGCTCGAGCTCGCGGCCCTCGTCGAGGCGCGCGAGCAGCAGCAGGTCGTCGACGAGCGCCTGCATGCGGCGGGCGGCCGCCTCGATGCGCTCGAGCGACGCACGCGAGTCCGGGCCGAGGTCGCCGTCGTGCTTGCGCGTGATCTCGGCGTACCCGCGCACGGCGGCGAGCGGCGTGCGCAGCTCGTGCGACGCGTCGGCGACGAACTGCCGCACCCGCCGCTCGCTCGTCGTCCGCGCGTCGAACGCCTCCTGGATGTGCGCGAGCATGCGGTTCATCGACTCCTGCACGCGGTCGACCTCGGAGGCAGGGTCCTCGATGCGCACCCGGTTCGTCAGCTGCGCGTCGCCCGACGCGAGCGGCAGCTGCGAGATGCGCTCGGTCGTCGCGATCACGGCCGTGAGCGGCCGGAGCGCCCGCCGGATGATCCAGTCGCCGAGCACGAGCACGATCGCGACCGCCGCGGCGGCCGAGACGGCGATGACGAACGCGAGCGCCGCGAGCGTCTGGTTGGCCTCGGCCATCGACAGCCCCGTGATCACGCGCACCTGGCCGACGTCGCGCGCGATGACGCGATACGAGCCGTAGCTCGGCAGGGTCGCGTTCGCGACCGCGTCGGTCTCGGCGGCGAGCACGACCCGCTGGTCGCGCTCGGTGAGCGCGAATCGCTGGCCGAGCCGGTTCATGATGAAGTTGTCGCCGAGCGCGTCGCCCTCGTCGATCGCGAGCAGCGCCCCGCTCGGGGTCGCGCTCGGGTCGACCGTCGGCCGCTCCCCCGTCGCGAGCGCGCGCGCGACCGACACGGTCGTGCGCTCCGAGAACTCGAGCAGCTGCTCGTCGACGCGCGCCTCGAGCACGACGCGCATCGTCATGACGCTCGCGATCGCCACGGCGGCGGTCAGGAGCGCGAACAGCGCGACGACGACGACGAGCAGCCGCCGCCGCAGCGACCATGACGACGGGTTCTGGATGCGCCGGCCCAGCTGAGCCGCCGACGCCGGGGCGGTCTGGCTCACCGGGGGCGGACGCCGCTCACTCGGCCGCGCGCAGCTGATAGCCCACGCCGCGGACGGTGTGGATCATGGGCGGGCCGAGGGTGTCGATCTTCTTGCGCAGGTAGGAGATGTAGAGCTCGACGACGCTCGCGCGACCGCCGAAGTCGTACGACCACACGCGGTCGAGGATCTGCGCCTTCGACAGCACGCGGCGGGGGTTGCGCATGAGGTAGCGGAGCAGCTCGAACTCGGTCGCGGTGAGGTCGACCTGCTGGCCGCCGCGCCGCACCTCGTACGAGTCCTCGTCCATCATGAGGTCGCCGACCCACAGCACGCTCGACTCCTCGGCGGCCGCGGCGGTGCGGCGGATGAGGCCGCGCAGGCGCGCCACGACCTCCTCGAGGCCGAAGGGCTTCGTGACGTAGTCGTCGCCTCCCGCGGTGAGGCCGGCGACGCGGTCGTCGAGGGAGTCCTTCGCCGTGAGGAAGAGCACGGGCACGTCGAAGCCCGCGGAGCGCAGCCGCTGCAGCACCGTGAGCCCGTCGATGTCGGGGAGCATGATGTCGAGCACGACCGCGTCGGGGCGGAACTCGCGCACCGCCTGCAGCGCCTGCTGGCCGTTCGCGGCGGTCCGGACGTCCCAGCCCTCGTACTTCAGGCCCATGGCGACGAGGTCGGCGAGGCTCTGCTCGTCGTCGACCACGACGATGCGGATGGGCGAGCCGTCCGGGCGGGTGAGGCGGGGCTGCGCCCGCAGCTTCTGCTGAGCGGAGTCGGTCATGCGTTCCATTGGGCCAGATCCTCCTGTGCATGGATCGCCCACAGCCTATGCGCTCCCTGTGTGCGGCCTTTCCGGCCTCCCGCGCATCCGCCCGTCACGCCTCGGCGCGGGAGAACGCGCCCGTCTCAAGCCACCAGCGCAGCCGCGCGACGGCGGTGCGCAGGTAGGGTTCCGCGCGCTCGCGCAGGCTCGCCGTCGAGGACGCGAGGAGCGCGTTCGCGAGCAGCAGCTGCCGGGCGGCGACGAGCGCCTCGAAGTCGGCGGGGTCGACGTCCGGGAGCGGCAGGCGACCGGCGTAGCCCTCGCGCATCGCCCGCTCGGCCGCGTCGTCGCCGCCGCGCAGGTAGAACGCGGAGATGGCGAGGTCGAGCACCGGGAGCCCCAGCCCGCAGTCGTCGAAGTCGAACACCGCGAGCCGCCCCGCGTGCCACTTGAGGTTGCCGCCGTGCAGGTCGGCGTGCAGCGGCCGGAGGGTCGCCCCGCGGTGCAGCCGAGCGAAGGCATCGGCAGCCCTCGAGCGGGCGGTGTCGAGCACGGCGCGCTCCTCGGCGGCGAGGCCGGGCGCCGTCGCGAGCAGGTCGTCGTCGCCGAACAGCGGCGCGTCGAGCCTCGGCAGCGACGTGCCCGCGGGCGGGCGCCAGTGCTCGGCCTGCGCGTGCAGCTCGGCCATCGCGCGGCCGAGGGCGCGCGCGGCGTCGGGGCCCAGCTCCTCCGCGTCGGCGCCGTCGAGCCACGACGCGGCGGTGACGAGCACGCGCCGCTCGAGCGGCGGCGCGTCGACCTCGGCGAACCAGCGGCCGTCGACCGCGCGCAGCGGCTCGGGCACGAGCACCGGCGTGCCCGCGGCGATCGCGCTGATCCACGCCTGCTGGGCTGCCGCGTGCTCGGGCGTGCTGTGGGAGTTGGTGCCGACGCGCAGCGCCACGCGGCGGCCGCCGCGCTCGTCGACGGCGAACGTCGTGTTGTAGCCGTGCAGCACGGGCTCCAGCCGCTCCGCCTCGAGCCCGAACGCCGCGGCGGCGGCGAGCGCCACCGGGCGCAGCGCCTCGACCTGCTCGGCCTCGCCGAGCTCGTGATACCCCACCTGGACATCCCACCACGGCCGGGACCGCAGGGGTGCGGCGGCGCCGAGCGCCGCGCCGCCGAGTCGAGCCGAGGTCGGCGCGGGGCGGATGCGTCGGCGTGCCGCGTGGGACGATGGACGCGTGGACCTGCAGCTCGACATCTTCGGCGACGAGGCCCCCGCCGCGCCGCACACGAGCCGCATCCTCGCCCGCTCGAGCGATCGCGTCGCGTGGCTGCGCGCGCGCTCCGGCGGCGTGACCGGCACGGACGCCGCGCGCCTGAGCACGCAGCGCGCGATCGCGGCCGTCGCGCGCGAGAAGACGGGGCTGCGCGGCTTCACGGGCAACGCGTTCACCGACCACGGCCGCGCTCGCGAGCCGCACATCGCGCGCTGGGTGCACGACCACTTCTCCCTCGAGCCCTCCGACGCGCTCTTCCACTCGGCCGGCGACCGGCGGCACCTCGCGACACCCGACTGCGTGAGCGACGACGGCGCGGTGCTCGCCGAGATCAAGACGACCTCCCGCCCGTTCACCTCCATCCCCAAGCACTACCTGCGGCAGATCTGGTGGCAGCAGTACGTGCTCGGAGCGGAGCGCACCCTCTTCGTGTGGGAGCAGCACGTCGACTTCGTGCCGGTCGGCCCGCCGCGCCACCGCTGGGTCGAGCGCGACGAGGACGAGATCGCGATGCTCGTCGACCGAGCGAACGGCCTGCTGCAGCTCCTGGCGCGCTGATGCTGCTCGCGATCCACGGGCTCGGCTCCGAGTCCGGCGCGCTGCGCGACTACCTCGAGGGCGCCGTGCCGCGCGGCGTGCGCGTGCTCGCCCCCGACCTCCGCGCCCACGGCGCGAACCCGCTGCTCGGCGAGCCCGACGACTTCGCGCTCGAGGCGCTCGCCGCCGAGGTCGCGGACGAGCTCGCGCGGGTCGGCGACGGCACGCCGGTGACGATCGTCGGCGTCTCGCTCGGTGCCGCGCTCGCGGCGCTCATCGCCCGCTCCGGACGCTTCCCGCTCGATCGGGTCGCGCTCGTGCGGCCCGCGTTCACGGCTGAGCCGCTGCCGCCCAACCTCGCGATCTTCCCGGTGATCGGCCGGCTGCTCGAGGCGCACCGGCCGCAGCGCGCGCTCGCCGAGCTGCACCGCTCCGGCGCGTGGCGCGGGATCGCGCACGAGTCGCTCGCCCACGCGCACGGGCTCGAGGCGCAGCTCACGCAGCCGCGGGCCGCCGAGCGCCGCATCCGCCTGCTCGAGATCCCGCGGAACGCCGCCTACCGCCCGGGCGAGCTGCGCATCCCCGCCCCCTCGGTCGTGCTCGCGAGCCCGCGCGACCCGGTGCACCCGCTGCACGTGGCGGAGGCGTGGCGCGACGAGCTGGGCTGCCGCATGCTCGTCTCCCCCGCGCGCGACGACGGCGAGGCGGCGATGTTCGCGTGGTTCCGGCAGCAGCTCGGCAGCTTCCTCGTCGGCATCCGCTGAGACGGCGGGCGCTGCGCCGCAGCGATCAGGGCTGCTGGAGACCCGCGCCGAGCGCTGCCGCCTCGCGCGACGCGGCCTGCGCACCCACCGGGCGCTCGTCCGCCGCGCCGCGCCGCGCATCCGCCCCCCGAGCGGGCAGCGAGTGCACCACCGCGACCGCGATGAGCCACAGCACGCCGATGCCCGCGGCGACGAACTCGAGCGTCGAGCCCACGTCGGTGTTGCCGCCCGCGAGCGAGAGCAGGCCGCCCGTCGCCGCGATGAGCCCGACGGCCACGCCGCCGGCGGTCGAGAGCCGCGCGACCCAGCGGTCGGTCGCGGTCGCGAACTGCAGCATCGCGAGGCACCCCGCGACGAACGCGAGCACCGCGGCGGCGATGTGCGCCCAGTCGCGCGGCTCCGCCTCCGGCCCGAGCAGCGACGGGCAGCCGGGCGAGCACGGCACCGCCGCGGCGAAGCCGAACAGCGCGCCCGCGACCACGAGGGCCGCGGCCGGCGCCCACAGCCGCAGGAGCGGCAGGTGCGTGCGCACGTCGCGCACGACGACCGCGACGAGCAGCACGCCGACGACGACGAGGCCGAAGCCGATCTGGAACTGGCCCGCGGAGTGCATGTGCTGCGCGCCGAGCTCCGAGATGTAGAGGAACCGCTCGTACATCGCGCGCGCGTCGCCGATCACGGCGGCGCCGGCCACGAGGCTCGCGACGGCGAGGGCGGCGACGACGGCGTCGGAGCGGCGGTGCTGGAGCACAGCACGACTGTAGTGCTCAGGCGGGGGCGTCACCCGACGTCATCTCGACATCTGCTCGTCACATGCCTGGGGTACCGTCGAGGCGACCTGGAGGGGAATCGAATGCGAGCAGTGCTGGTGCGGGAGTTCGGGCCGACCGACCGCGTGGAGATCGGCGAGATCGACGCGCCCTTGAAGCTCGGCACCGAGGTGATCGTCGACGTGCACGCCGCGGGCATGAACCCGATCGACTTCAAGACGGTGCTCGGCAAGGGCGCCGCGAAGGCCGTCGAGCCGCTGCTGCCGTGGGTGCCGGGCGGCGACGTCGCCGGCGTCGTGGCCGAGGCGCCCTACGAGGCGCACGACCTGCAGCCGGGCGACGCGGTCTACGGCATCGCGAACCACTGGCGCACGCGCGGCACCTACGCCGAGCAGGTGGTCGTCCCGTCGCTCGCGCTCGCGCCGAAGCCGCAGTCGCTCACGTTCGAGGAGGCCGCGGCGGTGCCGTGCGCGGCGCTCACGGCGTGGGATGCGGTGGTGCGGGTCGCGAAGGCGCGCGCGGGCCAGCGCATCCTCATCCACGCGGGAGCGGGCGGCGTCGGCCACTTCGCCGTGCAGTTCGCGAAGTACTTCGGTGCGCACGTCGCGACGACCGTCTCGACGCGCAACGTCGACTTCGCGCGCTCGCTCGGCGCCGACGAGGTCGTCGACTACACGCAGCAGCGGTTCGAGGACGTGCTGCAGAAGGTCGACGTGGTGGTGGATCTCGTCGGGGACGTCGCCGACGCCACGGGCACCCGGTCGCTCGACGTCCTCAAGCACGGCGGCCTCTACCTCAACGTGCCGACCGGCTCGTGGCCCGAGTACGCCGCGGCCGCCGCGGAGCGCGGCCTGCGCGCGTCGTCGGTGAAGGTCGAATCCGACGGGTCGAACCTCGGCATCATCGGGCGGCTCATCGACTCGGGCGACGTGCGGGTCGAGGTGCAGCACGTGTACCCGCTCGAGCGCGTGCACGAGGCGTTCGCCGAGCTGCAGCGCGGGCACGTGCGGGGCAAGCTCGTGCTGAAGGTGCGCTGATCCGGCGAAGCCGCCGCCGACAGTGCAAGATGGTCGGATGAGCGACGCGAAGAAGCCGCTGCTGGAGGTCTCTGGGCTCAAGGTCGAGTTCACGACCCAGGACGGCACGGTCACGGCCGTGCACGAGGCGAGCCTGTCGCTCGGCGCGGGCGAGACGCTCGCGATCGTCGGCGAGTCGGGCTCGGGCAAGTCGACGACCGCGATGGCGATCATCGGGCTGCTGCCCGGGAACGGCCGCGTGGCCGCGGGCAGCATCACGCTCGACGGGCAGGAGCTCGTCGGCGCGAGCGAGTCGACGATGCGCTCGGTACGCGGCCGCCGCATCGGGCTCGTGCCGCAGGACCCGATGTCGAACCTCAACCCCGTCGCGCGCATCGGCTCGCAGGTCGCCGAGACGCTGCTCGCGCACGGCCTCGCGACGCGCAAGGACGTCGACGCGAAGGTCGTCGAGACGCTCGAGGCCGCGGGGCTCCCGAACGCCGCCGAGCGGGCGAAGTCGTACCCGCACGAGTTCTCGGGCGGCATGCGGCAGCGCGCGCTCATCGCGATCGGCCTCGCGTGCCGCCCGCAGCTCCTCATCGCCGACGAGCCGACGAGCGCGCTCGACGTGACCGTGCAGCGCACGATCCTCGACCAGATCGGCACGATGACGCGCGAGCTCGGCACCGCGGTGCTGCTCATCACCCACGACCTGGGGCTCGCCGCCGAGCGCGCGCAGCGCGTCGTCGTCATGCATCGCGGCCGCGTCGTCGAGCAGGGTCCGGCGAAGCAGATCCTCGAGTCGCCGCAGCATCCCTACACCCAGTCGCTCGTGCGCGCCGCGCCCTCGGTGGCGATGGCGCGCCTGCGGCCCGAGGACTTCGTCGATCGCGACGGCGGAGCGGATGCCGCGGCGGCGAAGGACGCCATCGTCGAGTTCGAGCACGTCACGAAGCAGTTCCACGTGCGCGGCCGGCGCGAGCCGTTCACGGCCGTCGACGACGTGACGCTCGCGGTGCCGCGGGGGAAGACCGTCTCGATCGTCGGGGAGTCGGGCTCGGGCAAGACGACCACCGCCCGCATGCTGCTCAAGGCCTACCCGCCGACGAGCGGCACGGTGCGGTTCGAGGGCAAGGACGTCTTCGCGCTCTCGCGCGACGAGCAGAGGCAGTTCCGCCAGCGCGTGCAGCCGGTGTTCCAGGACCCGTACTCGTCGCTCAACCCGATGTTCACGATCGAGAGGATCATCGAGGAGCCGCTCGCGTTCTACGGCAAGGGCTCCCGCACCGAGCGGCAGCGCCGCGTGCGCGAGCTGCTCGACCAGGTCGCGCTGCCGACCGACATGGCCAGGCGGTACCCGTCGGAGCTCTCGGGCGGGCAGCGGCAGCGCGTCGCGATCGCCCGCGCCCTCGCGCTCTCCCCCGACGTGATCGTGTGCGACGAGCCGGTGTCGGCGCTCGACGTGCTCGTGCAGGACCAGATCCTGCGCCTGCTCGGCGAGCTGCAGCGGGAGCTCGGCCTCAGCTACCTCTTCATCTCGCACGACCTCGCGGTCGTGCGGCTCATCAGCGACTACGTCGCGGTCATGCAGAACGGCAGGCTCGTCGAGGCGGCGACGAGCGAGGAGATCTTCACGAACCCCCGCGATCCCTACACGCGCAAGCTCCTCGCCTCGATCCCCGGCAACGAGCTGAAGATCGCGAGCTGACGCTGAGCGGCGCCCCCCGCACCTCAGTGGCGTCTCCCGCACGTGACTGGCGCCGCCCGCACGCCAGTGGCGCCGCCCGCAGGTGAGTGGCGCCCCCGCGCGTGATTGGCGCCTCCCGCACGTGACTGGCGCCGCCCGCAGGTGAGTGGCCTCCGCGCGCACGCTTGTCCGCAACAGGCGCCCCTGACGGCCGGGAGTGACCGCTCACCCACCCCAGGCGCCACTCACCCGCCGCACGCGCCACTCAACCGCCGCAGCCGCCGCTCAACCGCCCAAGACGCCATTCAGCCACCGGAGACGCCACTCAGCCACCGGAGACGCCACTCAGCCACCGCAGACGCCACTCACGCACCGCAGACGCCGCTCAGCCACCGCAGACGCCGCTCAGCCACCGCAGGCGCCACTCAGCCACCGCAGGCGCCACTCAGCCACCGGGGGCGCCGATGGCGCGACGCGGGGGCAGTGGGCGCGGTCAGCGCTTGCGGGTGCGGGGGTCCATCGCCTCGCGCAGCGCCTCGCCGAGCAGCGTGAAGCCGAGCGCGGTGATCATGATGCAGATGCCCGGCAGGAACGCGAGCTGCGGCGCGATCGCGAGCTCCGCCTGCGCATACGTGAGCATGCGCCCCCACTCGGCCGTCTCGGGGCGCCCGCCGCCGAGGCCGAGGAACGACAGCGCCGCGGCGTCGATCACGGCGGTCGCGAGGGTCAGCGTCGCCTGCACGATCACCGGGCCCACCGAGTTCGGCAGCAGGTGCGACATCGTGATGCGACCCGTGCCCAGCCCCAGCGTGCGGGCGGCGAGCACGTAGTCGGACTCCCGCTGCTGCAGCATCGACGAGCGCAGCAGCCGCGCGAAGATCGGGATCTGCGCGACGCCGATCGCGATCATGACCGCGAGCGGCGTTCTGCCGAGGATCGCGGCGATCGAGACCGCGAGCAGGAGGTGCGGGACCGACAGCAGGATGTCGACGACCCGCATGATGAGCGTGTCGACCCATCCACCGAACGCGCCGGCGATCGCGCCGAGCACCATGCCGCCGAGCAGGCCGAACAGGGTCGAGACGACGCCGATGATGAGCGACGCCTGCGCGCCCCAGATGAGCTTGGAGACGACGTCGCCGCCGAACCGGTCGATGCCGAGCGGGAACTCGGGGATCTCGCCGATGCCCGGCAGCGACGTCGGCCGCAGGTACTCGCGGCCCGGCGTCGCGAGCTCGGGGTAGGGCGCGAGCAGCGGCGCGAGCAGCGCGACGAGCACGAACGCGGCGACCACGACCGCGCCCACCCACGCGGCGGGGTTCTTGCGCACCCGGCGGAAGACGTCGCCCCAGAAGCTGCCGCTACGGCGCGCGGCGCCCTGATCGCCGCCCTCGGGCGTCGGGAGGGCGGGGATGGCTTCGACGGCGCTCACTGGATCCTCACCCTCGGGTCGATGAACGAGTAGGAGATGTCGACGATCAGGTTGATGAGCGCGTACGAGATGGCGATGAAGAGCACGAAGCCCTGCAGCACCGGGAAGTCGCGCGCGAAGATCGCGCCGGCGAGGAACGCGCCGATGCCCGGGAAGGCGAACACCGTCTCGGTGAGCACCGCGCCCGAGATGAGGAGGCCCGCCTGCAGGCCGATCGTCGTGACGACGGGCAGCATCGCGTTCCGCAGCACGAAGCGGTTGCGGATCACGCCCTGCGAGATGCCCTTCGCGCGCCCGGTGCGCACGTAGTCGGCGTTCACGACCTCGAGCACGGACGCGCGGGTGATGCGCACGATGATCGCGAGCGGGATCGTCGCGAGCGCGAGCGCGGGCAGCAGCAGGTGCACGATGGCGTTGAGGGATGCGTCGAGCTCGCCGGTGAGGAGCCCGTCCAGGACGTAGAAGCCCGTCGCGTGCGTCGCATCCACCCCCCTGTCCTGCCTGCCGGTCGAGGGCAGCCAGCCGAGCTGCACCGCGAAGACCCACTTGAGGATGAACGCGAGGAAGAAGACGGGGATCGTGATGCCGACGAGGCTGCCGGCGACCGAGATGTGGTCGATGAGCCGGCCGTGGTTGCGGGCGGCCCAGTAGCCGAGCGGGATGCCGATGCCGACCGCGATGATGAGCGCCATCACGGCGAGCTCCACGGTCGCGGGGAAGCGGTTGGCGAACTCCTCGAGCACGGGGCGGCGCGTCTCGATCGAGTTGCCGAAGTCGCCCTGCAGGAGGCGCCCGAGCCACGTGATGTACTGCTCGGGCAGCGGCCGGTTGAAGCCGTAGGCCTCGTTGATGCGCTCGATCGCCTCAGGCGTCGCGCGCTCGCCGAGCAGCGCCGCTGCGGGCCCGCCGGGCAGCGCCCGCACCCAGAAGAAGAGCAGCACGGTCAGTCCGAACAGCGTCGGGATCAGCAGCAGCAGGCGTCTGCCGATGGTTCTCAGCACGTGGTTCTCTCCTGGTCGTCCATCGCGGGTTCCGGCGTCGTCGCCACTCGTGCCGGATGCCGCGGGCCGATGATGGCCCGCGGCATCCGGGGTGGACCGATCGAGGCTACTCGCTCAGCTCGATCATGTTGAACACCTCGTCGTTGACCGGGCTGGCCGGGTAGGAGGTGACGCGCTCGCTGAACGCGAGCGACGGGGCGGGGTGCGCGAGCGGCACGCCGGGCACGAACTGGGCGATCTGCTCGTTGATCTCCTGGTATGCCTCGGTCGCGTCCTCGGGCTGCGGGATCTCGCGGGCCTCGCTGAGCGCCTGGAAGAGCTCCGGGTTCTCGAAGCCCCACTCGTTCGAGTAGCCGTTGAAGAAGACGCCGACGAAGTTGTCGGTGTCGTTGTAGTCGCCGGTCCAGCCGAGCAGGTGGATGCCGTGGTCGCTCGTGCCGCGCATGCGGTCGAGGTAGTCGGTCCACTCGTCGGCGACGGGGGTGACCGTGATGCCGACGGCCTCGAGCTGCGATGACAGCGCCGTGAAGATCTGCTCGGGGTTCGGCATGTACGGCCGCGACACGTTCACCGGGTAGTTGAACGTGAGCGTGAGCCCGTCCGGGTAGCCGGCCTCGGCGAGCAGCTCCTGCGCGCGGGCCGGGTCGTACTCGTAGTCGGTGACGTCCTCGTTGTAGCCGTTGACGACCGGCGGGATGAACTGCGACGCGACCTCGGTGCCCTCGGGGAGCACCTGCGTCACGAGTGCCTCGCGGTCGATCGCGTGCGCGATCGCCTGGCGCACGCGCACGTCCTGCAGCTCGGGCACCGTCTGGTTCATGCCGAGGTAGAGGATCGTGAACGGGTCGCGCTGCATGACGTTGAAGCCGGCCTCCTCGAGCGCGGCGGTGTCGGCCGGCGCGACGAGGTCGTAGCCGTCGATGTCGCCGGACTCGAGCGCCTGGCGGCGCGCGGTCGGGTCGTCGATCACGCGGAAGACGATCTCCTGCACCTGGCCCTGCTCGCCCCAGTAGTCGGGGTTGGCCTGCAGCACGACCTCGCTGCCCGGCGACCACGACTCGAAGACGAAGGGACCGGTGCCGGTCGGGTGCGCCTCGCCGTACTCGCTGTACTCGGGCGCCTCCTCGGAGCCGCCGACGTCGTCGGCGCCGTACTCCTCGAGCGCCGTCGGGCTCTGCATGGCGAAGGCCGGCAGCGAGAGCGACGCTATGAAGCCCGAGAAGGGCCGCGTGAGGTTGATGGTGGCCGTGAGGTCCTCGTCGGCGGAGCACGACTCGTAGAGCGCGTTCTCGTCGCCGGCGAAGCCGCCGTAGAGCGAGCCGTAGTAGTACGAGAGGCTCTCGGTGGCCGTGAGGCCGGTCCAGTTGTACCAGCGGTCGAAGTTGGCGCAGACGGCCTCGGCGTTGAACTCGGTGCCGTCGTGGAAGGTCACGCCCTCCTGCAGCTCGAACGTGTACGAGGTGCCCTCGTCGTTCGACTCCCAGCTCGTCGCGAGGAGCGGCGCCGGGTCGGCCGTGCCGGGCTCGACGCCGACGAGGCCCTCGAAGATCTGGCGCGAGATGCGGAACGTCTCGCCGTCGGACGCGAACGCGGGGTCGAGGCCCGACGGGTCGGAGGATGCGCCGAAGATGAACGTCGAGTTCACGTCGCCGGTGGGCGCCGCGCTGCCGTCGGTGCCGGAGTCGCGCTGGGACTGCACGCATCCGGTGAGCGCGAGCGTCATCGCGGCGCCTCCCGCGAGGCCTGCGAGCAGGCGCCGCTGTGCGGATCGATTCACGGTCTGGACCTTTCGTGGAGGGGACTGTCGCATCGCCCGCGGCTCCGCCTCGAGCATGCGTACCGACAACCTAGCCGCTCGACAGCGCGGACATTGTCACGGCAGGGTCACGATTGCGCCCGCTTGGTCGCCTCCGACGCCGGCGCGCCCTCGTCCTTCGGGACGAGATGCGCAGAGATGCGGTGCGGATGCCTGCTGCGCGCGCCTAGCCTGACCGCATGATGACGACGCAGCTGCTGCGACGGGGCGCGCCGTGGTGGCCCGCCCCGATCGCGATCGTGATGCTCGGTTCGATGATCGCGGGCAGCCAGCTGAGCGATGCGCTCGCGCTCGGGGCTGCGCTGCTCATCCTCGGCGGCCTCGCGTGCAGCATGCGATGGCCGCTCCCCGCGTTCGCCGCGGTGCTCGTCGGCAGCATCGCCGCGGCTCCGACCGAGCCCCGCTTCTCCGGGTTCCTGCTCTTGCTCGCGTTCGCTGCGGCAGCCCTCGCCGCATGGGGGCTCGAGCCGCTGACGGTGCGGCTCCTCTCGGGCATCCCGCTGGCCATCGTCGCCGCGACCGCCATCAGCTGGCAGGCGTCGGTCGCGGCCACGTGGTGGGGCGGCTCGATCGGACCGAGCTTCGCCCACGTGCTCGGCGGCTGGCTGCCCGCGATGCTGGCGTGGGCCGCCGTCGTCGGCGCGCGAGCGCTGCGCGACGCGCTGCGCTCCGAGCACGCGAAGCAGCAAGCCGTGGCGCGCACGACCGTGGTCGAGAGCGAGCTGCGCGACGAGCGCCTGCGCGCTGACCTCACCCACGACTTCCACGACGTCATGGCCCACTCGCTCGCCGTGCTCGCCGCCCAGGCCGAGGGGCTGCGGTTGACGCACGAGGCGCATCCCGAGCGCATCGGGCCGGTGCTGACGACGATCAGCGACACGGCGCGGCTGGCCCTCGTCGAGGTTCGGCAGCTGCTCGAGCGCGTCGACGACGATGCGCGACGCCCGCAGCCCACGAGCGCCGACATCCCCGGCCTCGTCGCCCAGACCCGCTCGGCGGGGCCCGACGTGCAGCTGCTGGACGTCGGCACGCGCGGGCACTTGAGCAGGATCGCCGACATCGCGGCCTACCGCATCGTGCAGGAGAGCCTGACCAACGCGCTGCGGCACGGGGGCGCCGACGTCGCGATCGTGGTCGCGCTGTCGTGGACGGGTCCCGGGCTCACACTCGCCGTCTCCTCCCCCATCCGCGACCGAGCGGCGCTGCGACCGGCGGGCCGTGGCATAGCCGGCATGCACGAGCGCGTGCGACTCGCGGGCGGCACGCTCGAGATAGACGCCGATGGCGAGCGCTTCGTCGTGAGCGCGCACCTGCCGTACCAACCGGTCGACGACGCGCCGACGAGACCGCTGACCGAGGACCAGCTCGCGACGCTCCCGGTGCCGCTGCCGCCCGAGCCGGTGCGACCGGAGGAAGTGGTCGCACCCTGGATCGTCGAGGCCACCCGCCTCCAGGCGGAGCGCCGAGCGGCGCGTCCGACCACCGCACCGGGCGGCTGGTCGCGAGCGACGAAGGTCAACCCTGGCACCGGTCACCGACGCCCGGCGGCAACCGAGTGATCCGGCTGCTGCTCGTCGACGACCAGGAGCTCTTCCTCGAAGGGCTCTCGATGATCCTCGAGAGCCAGGAGGGCATCGACGTCGTCGGCACCGCGGCCGACGGCCGGCTCTGCGTCGAACTCGTGCGCGAGCTGCGCCCGGACGTCGTGCTCATGGACATCCGGATGCCCGTGCTCGACGGCATCGCGGCGACCGCCGAGATCCGACGAGAGGCGCCCGAGCCCCCGCCGCACGTGATCGTGCTCACGACCGTGCGGCACGACAGGGCGGTGGTGGATGCGCTGCGGGCGGGCGCGAGCGGGTTCCTGCTGAAGGACGCGCCGCCCGAGTTCCTCGTGCAGTCGATCCGCGCGGTCGTCGACGGCCAGCAGGTGATCGCGCCGGCCGAGACCTTCGACCTGCTGCGGGCGTTCGCGCGGGTGCGGCCCGTCCCCGACACCTCGATCCTCGACGGGCTCACGCCCCGCGAGCGGGAGCTCTTCGCGCTCGCCGCGCGCGGGCTCTCGAACGCCGAGATCGCGCAGCGGCTCTGGGTCGCCGAGACGACGGTGAAGACGCACATCCGCGCGATCCTCGCGAAGCTCGGCGTGCCGAGCCGGGTGCAGCTCATCGCGCTCGCCCACGAGCACCGGCTCGTCGACGCCTGAGTCGCCGATCGGCCCGCAAACGACGAGAGCCCCGCCGAAGCGGGGCTCTCGAGCGAGACGCGGGTCTCAGATGGCGGTGACGTCCACCGGGATGCCGGGGCCGAAGGTCGTCGAGACGGTGGCCTTCTGGATGTAGCGGCCCTTCGAGGACGACGGCTTGAGGCGGACGACCTCCTCGAGCGCGGCGTGGATGTTGTCAGCCAGCTGCTCGGGCGAGAACGAGGCCTTGCCGACGATGAAGTGCACGTTGGCGTGCTTGTCGACGCGGAACTCGATGCGGCCGCCCTTGATGTCGGTCACGGCCTGCGCGACGTTCGGGGTGACGGTGCCGGTCTTGGGGTTCGGCATGAGGCCGCGGGGGCCGAGCACCTTGCCCAGACGGCCGACCTTGCCCATGAGCTCGGGGCTCGCGACGGCCGCGTCGAACGCGGTCCAGCCGGCCGCCACCTTCTCGATGAGCTCGTCCGAGCCGACCTCGTCGGCGCCGGCGGCGATGGCCGCCTCGGCCGCGGGGCCCTGCGCGAAGACGATGACGCGAGCGGTCTTGCCGGTGCCGTGAGGAAGAGAAACGGTACCGCGGACCATCTGGTCAGCCTTGCGCGGGTCGACGCCGAGCTTGAGCGCGACCTCGACCGTCGAGTCGGTCTTCGCCGAACCGGTCTCGCGAGCGAGCGCGACGGCCTCGGCCGGGGTGTACGACTTGTCGGCGTCGATCTTCGCCGCTGCGGCCTTGTAGGCCTTGGACTTCTGTGCCATGTGGTTCTCCTAGTTCAGAGTTCGCGGTGCGCGCCTGGCCGGCGCTCCCACTGGTGAGCCGAGCGGCTCGGAGCTGCGGGACGCAGCGTCGAGGTCAGCCCTCGATCGTGATGCCCATGGAGCGGGCGGTGCCGGCGACGATCTTCTTCGCGCCCTCGAGGTCGTTCGCGTTGAGGTCGACGAGCTTCTGCTGCGCGATCTCCTCGACCTGCGCGGCGGTGAGCTTGCCCACCTTCGTGGTGTGCGGGACGCCCGAGCCCTTCTTGACGCCGGCGGCCTTCTTGATGAGCTCCGCTGCCGGCGGGGTCTTGAGCACGAAGTCGAACGAGCGGTCCTCGTAGACGGTGATCTCGACCGGGATGACGTTGCCGCGCTGGTTCTCCGTCGCGGCGTTGTACGCCTTGCAGAACTCCATGATGTTGACGCCGTGCTGACCGAGCGCCGGACCGACCGGCGGGGCGGGGTTGGCGGCGCCGGCCTGGATCTGCAGCTTGATCAGACCCGTGACCTTCTTCTTGGGTGCCATTTCTCTTCCTTCTTGGTGTGTCGCGGTCGCGCGGCCACGCGTGGCCCGGGACCGCATCCAGCCCCGTGGGAGGGGCTAGAGCTTGCTGACCTGGCCGAAGCCGAGCTCGACCGGAGTCTCGCGCTCGAACAGGCTGACGAGCACGGTGAGCTTGCGGCTCGCCGGCTGGATCTCGCTGATCGTGCCGGGGAAGCCCGCGAACGAGCCCTCGGTGATCGTGATGGTCTCGCCGACCTCGAAGTCGACCTCGACCGTGAGCTGGTTGGGCTGCTGCGAGGGCGCCGCCTTCTGCTGCTCGGCGAGCTGCTCGTCGGCGATGGGCTTGAGCATCGTGAACGCCTCGTCGAAGCGCAGCGGCGCCGGGTTGTGCGCGTTGCCGACGAAGCCGGTGACGCCCGGCGTGTGGCGCACGACCGACCAGGTGTCCTCGTTGAGGTCCATGCGGACGAGCACGTAGCCGGGCACGCGCACGCGGTTGACGCGCTTCGCCTGGCCGTTCTTCGTCTCGAGCACGTCCTCGGTCGGCACCTGGATCTCGTAGATGCCGTCGACCTGCATGTTCTCGGCGCGCGAGGCGATGTTCGCCTTGACCTTCTTCTCGTAGCCCGCGTACGAGTGGATGACGTACCACTTGCCGGGCTTGAGGCGCAGCTCGCGCTTGAACTCCTCGTACGGGTCGACCGCGGTCTCCTCGGGCTTCTCCTCGCCCGGGACGAGGTCGTCGAGCGCCTTGTTCAGCTCGATGTCGAGGTCGTTGACGTCAGACACAGTCCACCTTCTCCTTCAGGTTCCGCGACGGGCTCAGACGAGGCCGAACAGCGGGATGTCGCCGAAGACCCAGCCCACGAGCGAGCCGAACAGAAGGTCGAGGCCCGACACCAGCAACATCATGAACACGACGAACACCAGCACGACGAGCGTGTAGCGGATGAGCTCCTTGCGGGTCGGGGTGACGACCTTCCGGAGCTCGACCAGGACTTCCTTGAGGAAGGTCCACAGGCGGAGGAACGGGTTGCGGGAGCCGCCCTCGCGTGTGCGGGGCGCCTCCTCGATCGCGTTCTCAGCCACTGGTGACCCTTCGATTCGTTCGGCCCGGCTGCTGCCGAGGCCCGTCAAGCGCCGCGTGGGCGCCTTCTGCAGGGCGGACAGGACTCGAACCTGCAACCTGCGGTTTTGGAGACCGCTGCGCTACCAATTGCGCCACCGCCCTGGGCCGGTGGAGGGCCATGCTGCCGGCACCTGCGGGGCGTGCGACATCATGGCGGTTGTCAACCACCAAGGGAACAGCATACTTCGGCGGGGCACCCGCTGTCCACTTGCCGCCACGCCGCTACGGTGGGCGATCGACGAGGGAGGCGGAGCGATGGCGCACGCGACGGGCACAGCGACGGCGGATCTGTACGACGAGCGGGGCGAGGAGCTGCAGTCGCTCGAGCTGCAGCTGCTCGACCTGGGCGCGAGGACGCGGTTCGAGGGGCCGGTGCGCACCGTGCGCTGCCTCGGCGACAACGCGCTCGTCAAGGCGACGCTCGCGACGCCCGGCGAGGGCGCGGTGCTCGTCGTCGACGGCGGCGGCTCGATGGCGAGCGCGCTCATGGGCGACATGATCGCCGAGTCGGCGGTCGCGAACGGCTGGGCGGGCGTCGTGATCCACGGGCCCGTGCGCGACCGCGCCGCGCTCGCGCGGCTCGAGCTCGGCGTGAAGGCGCTCGGCTCGAACCCGCGCAAGAGCGCGAAGGACGGCGTGGGCGAGACGGATGTGCCGGTGGAGTTCGGCGGCGTCGTCTTCCGGCCCGGCGCCATGCTCTGGGCGGACGAGGACGGCGTGCTCGTCGAGCACTGACGCCCTCGTAGGCTTGGGCGCGTGAACCGCATCGCTGCGCGCATCGCCGCCATCAACGAGTCCGCGACCCTGAAGGTCGACGCGAAGGCCAAGGCGC
>NZ_JANQCH010000035.1 GCF_024723325.1 Agrococcus sp. HG114
CGCGCGCCCCAGACGAACGCGCGCCCCGCGCCGTCGGGGCTCGCGCCGGTCGCGCACATCGGCAAGGTCTTCTTCACCCTCGGCGGCGTGGACTACGTCTGCTCGGGCAACTCGGTGGTCGCTGCGAACGAGCGCACGGTCTCGACCGCCGCGCACTGCGTCAACGAGGGTCCGGGCGCCTACGCGACGAACTGGGCGTTCGCCCCCGCGTACAACAACGGCGCGACCCCCTACGGCGTCTGGTCGGCGACCGAGCTGCACGCGCCCACCGCGTGGGTGAGCGCCGGCGACATCGACTACGACACCGCGTTCGCCGTGGTGGCGAGCCCCGCGGGCTCGAGCGCGACGCTCGCCGACACCGTCGGCGCGTCCGGGGTGGCCTTCAACCAGGCGCGCGGCCTCGGCTACACCGCCTACGGCTACCCCGCGGCCCGGCCCTTCAACGGGCAGACGCTGCAGTCGTGCACCGGCACGGCGACGGCCGACACGATCGGCGGCACGCAGTCGCAGGGCATCCCGTGCGACATGACGGGCGGCTCATCCGGCGGCCCCTGGTTCATCGGCTCGGGCCCGAACGGCATGCAGAACTCGGTGAACAGCTTCGGCTACCGCTCCGTCTCGAACGTGATGTTCGGGCCGTACTGGGGCAGCGTCATCCAGTCGACGTACCAGGCCGCGCAGAGCTGATCGGCGCGCGCTGATCCCCGGCGCCGTCGGGCGGGCTGCTCCCGCCCGGCGGCGCCGCCTCGGCCTGTCGGCGTCGCTCGATAGGGTGGGGTGTACGCCAACCCGTCGGAGGGAAGCCCCATGCCAGGAATCGTCATCGTCGGCGCCCAGTGGGGCGACGAGGGCAAGGGGAAGGCGACCGATCTGCTCGGCGGCCGCACCGACTATGTGGTGAAGTTCAACGGCGGCAACAACGCCGGGCACACCGTCGTCGTCGGCAACCAGAAGTACGCGCTGCACCTGCTGCCCTCGGGCATCCTCACCCCGGGGGTCACGCCCGTCATCGGCAACGGGGTCGTGATCGACCTCGAGGTGCTCTTCCACGAGCTCGAGGCGCTCGCGGCGCGCGATGTCGACGTGTCGAAGCTGCGCGTGTCGGCGAACGCGCACATCATCACCGACTACCACCGCACGCTCGACAAGGTGACCGAGCGCTTCCTCGGCAAGCGCTCGATCGGCACGACCGGCCGCGGCATCGGGCCCGCGTACGCCGACAAGATCAACCGCATCGGCATCCGCGTGCAGGACCTCTTCGACGAGTCGATCCTGCGCCAGAAGATCGAGGGCGCCCTCGACGCCAAGAACCACATGCTCACGAAGGTCTACAACCGCCGCGCGGTCACGTGCGACGAGATCTTCGACGACCTGACCTCCTACGTCGAGCGGCTGCGGCCGATGGTCGCCGACACGGGCCTCGAGCTCTCGCAGGCGCTCGACGCCGGCAAGACCGTCGTGTTCGAGGCGGGCCAGGCCACGATGCTCGACATCGACCACGGCACGTACCCGTTCGTCACCTCCTCGACCGCGACGGCCGCGGGCGCGGCGTCGGGCTCCGGGGTCGCCCCGTCGCGCCTCGACCGCGTGATCGGCATCGTCAAGGCCTACACGACGCGCGTCGGCGCCGGCCCGTTCCCCACCGAGCTGTTCGACGAGTGGGGCGAGCTGCTGCGCAGCAACGGATTCGAGTTCGGCACCACGACCGGGCGCCCCCGCCGCTGCGGCTGGAACGACACCGTGCTCACCCGCTACGCCTCGCGCATCAACGGCCTCACCGACATCGTGCTGACGAAGCTCGACGTGCTGACCGGCATCGAGTCGATCCCCGTGTGCGTCGCGTACGACGTCGACGGCGAGCGGTTCGACGAGCTGCCCGTCTCGCAGTCCGACTTCCACCACGCGAAGCCGATCTACGAGGAGCTGCCCGGCTGGAGCGAGGACATCTCGGGCGCCCGCTCCTTCGAGGACCTGCCCGCGAACGCCCAGGCCTACGTGCGCTTCCTCGAGGAGCGCTCCGGCAGCCGCATCTCGGCGATCGGCGTGGGCGCCGACCGCGACGCGATCATCCAGGTGCACGACCTCATCGACTGACGCCGGCGCGCTCAGCCGGCCGCAGCGGCTTCGTGCTCGAAACCGATGAGCCAGCGGATGCCGAAGCGGTCGACGACCTGACCGTCGCTCGCGCCCCACGGTCGCTCCTGCAGCGGGTCGAGCACCGTGCCGCCCTCGCTCAGCGCGGCGAACCAGCGCGCGAGCGTGTCCGGCTCGGCGGTGCCGAGCAGCGCGAGGCTGATCCCGGTCATCCTCACGGGCTCGTCGTCGCCGACGGCGTCCGCGCCGAACAGGGTCACCGGGCCGTCGAGGACGCCGTGACCGATCGCATCCGCCGGGCCGTCGTCGCGGCCCATGTCCGCGAGCGTGTGGAGCTCGAGCTCGCCGCCGAACACGCGGTGGTAGGAGCTGAGGGCCTCGCGGGCGCTGCCGGGGAACCAGATGTAGTTCGTCATCGCGGTCATGGTGCTGCCTCTCGTGGGTGCGGACGCGAGTCGGGATGCGCGGGGCTGCGCGGTGCGGGTCGGCTCGATGCGAGCCGGCTCAGTGGCGGTGCTCGGATGCGACGACGGGCGTCGCGCCGGGTCGGCTCCACTGCGGCGTCGGGCGGCCGTCGGTGCTCCAGGCCGTGAAGGTGGGCGACTGGGGCCAGCCCGCGGGCGAGTCCTCCCACTCCTCGCCGCGGCCGTACACGGCCATGTCCGCGAGCCCCATCGAGCTCATCATCGCCTCGACGCCGCGGCCGGTGATCCAGTACGTCGCGAAGATGCGGTCGCCCCGCCGCAGCAGCGCGACGAACGCGCCCTCGGTCGCGGGGCCGAGGAGCGGGTCGTCGACCCCGCGGTTCGAGTACCACGGATGCGTGTACCCCATGAAGGCGCGGAACGGGGCGAGCTCGCTCCACGGCCCCTTGCTCAGCACCGCGAACGAGATGCCCCGCGCGTTCAGGTACGAGGCGTCGTGCACGTCCCAGATCGTCGCGGTGCAGCCCTCGCACTGACCCTCGATCGGCTCCCCGTCGTGCCACATGTGCTTGTAGACGATCAGCTGCGGTCGGCCCTCGAACAGCGCATGGAGCCGGGTCTCGCCGTGCTCGCCGATCAGCGCGACGTCGGGCACCTCGGTCATCGGCAGGCGGCGTCGTGCGGCGGCGATCGCGTCGCCCTCGCGCGTGTGCGCCTTCTCGCGGTCGAGGAGCGCCTCCCGCGCACGCAGCCACGAGCCGCGGTCCACGATCGGAGGAGCGGCGGCCGACTCGTCATCGAGCGTCATGCGCCGATGTTAACAGCGTTCACATCGGCGCGGTAGGCCGAATCGTCAGACGACGGCGAGCGGCTGCGTGCTCGTGCCGACCCTGGCCGGAGGGGCGACGAGCCCGTCGCGGCCGAGCTGCACGATCCGCGCCACGGCCGCGATCAGGAGCGCCACGAGCAGGGCGTTGCGGACCGACAGCAGCATCACGGCGAACCACTCGAGGCGCACGAGCGGCATGTAGAAGATCGGGAACACGAGGGTCGTCAGCAGCGAAGTCACGAGCAGGAGCGCCGTCATCCGCCGCCACCAGGCGGTCGGCCGGAGCATCGCGACGGCGGCGACGGGGAGCAGCCACAGCAGGTACTGCGGCGAGCCGACCTTGTTGAAGACGATCGACGCCGCGACGAGCGCGAAGGCGCCGACGAGGAGCAGGTCGTGAACATCGGCGCCGCGCCGGCGGGCCCACAGCAGCAGCACGCAGATGGCCGCGACGCCCGCGAGGAGGAGCGGCGTGGAGAGGAGGATCGCGCCGCCGTCGAGGGGACCGACGACCTCTCGGGTCGCGAGGGCCCGGTTCTGGTACACGCGCGCGCCGAGCACGTCGAGCGCGGCGAGCCACACCCAGGGGGTGGCGATGGGCGCCTCGAGCTGGAGGGCACGATCGGTCTGCGTCGTGAGGAAGCTCAGCAGGTGCGGCAGGCCGCCGTTCGCCGCGCTGACCGCGGCCGTCGCGACGGTGACGCCGAGACCGGCGAGCACGACGAGCCATCGCTCGCGATGCACCGCGACGACGGCGCCGATCACCATCGCCGGCCACACCTTGATCCAGGTGGCGACCGCGAGCAGCGTGCCTGCGACGAGCGGCCGGCGGGAGAGCCACACGAGTCCGACGATCACGAGCGGGCCGGTGATGCCCTCGAGCCGCAGGAGCGCCACGGGGCTCAGCAGCAGGAAGCCGAGCATGAACGTGTAGGCGGCGAGCATGCCGCGCCGGCTGCGGCCGCCCTCGCTCAGCACCCACACGGCCCACCAGTTCAGGGCGGCCGTCATGAGGAACCACAGCAGCTGGTACAGCGCGGCGCCGAGCAGGTTGCTGCCGCCGATCGGCAGCCACGCGAGGAGCGGGTAGACCCAGTCGGCGTCGATGCCCACGATCGGGCCGCCCTCGAACGCCTCCATGGCCCACTCGCGGTAGAGCGGCAGGTCGCCGACCGTGCCGCCCGCGAGGATCACCGGCAGGAGCGCGAGCAGCGACGCGCCGTGCAGCAGCGCGAAGCTGCGGACGAGCCACCGCTTCGTGAGCATGCGGTCGGCGACGTCCGCCGCCTGGGCGCGGCGCCTGACCTGCGTGGCGACCGCCGTGCGATCGGCGTCCGGGTACTCAGCCAAGCGCCCGCCTCCTCTGCTCCCGGTGTGCCGCGTCAGCGTACGTGTCGATCCTGTGAAGGTGCCGGTCAGATGACGCCGAGCGCCAGCATGGCGTCGGCGACCCGGTTGAAGCCGGCGATGTTGGCGCCCGCGACGTAGTCTCCGGGACGACCGTACTCCTCGGCCGTCTCGGCGCAGCGGTCGTGGATGCCCTGCATGATCTCGCGCAGGCGCTCGTCGGTGTGCTCGAACGACCACGAGTCGCGCGAGGCGTTCTGCTGCATCTCGAGCGCGCTCGTCGCGACGCCGCCCGCGTTGACCGCCTTGCCGGGAGCGAACGCGATGCCCGCTCCGGCGAACACCCGCGCGGCCGACTGGGTCGCGGGCATGTTCGCGCCCTCGCCGACGACCGTGCAGCCGTTCTTGACGAGCGTGACCGCATCGGCCTCGTCGAGCTCGTTCTGCGTCGCGCACGGCACCGCGATGTCGCACGGCACCGACCAGATGGAGCCGTTCGGCGAGAACGTCGCGTGCGGCCGCTGCTGCACGTACTCCTCGATGCGGCCGCGCCGCACCTCCTTGATCTCCTTCAGCAGCTCGAGGTCGATGCCCCGCTCGTCGACGACGAACCCCGAGGAGTCGCTGCACGCGACGACCGTGCCGCCGAGGTGCTGCACCTTCTCGATCGCGTAGATCGCGACGTTGCCCGAGCCCGACACGACGACGCGCTTGCCGTCGAAGCTCTCGCCCCGCGCGCGCAGCACCTCGTCGAGGAAGTAGATCGTGCCGTAGCCCGTGGCCTCCTTGCGCACCTGGGAGCCGCCCCACGTGATGCCCTTGCCGGTGAGCACGCCCGACTCGTACGCGTTCGTGAGCCGCTTGTACTGGCCGAACATGAAGCCGAGCTCGCGGCCGCCGACGCCGATGTCGCCCGCCGGCACGTCGGTGTACTGGCCGATGTGGGTGCGCAGCTCGGTCATGAACGACTGGCAGAAGCGCATGATCTCCATGTCGGACTTGCCCTTGGGGTCGAAGTCGCTGCCGCCCTTGCCGCCGCCGATCGGCAGGCCGGTGAGGGAGTTCTTGAAGATCTGCTCGAAGCCGAGGAACTTGATGATGCCGAGGTAGACGCTCGGGTGGAAGCGCAGCCCGCCCTTGTAGGGGCCGAGGGCGGAGTTGAACTGCACGCGGAAGCCCCGGTTGATCTGCACGACGCCCGCGTCGTCGATCCACGGCACGCGGAAGATGATCTGCCGCTCCGGCTCGACGATGCGGCTGAGGATCTGCGCGTCGACGTAGTCGGGCCGCTTCGCCACGACCGGCCCGAGGCTCTCGAGCACCTCGAACACCGCCTGGTGGAACTCCGCCTCACCGGGGTTGCGGTGCAGCACGTTCTCGTAGACGGGCGCGAGGTGGGGGTGCAGCTGCGTCAAACGAGGCCTCCAGGGGTATCAGACAACCGGTCGATTCTACCGCAGCGCCACGCCGGGCGCCCGGCCGGGCTCGGCGGGCTCACCCGCCCGAGCGCATCACGCCCGCGAGCCCGGCATCCGGCCGCCGCCCCGTCAGCAGTCGCAGCGCCTCGAGCCCCATGCCGCGGGCGGATGCGTTGGCGGCCGCGAGGTGCAGGGCGTCGAGCACGTGCGCGGGCGCCGGGGTCCAGTCGAGCCCGGCCGCATCGGCGATGTCGAGCCCGTGCACGGTGAGCTCGAACACGCGCGTGCGCAGGTACTCGCCGAGCCGCATCGCGAGCGCCGGGTCGCCGCCGATCGCGACGAGCCGATCGTCGCCGGCTGCCCGGGCTGCAGCGACGGCCGCCGCGCCCATCGTCCGGATCGCGCTCGCCGGGTCGTCGCCGAGCGCGGCCCCCGCGGCTCTGCCGCGCTGCAGGATCGCCTGGTCGTCGCCCCGCTGGCGCAGCACGACCTCGAGGTACTCGGCGGCCGAGCCGACGGTCGCGGCACGCGGCTCGGGCTGCGCCAGGTAGTCGGTCACGGTCGTGAGCGCGCGCGACGTGTGGCCGATGAGCTCGCGGAGCGTCCAGTCGCCGAGTCCCGGTCCGTCGAGGCGCTCCGTCGGCACCCGCGCGACGAGCGCCGCGAGCTCCGCTGCCGCGTCGGCGAAGCGCACGCCCATGCGCGCATGCTGGCACGCCGGGGTCGCCGGGGCAACGGCACGGCCATGATGGTGACGTGAGCATCCTCGACCCGGTCGTCCTGACGCATCCGCTCGTCACCCTCGAGCCGCTCGCGCATGCGCACGCCCCCGCGCTCGCCGAAGCGGCGTCCGAGGGCGAGCTGTGGCGCCGCGCGTGGTACACGAGCGTGCCCGAGCCGGATGCGGTGGGCGACGAGATCGACCGCCGCCTCGCGCTGCACGACGCCGGCTCGATGGTGCCGTGGGCCGTGGTGGTCGACGGGCGGGCGGTCGGCATGACGACCTACATGCACATCGAGGCGGAGACGCCGCGGCTCGAGATCGGCTCGACGTGGATGGCGGTGTCGGCGCAGGGGTCGGGCGTGAACCCGGCGATGAAGCTCATGATGCTCGAGCGCGCGTTCGACGAGCTCGCGTGCGTCGCGGTGGAGTTCCGCACGCACTGGCACAACCGGCAGTCGCGCGACGCGATCGAGCGGCTCGGCGCGAAGCTCGACGGGGTGCTGCGCAGCCACCAGGTCTACAAGGGCACGCTGCGCGACACCGTCGTCTACTCGATCGTCGCGTCGGAGTGGCCCGCGGTGCGGCGGGGGCTCGAGGCGCGGCTCGAGGCGCGGCACGGCTGACCGCACGGCCGTGTTCGCGGCGCACTCCCCGAGATCGCGGAGCCGCGCCCGCTAGCCTCCGGGGCACGCGTCTCGTCCGTGGCGCCGAGAGGATCGCATGACCCGCACCGAGCGCCCGCCGAGGCTGACCTCCGCCGAGCGGACGACGCGTGGGCTGCTCGCCCCTGCGCTGCTCGTCGCGGCGTGGGCCCTCCTCGGCGCGCTCGTGGGACTGCTGCTCGCGCAGCTCGCGCCGCCCACGTCGAGCCTCGGCTGGATCGCGCTCGCGGCGGTCGCGCCGGTCGTCGCGCTCGCGCTGCTCACGGGGCTGCGCCATGTCGTGCTGCTCGTCGCCGCTCGTCGCGCGGTGCCGAGCGGGCCTACCGGAAGGGACGGGAACGCGGGCGAGCGCGTGGCGCTGCTCTACCCGGTGTCGGATGACTTCCGCGCGGACGTCGTCCGCCGCAGCGCGGCGCAGTCGCACCCGGGCACCCGCACCGTCGTGCTCGACGACTCGTCCGCGGCGGCGACTCGCGCGCGCATCGACGCCCTTGTCGCGGAGGGCGGCATCGAGCTGCACCGGCGCGCGGTGCGCGAGGGTGCGAAGGCAGGCAACCTCAACTCGTGGCTCGAGGGGCACGGCCACGAGGTGGATCGCGTCGTCGTGCTCGACGCCGACCAGGAGATCCCGACCGACTTCGTCGAGGGCGCGCTCGCCCGCTTCGCGACCCACCCCGACGCCGCGGTCGTGCAGGGCGCGATCGACACGCGCCGCAGCGGGTCGCCGTTCGTGCGCGACTTCGGAGGGCTCTTCGCGCGCCACGCCGCCGTGCAGCTCGCCGGCCGGGAGGCGCTCGGCGTGAGCGTCTTCTGCGGCCGCGGCGCGATGCTCGACGTCGCCGCCCTCCGCGAGGTCGGCTGGTTCCCCGAGCTCGTGATGGAGGACACCGCGCTCTCGGTCGAGCTCGCGCGGCGCGGCCACCGCGTGGTCGCGGCGCCCGAGCTCCGCTCGGTCGAGGACGCTCCCGTCGACCACGCCGCGTTCGCGGTGCAGTTCGGCAAGTTCGTCGAGGGCGCCGTGCAGCTGCTCGCGCGCCGCAGCCGGAGCCTGCTCGACGCGCGCCTCCCGTGGCTGCGCCGCGCCGACCTCGTGCTCGACCTGCTCGTGCCGGTGCTCGCCGCCATCCTGCCGCTCGTGCTGTTCGCGTACTCGCTCGTCGCTGCGGCGACCGCCGCCGAGGCGTTCCCCTGGCAGCTCGGGCTCGTCCTCGGCGCCCTCGGCCTCGCGCCGCTCGCCCCGGAGGCGGCGCACCGCGTGCGCTCGACGGGGCTGGCGGCGGGGCTCGGGTTCACCGTGCGGGCGGCCATGCTCTACGCATCCGTCTCCGTGGTCGCCGCGCGGGCGGTCCTCGTGGTGCTGGTCTCGGGGCGCGCGCGCTTCCACGTCACGCCGAAGGCCGGTGCCGCCGATGGTGCCGTGGCGGTCGTGCAGCGCCGGGGGCTCGAGATCGCGGTCGCGGCCGCCGCGACGGCCGTCGCGGGCGTCGCCGTGGAGCGGCCGGACGCCGCGCTGCCGTTCGTCGCGATCGCGGCCGCGGGGCTCGCCTTCGGCTGGCGCGACGCTCGCGAGCTGCAGCCGGTGCGCGCGGGTGTCGGGGCCGGAGGGCATGCGCGCTCGAATTAGGCTGGAGGCATGACCGCCCCCGAGGAGCAGCTGCTGCGACTGCGACGCTCGATCGACAACGTCGACGCGGTGCTGATCCACACGCTCGCAGAGCGCTTCAAGCTCACGCAGGCGGTCGGGGAGCTGAAGGCCGCGCACGCGATGCCGCCGTCCGACCCTGCGCGTGAGGCCACGCAGATCGCGCGGCTCCGGCGGCTCGCCGAGGAGGCGGACCTCGATCCCGAGTTCGCGGAGAAGTTCTTGAACTTCGTGATCGCCGAGGTCATCCACCACCACGAGCGGATCGCGGGCGAGGGCTGACCCAGGCCGGCTGCGAGCCCTGAGGCTACCGACCGGCCTCTGCGGCGGCCGCGATGTCGTCGAGGTCCTGCTGCATCGCGCGGCGGGCGGCGGCGAGGCCGAGCCTGCTCGTGAGCCGGGCGGCGAGGCGCTGCACCCACGACGGGGAGACGTACGTGCCCGAGAACCGCATCCGCAGGAGCGTCGCGGCGGCGCCGCCGACCGCCGGCAGGGGCTCGAGCTCGAACTCGGTGCGGTAGCGCATGCCGGGCACCTCGGCCGCGATCGTGGTGGAGCGGCCCGGGTCGATCCCGACCACCTCCATCTCCTCCGTCGCCTCCCGCCCGAGCATGGTGCGCGTCTCGCGCCAGCGGGTGCCGATCGCGTACCCGGCCCCGGCGAGCCGCTCGATGCGGGTCACGCCCGAGAGCACCGCCTCGGAGCCCTCGACGTCCGTGAGCACGCGCCACACCGCATCCGTCGGCGCGTCGATCGACCGCTCGAGCACGAGCGACAGGTCGCTCATGATGCCGGCGGCCAGAGGCCGATGACGAGGGCCATCGCGGTGACCACGAGCAGCTCGTTGAGGATCGTGTGGCCGGCGACCTTGAGGCCGCGCGGGTCGAACGCGTCATGCACGAGCACCCGGGCGGCGGTGAAGCCGATGCAGAGGATCCAGCCGGTCACGAGCGCGTTCAGCAGGAAGCTGCCGCCGTAGAACTCCTGCGAGATCCAGGTGGCGCCCGCGAGCACCCACGCCGTGACGAACGCGCAGACGATGAGCATCGGGTAGACCCAGGGCTTCGGGCCGCCGGAGACGCTCTCGGGCGTGTGGCCGACGGCCTTCATCCACGAGCTGCCGGCCACCTTCGGCTGGTAGTAGACGAAGCCGACGAGCATCGCCGCGACGGTCGCGAGCAGCACGGCCCAGATGTTGACGGCGGGAACGGTGAGCTCCATGGTCGAAGCATAGGCGCGCCGCGCCCGAGCGTGCTCAACCGGTTCTGTGGTCGGCGGACGCGATTATCGCGCCGGCCGACCACAGAACCGGTCGAGATTCAGGCGAAGCGGGCGAGGGGGGCGCGGTTCGCGGCGCGCAGCTCGTCGAGGGGGATGGTCGCGACATCCTGGATCTCGATCGCGCCGCTCTGGGCGTCGGTGACGCCGATGCGCAGCACCGGCACCCCGCGCGCCTCGCACATGCCGGTGAACTTGACCTCGTCCTCGCGGGCGACCGCGACGATCGCGCGAGCGCCCGACTCGGAGAACAGCGCCGCGGTCTCGTCGATGCCGTCGCGCTCCATGAGGCCCGAGAGCCAGATGCGCGCGCCGATGCCGAAGCGCAGCGCGCCCTCGACGACGGCCGCGCCGAGGCCGCCCTCCGAGAGGTCGTGCGCGGCGGTCGCGAGGCCGTCGAGCGCGACGCCCTGCATGAGGCCGGCGAGCTCGCGCTCCGCGGCGAGGTCGACGCGCGGCGGCAGGCCGCCGAGGTGCCCGTGGACGGTGCCCGCCCACGCCGAGCCGTCGAGCTCGTCGCGCGTCGTGCCGAGGAGGAAGAGCGCCTGGCCGTCGTCCTGCCACCCGGAGGGGAGGCGCCGGTCGACGTCGTCGATGATGCCGAGCACGCCCACGACGGGCGTCGGGTGGATCTGCGTCTCGCCGGTCTGGTTGTAGAACGACACGTTGCCGCCGGTCACGGGGATGCCGAGCTCGACGCAGCCGTCGGCGAGGCCGTCGACCGCCTCGGCGAACTGCCACATGACCGCGGGGATCTCCGGGTTGCCGAAGTTGAGGCAGTCGCTCACGCCGACCGGCGTCGCGCCCGTGACGGCGACGTTGCGGTAGGCCTCGGCGAGCGCGGCCTTCGCGCCCTCGCGCGGGTCGAGCTGGCAGTAGCGGCCGTTCGCGTCGACGGCGACCGAGAAGCCGAGGCCCGACTCCTCGTCGATGCGCACCATGCCGGCGTCGTCGGGCGTCGACAGCGCGGTGTTGCCGAGCACGTAGTCGTCGTACTGGTCGGTGATCCACGAGGCGTCGGCGAGGTTGGGGGAGCCGACGAGCGCGCGCAGCTGCTCGCCGAGCTCGCCGCCGGTCGCGCGCGGCAGCGCGGCCGCGCTGTCGGCCTGCAGCGCGTCCTGCCACTCCGGACGCGTCATCGGGCGGTCGTAGACGGGGGAGTCGATCGCGACGGTCTTCGGGTCGACGTCGACGATGACCTCGCCCGAGTGGGTGATCACGAGGCGGCCGTCGCCGGTCACCTCGCCGAGCACGCTCGTCTCGACGTCCCACTTCGTCGTGATGGCGAGGAACTCGTCGAGCTTGTCGGGGCTCACGACCGCCATCATGCGCTCCTGCGACTCCGACATGAGGATCTCCTCGGCCGTGAGCGTCGGGTCGCGCAGCAGCACGTGGTCGAGCTCGACGCGCATGCCGGAGCCGCCGTTCGCGGCGAGCTCGCTCGTGGCGCACGAGATGCCCGCGGCGCCGAGGTCCTGGATGCCCTCGACGACGCCCGCGGCGTAGAGCTCGAGGCAGCACTCGATGAGCACCTTCTCGGCGAAGGGGTCGCCGACCTGCACTGCGGGGCGCTTCGCGGGGCCCTCGTCGTCGAACGACTCGGAGGCGAGGATCGACGCGCCGCCGATGCCGTCACCGCCCGTGCGGGCGCCGAACAGCACGACCTTGTTGCCCGCGCCGGTCGCGTTCGCGAGGTGCAGGTCCTCGTGGCGCAGCACGCCCACCGCGAGCGCGTTCACGAGCGGGTTGCCCTGGTAGACCCCGTCGAAGACGGTCTCGCCGCCGATGTTCGGCAGGCCGAGGCAGTTGCCGTAGAACGAGATGCCGCCCACGACGCCGTGCACGACCCGCGCGGTGTCGGGGTGGTCGATGTCGCCGAACCGCAGCGCATCCATCACCGCGACCGGCCGCGCGCCCATCGAGATGATGTCGCGCACGATGCCGCCGACGCCCGTCGCCGCGCCCTGGAACGGCTCGACGAACGAGGGGTGGTTGTGCGACTCGATCTTGAACGTGACGGCCCAGCCCTCGCCCGCGTCGATGACGCCCGCGTTCTGGCCCATGCCGACCATGAGGCGCTCCTGCATCTCGGGCGTGACCTTCCGCCCGAACGTGCGCAGGTGCTGCTTCGACGACTTGTACGAGCAGTGCTCGCTCCACATCACCGAGTACATCGCGAGCTCGGCGCTCGTGGGGCGGCGCCCGAGGATCTCGCGGATGCGCTCGTACTCGTCGGGCTTGAGGCCGAGCGCCGCGAACGGCTGCTCGCGCTCGGGCGTCGCTGCGGCGACCTCGACGGTGTCACGGGTGGTGCGGGGTGCGCTCACGGCTCTCCTCGGCGTGGATCCCTCGGGAGGGGCTCTGCTCGGCGGTCCCTCGATCCTATCGAGGGGGCGGATGCGCCGACCACGTCGGGCGTCGGGGGCCGGGCTGGGCGGCGGCCCCGACGCGCCCGGCCGCCCCGGACCTCGTGCCGGTGCCGAAGGCGCCGCTGACCGGGCCGTCTGAGGCGCTGTCATGGAGGCGCATAGGCGGCGTTCACCTTCCGTCGTTTGCGTCGAGAGCGGTCGCCACCCGGCGGCCGAGGCACGACCGAAGCGAACAACCGAGGAGATGCCATGACCAAGAACCGCAACCGCGCACTGTCCGGAGGCGCCGCCGCGCTCATCGCAGCGGGCGCCATGAGCCTGAGCGTCGTCGCCCCCGCGACGGCAGCGCCCGAGGACGCGCCGATCCTCGCCGACGACAGCGCCACGACGGCCGACTCCGCGATCACGATCGACGTGCTCGCGAACGACGCCGCGCCGGAGGGCGCGACGCTCGACGCGTCGACCCTCGCGCTCGTCGATGAGAGCGGCGCGTCGGTGCCCGCGATCCAGAGCGAGCTCGGCACCTGGACGGTGGCCGACGGCCAGCTGGCGTTCGCGCCCGCCGAGGGCGCCGAGGGCGTCGCTGAGGTCACGTACACCGTGACGACCTCGGCCGGCGCCACCGCGACCGGCACGGTGACGGTCACGATCGAGCCGGCGCCCGTCGAGCCCGAGCCGACCGAGCCCGCGCCGGTGGAGCCCGAGCCGACCGAGCCCGCGCCGGTCGAGCCCGAGCCGACCGAGCCTGCGCCGGTCGAGCCGGCTCCGGAGCAGCCCGAGCCCGTCGAGCCCGAGCCGACCGAGCCCGCGCTCGACGTCGAGGACGACAAGGTCGCGCACGTCTTCAGCGCCGAGTCGCCCGAGGCGACGATCGACGTGCTCGCCAACGATGAGGTCGAGGGCGATGTCGAGCTCGACCCCGCGAGCCTCGCGCTCGTGGGCGATGAGGGCGAGCCGGTGCCGGCGCTCGAGACGGAGCAGGGCACGTGGTCGGTCGTCGACGGCCAGGTCGTCTTCGCCGCCGCCGAGGGCTTCGTCGGCAAGGCCGTCGCCGAGTACACCGTCGCGACGGCCGACGGCGAGACCGCGACGGCCGAGGTCCGCGTCGACGCGACGTGGGCGGCGCCGGAGCCCGACATCGCGCTCGCGGACGACGCCGTCGAGGTGCCGCGCCACGAGGACGCCACGGTCGACGTGCTGGCCAACGACGTGGTGGAGGGCGTCACCCTCGACTCCGAGACGCTCCAGCTCATCGGCGAGGACGGCCAGCCGGCCGACGAGGTCACCACCTCGGCGGGCACCTGGTCGGTCGTCGACGGCGAGGTGCGCTTCGACGCCCACCCGAGCCACCGCGGGGGCGCGTCCATCTCGTACGTCGTGCAGACGGCGGGCGGCACGGCGGGAGCGACGCTCACCGTCGAGGTCGACCAGCACCAGGCGAAGGCGCAGCGCTGACGACTGCAGCGACGAGCCGCGGGGGCGGGGCGACGGCCTCGCCCCCGCGGCGCGCTCCAGGTTCAGCTGCGGGTCACGCGAACCACTCGGACGGCGGGCCCGCGCTCAGCAGCACCGCGAACACGATCCCGACGGCGACGAGCGCGATCGCGCCGAGCAGCAGCGGGTGCGTGATGCCCCAGCGGAAGGCGCGGTCGATCCAGCGGTCGTCGCGCGGGTCGCCGTCCGGCTCGGTGCGCCAGCCGCCATCGAGGGCCCCGCGCCGCTCGAGCCGGCGCTCCCACGGGATGGTCGCGTAGGGCACCACCGCGGTGAGCACGCCGATCGCGACGGTGGCGAGCCCCCAGCGCTGGTTGTGGCCGACGACGAGCTGCATCGCCGCGTAGGAGAGGAAGACGAAGCCGTGGATCGGGCCGGCGATCGGCACGAGCGCGTCGAGCTGGAACCCGTACTTCGCGATCATCGCGACGATGAGCAGGGTCCAGGTGACCGCCTCCGCGATCGCCAGGGAGCGGTAGAGGCGCTTCGGCGTGGGGCCCGTCGTGGTCGCGGTGGCTGCGCTCATGTAGGCAGTCTACACCTCTCGATGCGCGGGCGCCTGCGGCGCCGCTGCTCGACGACCGGGTGGGCCCGCGGCCGGCTACGCCGCGACGGCCTCGAGGGCCGACTTGAAGATGTCGAGGCCGTCGAGGCCGGCCTTCATCCGCGTCGTCGTGGGGCCGAAGCCGAGCTCGACGGCGTGCTCGGGGTGCGGCATGAGCCCCACGACGTTGCCCGCCGCGTTCGCGAGCCCCGCGATCGCGTCGATGGAGCCGTTCGGGTCCTCGCCCAGGTAGCGGAAGACGACGAGGCCGTCGTCCTCGATGCGCTTGACCTCGTCGGGCGTCGCCACGAACCGACCCTCGCCGTTCTTGAGCGGGATGACGATCTCCTGACCCGGCTCGAAGCGGTTCGTCCATGCGGTCGACGTGCGCTCGACGCGCAGGCGCTGGTCGCGGCGCACGAACAGGCCCGTCGCGTTCCGTACGAGCCCGCCCGGCAGCAGCCGCGCCTCCGTCAGCATCTGGAAGCCGTTGCAGATGCCGAGCACCGGCATGCCGCGCTCGGCCGCCTCGACGACCTCGGTCATGATCGGGGAGCGCGCGGCGATCGCGCCGCAGCGCAGGTAGTCGCCGTACGAGAAGCCGCCCGGCAGCACGAGCGCGTCGACGCCGTGCAGGTCGTGCTCGCCGTGCCACAGCGCGACCGGCTCGTGCCCGGCGAGCCGCACGGCCCGCTGCGCGTCGCGGTCGTCGAGCGTGCCGGGGAAGGTGATGACGCCGACCCTCATCGGCCGGCCTCGTCCTGCACCCGGACGCCCACGACATCCTCGATCACCGTGTTCGCGAGCACCTCGTCGGCGACCGCGCGCACCTCGCTGAGCAGCGCATCCGTCACCTCGCCCTCGACGGTGATCTCGAAGCGCTTGCCGACGCGCACATCGGCGACGGCCTCGTGCCCGAGCCGCGCGAGGGCCCGGCTGACCGCCTTGCCCTGGGGGTCGAGGATCTCGGCCTTCGGCATGACGTCGACGACGATGACGGCCATGGGTCTCCCTAGCGGTGGCGGCGGGTGGGGGTGCGGCTCCATTCTACGGATGCGGCGCGTGCGGCGGTCGGACCGGCGGATTCTCGGGTGAACCTGGGGGAGCCGGGGCTATCGTGCAGCCATGACGTTCAGGGGCGATGCCAACTTCGACACCTCGACGGTGAGCCGCGGCGGAGGCGGCGGGCCGGGCGGCGGCGCGATCGCGATCGGCGGCGGCGGCATCATCACGGTGATCCTCGTGCTCGTGTCGATGTTCTTCGGCATCGACCTCACGGGCCTCTCGCCCCAGCAGCCCATCGACCCGTCGAGCCAGTCGCAGGGCGAGGAGGTCACGGGCTGCACGGGCGAGGCGGCGAACGACCCCGCGAACGTGACGTGCCGCATGGAGGGCGGGGCCGACTCGCTGTCGAGCTTCTGGGAGGCGACGTTCGCGGCGAACAGCCTCGAGTACCGCGACCCGAGCGTGCAGCTGTTCGACCGGCAGGTGCAGACCGGCTGCGGCGCGGCGACGAGCGCCGTCGGCCCCTTCTACTGCCCGCCGGACGAGCGCATCTACATCGACACCACCTTCTTCCAGCAGATGCGCGACCAGTTCGGCGCGTCGGGCGGGTCGCTCGCGCAGCTCTACGTGCTCGCGCACGAGTGGGGCCACCACATCCAGAACGTCACGGGCGACCTGCAGCGCGTGCAGCAGGGTGACACCGGCCCGCAGTCCTCCGGCGTGCGCTCCGAGCTGCAGGCCGACTGCTACGCGGGCGCGTGGATCGCCGGTGCGTCGCAGACGGCCGACGACGACGGCGGCGCGCCGGTGCTCGAGGCGCCGACGCAGCAGGAGATGAACGACGCGCTCAACGCGGCGCAGACCATCGGCGACGACCGGCTGCAGCAGATGGGCGGCGGCGGGGTCAACCCCGAGAGCTGGACGCACGGGTCGAGCGAGCAGCGGATGCGTTGGCTCTCGACCGGCTACAACGAGGGGGTCGGCAGCTGCAACACGTGGCAGGCGCCCGAGGTCTGACGCCCCGCGCCGTGCGCGCGGAGGCTCAGGCGGCGGAGGTCAGCCGCTCGAGCAGCTCGCGGTAGCGCGCGGCGGTGCGCTCGACGACATCGGCGGGCAGCCTCGGCGGCACGCCCTCGCCGTCCCAGTGCTCGGCGAGCCAGTCGCGCACGATCTGCTTGTCGAACGACTCGACGCGGCCCGCGGCGAGCGCCTCGGCGTCCCAGTAGCGCGACGAGTCGGGCGTGAGCACCTCGTCCGCGAGCACGAGCTCGCCCGTCACCCGGTCGCGGCCGAACTCGAACTTCGTGTCGGCGAGCACGAGCCCCGCCTCCTCGGCGATCGCGGCGCCCATCGCGTAGACGCCGAGGCTCATGTCGCGGATCGCCGCGGCGTCGGCCGCCCCGACGAGCTCGACGGTGCGCTCGAACGACACGTTCTCGTCGTGCTCGCCCTGCGGCGCCTTCCACGCGGGCGTGTAGATCGGCTCGGGCAGCGCATCGCCGTCCTCGAGCCCCTCCGGCAGCGCGACTCCTGAGATGGAGCCGAGCCGCTGGTACTCCTTGAGGCCCGAGCCGGTCACGCGGCCGCGCACGACGCACTCGACGGGGAGCATGTCGAGCGTGCGCACGAGCATCGCGCGGTCCCGCAGGGCTTCCGGCGTCCGCGCATCCGCGTCGGGCGCGAGCTGCGAGGGGAGCCCGAGCCGCTCGGTCCACCAGCGGGTGAGCCGGGTGAGCAGCGCGCCCTTGCCGGGGATCGCGGGCTCGAGCACGTGGTCGAAGGCCGAGACGCGGTCGGACGCGACCATGAGCATCTCGGGCGCCGACTCGAGCAGCGCGCCCTCGCGCACGTAGAGGTCGCGCACCTTGCCGCTGTAGGCGAGGCGCCAGCCCGCGGGCACCGAGGGCTCCTGCTCGGCCGGCGCCGGGCGCTCCGCGGCGGCGCTCATGCCCGCGCGGCGATGTCGGTGCGCGCCTGCCCGCCCTCGAGCGAGATGCGCGCGAGCCCCGCGTACGCGCGCTCGCGCGCCTCGGCGAGCGTCGCCCCGGTGCCGACGACGTTGAGCACGCGCCCGCCCGTGGCGGTGAGGCCGTGCTCGCCGGCCCCGGTCGCGGCGTGCAGCACGCGCACGCCCTCGAGGCGCGCGGCGTCCTCGACGCCGTGGATCCGCCGGCCGGTCATCGGGTCGCCGGGGTAGCCCTCGCTCGCGAGCACGACCGCCACCGCCGCCGAGTCGCGCCACACCAGTGGCGCGGCGGACGCGAGCGTGCCGTTCGCGGCCGCGAGCAGCGCATCCGCGAGCCCCGACTCGATGCGCGGCAGCACCACCTGCGTCTCGGGGTCGCCGAAGCGCGCGTTGAACTCGATGACCCGCACGCCCGAGTCGGTCACGATGAGGCCGCAGTACAGCAGGCCGCGGAACGGCGTGCCCGTGAGCGCCATCTGGCGGATCGTCGGCTTCGCGACCGTCTCGACCACCTCGTCGACGAACGCCTGCTCGCTGCCGTAGCGGTCGGCGAGCCACGGCAGCGGGGAGTACGCGCCCATGCCGCCCGTGTTGGGGCCGGTGTCGCCGTCGCCGAGCCGCTTGAAGTCCTGCGCGGGCGCCAGGGGCACGACCGCCTCGCCGTCGGTGAGCACGAACAGGCTCACCTCGGGCCCCTCGAGGTACTCCTCGATGAGCAGCGGCCCGTCCGGGAGGAACGCCTCGGCGTGCGCCTCGGCCGCCGTGCGGTCGTCGGTCACGATCACACCCTTGCCGGCGGCGAGGCCGTCGGCCTTCAGCACCCACGGGGGCGCGGATGCGTCGAGCGCTGCCCGCACCTCGTCGAGCGTCGTGGCCGTGGTGTCGGAGCCCGTCGGCACCCCGGCGCGCGCCATGACGTCCTTCGCGAACGACTTCGAGCCCTCGATGCGCGCGGCGGCCTTCGTCGGGCCGAACACGGGCACCCGGGCGCGCTCGAGCGCGTCGGCGACGCCGGCGACGAGCGGCGCCTCCGGGCCGATGACGACGAGGTCGAAGCCGCCGCCGACCGCGAGCTCCGCGACGAGCTCGGGGCTCTTGATGTCGAGGCGCACGGTCTCGACCTCCGCCGCGATGCCGGCGTTGCCGGGCGCGGCCGTGATCTCGTGGCCGCCCTCCGCGAGGAGTGCCGCGATGATGGCGTGCTCGCGCGCGCCGCTGCCGAGAACGAGGATCCGCACCCTGCCATTCTACGAACGTCGCGGGCGGGCGGCGCCGCCGGGCTTCTCGCGGCGCCGGTGCCGCCCGCCCGCGTGCCGCGACTAGCCTGACGGGGTGGCGCGGCGCATCCCCGATCTCGACGGCACGGCGGCCGTCTCGGCGGCGCTGCTGCCGGACGCCGCGCGCGCCGACCGCGCGCTCGCGGTGCGCTACACGCTGCAGTGC
>NZ_JANQCH010000036.1 GCF_024723325.1 Agrococcus sp. HG114
GCTCGCCCTCGATGCGCACCGCCTCGGCGCGCGTCCCGAACGCCTCGGCGGTCCTCGCGGCCATCGCCTGCACCGCGCCGAGCAGCGCGTCGACCGTCGGCTCGCTCACGAGTCGCCCTCGGTGCCGCCCGGGCGCTCCTCGAGCGGCGCCCACCGCCCGCGCCGCGCCTCGAGCTCCCGCACCTCGTCGGCCTCGCCCTCGAGCGGCGCCTCGACGTCGTCGTCGGGGAGCGCCTCTCCCTCGACGAAGTCGCTGCGCTGCACCTCGTGCGACGTGCCCGCCGCGTCGGGCGCCGGCGCGCGGCCCACGCGCCGCATCGCCACCGCGAGCTCCGCCGCCGAATCGCGCAGCGCATCCGCCGTCGTGCCCTGCTCGACCGGCTCGAGCAGCGCGTCCCAGCGCGCCGCCTCGTCGGCCATGAGCGCTCGCACGCGCACCTCGAGGTCGTCGCGCGCCTGCGCGGCGAGGCGGCGCACCGCGTCCTCGCCGAAGATCGTCTCGAGCAGCTTCTGCCCGACGACCGCCGAGCCGCCGGCGATCGCGAGCTCGGCGCCGGTGAGACCGCCCGTCGAGCCGAACACGACGACCATGAGCGCGACCGTGATGACGTTGAGGCCGAGCGACATGACGCGCGCCTTCGTGCGCTTGCCCGCCGCCTGCTCGGTGATGAGCTCGATGAGCCCCTGCTGCCAGTCCCGCACGAGCCGGCTTGCCCGCTCGGACAGGTCGGGCGACGGATGCGCGAGGTCGGCTCCGCTCGTCAGCTGCCGCCCGACGGCGCTCTGCCGCACGCGCGACCAGGCGTCGGACGCCGCGCGGCCGGCCTGGTCGACCATGACGGCGTGCAGCCCGCTCTCGATCTCGTGCTCGACCTCGACCGCAGGCGCCGGCCGGCCCTCGAACCATGCGACGACGCGGTCCCTGGCGCGCGAGTACCAGGACTCGACGGTGCGGAACACGTCGGACGTGCCGACGAAGTCCTGCCAGCGGGCGAGCACCTCGCCGCGCAGCAGCACGCCGTCGCGGGTCGCGTCACCGACGCGCTCGGCGGCGTCGTCGTAGGAGGTGCGCACGGAGTCGCGCAGATCGCGCGCGACGACGAGCTGCTCGTCGCGCGCGTCGGCGATCGCGCGCGCCGTCACGCCGAGCCGGTCGACCGCCCCCGCGAGCGTGCGCCCCGCGATGCGGGCGCGCTCGGCCCGGTCGCCGGCGATGCCCTGCAGCCAGCGGCGGATCGGCGCGATCGCCGCCTCCGGCAGCATGCCCTGCGCGTCGAGCGGCGACTCGGGCACGACGAACACCGGTGCGGAGCCGAGGCCGCGCATGCCCAGCATCTGCCGCAGGTCCGCCTCGATCTCCGCCTCCGCCCCGGGCGGCACGCGGTTGAGCACCACGCCGACGGTGATGTCGCGCGCCGCGGCGTCGTCGAGCAGTCCCCACGGCACCGCGTCGGCGTAGCGGTTCGCGGTCGTCGAGAACAGCCAGAGGTCGGCCGCGGCGAGGAGCTGCGCCGCGAGCCGACGGTTCTCGTCGGCGATCGAGTCGACGTCGGGGGCGTCGAGGATCGCGAGGTCGCGCGGCACCCGCTCGTCGGCGACGAGCACGACCGAGCCGACGAGCGCGGCGTCGGGATCGTCGCCCGCCTCGTGCGCCGGCGCCTCCCGCACGACGCCGGTGATGCGGGCGAGGCCCGGCAGGATGCGCGTGGAGGCGAACCAGGCGGCGTCGGCGGGGGAGTGGAGCAGGATCGGCTGCCGCGTCGTCGGGCGGATGACGCCGGTGCGCGTGACGGGGTGGCCGACGAGCGCGTTCACGAGCGTCGACTTGCCCGCACCCGTGGAGCCGCCGACGACCGCGAGCAGCGGCGCGTCGAGGTGGCTGAGCCGCGGGCGGATGTAGTCGTCGACCTGGCGCACCGCGGCGCGGCGCGCATCCCGCGCGGCGTCGGCGCCCGCGACCTCGAGCGGCAGCGCGACGCCCTCGAGCGCGGAGCGGAGCGCGTCGAGGCGGTCGAGCGCGGCGATGGTCTCGGTCACGGCGTCAGTCTGCCCCATCGCCCCGAGCGCGAGCCGGGCTCACCGCCTCCGGCGCGGATGCGCGCCACTGCGGTGGCCGCGCCGATCGCGAGGGCGGCGATGATCGCCGCGATGCCGGTCGCGGTCGAGGCGGGCTCGTCCGCGAGCCGGCCGACCGCGATCCACGTCAGCCCCCACACCATCGCGAGCGAGGGCGCGATCCGGCCGCGGCTCCAGAGCGCGAGCGCGACGCCGACGACCGCGACGTCGCGCTCGAGCCCGGCGATCGGCGGCTCGACGATCGCCCCGCCCTCGTCGAGCGCCCACGCGGGGCGCACGCCGCGCGCGGCGAGCTCGGCGATCGCGCGCTCGGCGCCCGTGCCCATCGTCTCCTCGTCGTGGCCGAGCACGAGCCACACGTCGCGCTCGGGCGCGAATCCGTCTGCGAGCAGGGATTGGATCGCGACGAGGATCGCGACGAGCGAGCCCTTGTCGTCGAGCGTGCCGCGTCCCCAGACGTGGGTGGCGTCGCGGTGGCCCGAGTACGGCGGATGCGTCCAGCCGGTCTCGGGGGCGGGCACGACGTCCTGGTGGGCCATGAGGAGGGCGGGCGCGCCCCCGCCGCGCCCGGGCCAGCGGGCGAGGATCGTGTCGCCGACGAGCTCGACCTCGAGCGCCGCGAGCACGCGGGGGAAGCGCTGCTCGAGCGCCGCACGGAAGGCGGGGAGCTGCTCCGGCCGCTCGGTCGGCACCCGCACGAGCGCCACGAGGTCGTCGAGGGCGTCATCGGCGATCAGCACCTCGGCAGGCTATCGTCGCGAGCGATGGAGCTGCGGGAGCCGGACGAGCTGGTGGCGGCGCTGCGCGACTCGGGCAGCGTCTTCCCCGAGCGCGAGCTCGCCGAGCTGCAGCGCGCCGCGAGGATCGACGACCCGTGGGCGATCGAGATGATGGTCGAGCGCCGCACCCTCGGGGAGCCGATCGAGCACATCGTGGGCAGCGCCCGGTTCGCCGAGCTGCGCGTCGCGGTGCACCCGGGGGTGTTCGTGCCACGCCGTCGCACGGAGCTGCTCGCGACGATCGTCGCCGACCGGCTGCGCGAGCTCGCCGACGCGACTGCGGTGCGGGAGCCCGGGGCGACGAGGACGCCGCGGCTGCTCGACCTCGGCTGCGGCACCGGCGCGATCGCCGCGCTCGCGCTCCACCGGGTGCCGGGCATCCGGGTGGTCGCGATCGACGCCGACCCGGCAGCGGTCGCGTGCGCGCGCGAGAACCTGCCGGGAGCGCTCGTCGTGCTCGGCGACGGCATCGACGCGCTGGACCGCCTGGATCCGCGCGTCGTCGACGCGGCCGGCGCCGACGCATCCGCGCCCTTCGACGTGATCGCGGCGAACCTCCCGTACGTGCCCACCGCGCAGCTCGCGCTCCTGCCGCACGACGCGACCGAGCACGAGCCGCTGCTCGCGCTCGACGGCGGCAGCGACGGGCTCGACCCGCTCGCCGAGCACGCCCCGGCGATGCTGCGGCGACTGCTGCCCGGCGGGATCGCGGTCGTCGAGGTCGCCCGGCACCAGCTCGAGACCGCGACAGCGCTGCTGCGCGACAGCGGCTTCACCGCCTGCGACGCGCGCACGGACGACGCGCTCGGCGTCACCGCGATCGTCGCGACCCGCTGACGCGGCGGCACGGCTAGCGTGGTCTCGAGCACCGAGGGAGGCGCCGTGGCCGTCGAGCACAACACCCGCGAGATCGAGGCGGGGGTCGTCACCGATCTGCGCGAGCGGATGACGTACGGCTCGTACCTCGGGCTCGACACGCTGCTCGCGTCGCAGCACCCGAGGAGCGAGCCCGAGCACCACGACGAGCTGCTGTTCATCATCCAGCACCAGACGACCGAGCTGTGGCTCAAGCTCGTGCTGCACGAGCTCGACGACGCCCGCGTGCAGCTCGCGGCCGACGACCTCGGCGCGGCGCTCAAGCGCATCGCGCGCGTGAAGCACATCCAGGAGGTGCTGACGCAGCAGTGGTCGGTGCTCGCGACCCTGACGCCCACCGAGTACGCCCAGTTCCGCGGCGCCCTCGCGAGCGCGTCGGGCTTCCAGAGCGCGCAGTACCGCTGCGTCGAGTTCGCGCTCGGCAACAAGCACGAGCGGATGCTGGAGGTGTTCGAGTCGAGCCCCGCCGAGCACGCCGCGCTCGAGGCCGAGCTGCACCGGCCGAGCCTCTACGACGAGTTCCTCCGCCTCCTCGCGCGCCACGGGCACGACGTGCCGCGCGCGGTGCTCGAGCGCGACGTGACGAAGGCGCACGTCTACACCGAGGAGCTCGTGCCGGTCTTCCAGCGCATCTACGAGGCGGCGGGCGAGGGGCGCGACGACGACCATTGGCGCGCCTACGAGACGTGCGAGGAGCTTGTCGACCTCGAGGACAACTTCCAGTTCTGGCGCTTCCGGCACCTGCGCACCGTGACGCGCACGATCGGCGAGAAGCCGGGCACGGGCGGCTCGAGCGGCGTCGGGTTCCTCCGGCGCGCGCTCGAGCTGACCTTCTTCCCCGAGCTCTACGCGGTGCGCACGCGGATCGGGCAGTGACGCCCCCGCCCCGCCCGGGCGGCGGGCCGGAGCGCGACGAGCCGCAGGAGCCGGTCATCGCGCGCGTCGACCGCGCCCGCATCGGCGGGGCGTGGGTGACGGATGCGGTGGTCGAGCTGAGCGTGACCGGCATGCGGCTCGTGCCTGCGCTCGACGCGCGCCGCGTCCGCACCGGCATCCGTGGGCCGCTGCTGCCGCCGATCACCGACGCGCACGTGCACCTCGGGCTCAGCCGCGCCGTCGAGCACGTGCCGACCGCGCTCGGGCGCGTGCTCGACCTCGGCTGGGCGCCCGCGGCGCTCCCTGCGCTCTCGGCGGCGGTGCGGGGCGCGCACCCGGGCGTCGACGTGCGGTTCGCGGGCCCGTTCCACACCGCGGTCGGCGGCTACCCGTCGGATCGCGCATGGGCGCCGCCGGGGTCGGTCGTCGAGCTCGCCCACGCGAGCGGCGCGGCGTGCTCGGTCCGCGCGCAGGCCGCGGCCGGCGCATCCGCCGTCAAGGTCGTGCTCGACAGCGACGACGGACCCGTCCCCGACGACGCGCTGCTCGAGGCGATCGCCCTCGAGGCGCACGCCGCGGGCCTGCCGCTCGTCGCGCACGCGCAGGGCGCCGGGCAGGTCCAGCGGGCGCTCGCCGCGGGCGTCGACGTGCTCGCGCACACCCCGTGGAGCCAGCGCCTGCCGGACGACGTGGTCGCCGAGGCCGCCGAGCGCCAGACGTGGATCTCGACGCTCGCGATGCACGGCCGCGACGGCGACGACCTCGCGTTCGCGCGCGCCGTCGACAACCTCGCCCGCTTCGCGGCCGCCGGGGGAGCCGTCTCCTACGGCACCGACCTCGGCAACGGGATCGAGCGCTTCGACCTCGACCCGCTCGAGCTCGCCGCGCTCCGCCAGGCGGGCATCGAGGGCACGGCGCTCGTCGACGCGCTCGTGAGCGAGCACCTGCTGCCGGCGGGACCGAGCATCGGCACCGCCCCGGCGGGCGTGCACGACGACGAGACCTTCCTCGCCCACCTGCAGCGGGCGCGCTCGCTGCCGTACACCTGGTTCCACCCGGAGGACGCATGACCCGCGCAGCCCACGCCGACACGGCGGCCCTCGCCGCCGAGCTCGACGCCGCCGACCCGCTCGCCGAGCACACCCGCCGCTTCGTGCGCGAGGGCGACGTCGTCGCCTACCTCGACGGCAACTCGCTCGGCCGGCCGCTCGCCGACCTGCCGGAGCGCTTCTCGCGCTTCATCGGCGAGGAGTGGGGGACGCGGCTCATCCGCCGCTGGGACGAGGCGTGGATGCGCCGGCCGTTCGAGCTCGGCGACCGCATCGGCGCGCTCGTGGGCGCCGCCCCCGGGCAGGCGTTCATCGGCGACTCGACCACGGTGCTCCTGTACAAGCTCGCGCGCGCCGCGGTCGAGGCGCGGCCGGGGCGCACCGAGATCGTCATCGACGACGACAGCTTCCCGACCGACCGCTTCGTCGTCGAGGGCATCGCGGCCGAGCGCGGCCTCACCGTCCGCTGGATCCGCGTCGACCGGGCCGCGGGCGCCACGCTCGAGCAGGTCGAGCGAGCGGTCGGGGAGCGCACCGCGCTCGTGCTGCTGTGCCACGTCGCCTACCGCTCCGGCTTCGTCGCCGATGTGCCGGGCATCACCGCGGCGGCGCACGCGGCGGGCGCGCTCGTGCTGTGGGACCTCTGCCACTCGGCAGGCGTGCTGCCCGTCGGGCTGGATGCGGCCGGCGCCGACCTCGCGGTCGGCTGCACCTACAAGTACCTGAACGGCGGGCCCGGCTCGCCCGCCTTCGGCTACGTGCGCGCCGACCTGCAGGGCGCCCTCGAGCAGCCGATCCAGGGGTGGATGGGCGCCGCCGACGTCTTCGCGATGGCCGAGCGCTACGAGCCCGCGAGCGGGGTCGCCCGCTTCCTGAGCGGCACTCCGCCCGTGCTCGCGACCGTCGCGCTCGAGGCGATGGTCGAGCTCATCGAGCAGGTCGGCATCGAGGCGGTGCACGCGAAGTCGCTCGCGCTCACGGACTTCGCCGAGCAGGCGCTCGCCGCCCACGTGCTGCCGCTCGGCGCGGCGCTCGCGAGCCCGCCCGCCGGGCCGCACCGGGGCAGCCACCTCACCGTCGCGCATCCGTCGTTCCGCGAGGTCAACGCGCGGCTGTGGGAGCGGGGCGTCATCGGCGACTTCCGCGCGCCCGACGGCATCCGCATCGGGCTCTCGCCGCTCTCGACGACGTTCGCGGAGGTCCAGACCGGGATCGCCGCGCTCGGGGAGGAGCTGCGCCGCGCGACCCGCTAGCCGCGGATGACGTCGTGCACCGCGACCGCGGCGTCGACCGCCTGCTGCCCGGTGAACGCGGCGTCGCCGCCGTCCCAGCCGACCGAGACGGTCTCGAACTGGTCGAAGAGGTTCACGGTGCCCGAGAAGGGCTCGCTCAGCACGGGCGGCTCGCCCACGCCCATCACGAACAGCCCGCGCTCGTTCGCCGCCGCATCCGCCACCATCAGGCGCGATCCCGACAGCGCCACGAGCTCGTCCGGCGAGAACGTGATGCCGCTGAGCGTCAGGCGCAGCGTGCTGCCGCCCGCGGTCCACGCGCACTGGCGCTCGACCGCGATGTCCTCCTGGTCCTGCGCGTCGCTCGCCGCCTGGTCGAAGGCGAGCCCGCTCGTGAGCCCCGCGACGGCGCCCTCGAGCGCCGCGCACTCCGGGAACGCGGTCGGCGGCTCGACGGGATACCCCTCCGGCGCATCCGGGTCGCCCTCGGCGGTGACCGGCGACTCGGCCGGCGCCTCGGCGCTCGCGCCCGGGCTCGCGCGCGCCGCGCTGCTGCTCGCGGCGCCGCTGTGGCTCGCCGGACTCGGCTTCGCGGCGCTCGTGGGCGCGATGCTGCTCCACGGCAGCAGCCGCGGAGCAGCATCGCCCGGCGTCGTGCTCATCCTGGGCGCGGGCCTGAGGGGGCGCCAGGTGGGGCCGCTCCTGCGACGCCGCGTCGAGCGCGGCGCCGAGGTCTGGCGGGCCGCGCGCGAGCACCGGCCCGACGCGCGCATCGTCGTCGCGGGCGGTCAGGGCCCGGACGAGGTGCGCACCGAGGCGTCGGCGATGGCCGAGCACCTCGTCGACCACCTCGGGGTGCCCGTCGGGGCGATCGACCTCGAGGACGCGTCGACGTCGACGCGCGAGAACCTCGAGCTCGCGAAGCCCCTGCTCGCAGCCGCACCCGGGCCGCTCGCGGTGGTGACGAGCGGCTACCACGCGTACCGGACGGCGTGGCTCCTCGAGCGCGCGGGTCTCGACGGCACGGTGATCGGCGCGTGGACCCGGCCGTCGTACCGACCTGGCGCGGTGGTGCGCGAGGCGCTCGCGACGGCGGCCGACCACCGCGGCGCGTGCATCGCGGCGGCCGTCGCGGTCGAGGCGCTCGCGATCTGGGCGCTCCTCGCCCAGCCGTAGGATTGAGGCTCGTGGGGGCCCATCCCCGTGGGTCCCGAGGAGCCCGGGCCGGGCTGCGCCGCGCGCGAGCGCGACGCGCCGCCGGACCCTCCTCACCACCGCCGCCCCACGCATCCAGGAGACGCATGTCCGAGATCACCCGCGACGACGTCCAGCATCTCGCTGGCCTCGCTCGCATCGCGCTCACCGACGACGAGGTGACGAGCCTCACGAGCGAGCTCTCCGCGATCGTCGACGCGATCGCGACCGTGAGCGAGATCGCCGGTCCCGACGTGCCCGCCACGAGCCACCCCGTGCCGCTCGCGAACGTCATGCGCGAGGACGTCGTCGGCGGCACGCTCGACCGCGAGCACGTCTTCAGCGGGGCGCCGAGCCACGACGGCGAGCGCTTCCGCGTCTCGGCGATCCTGGGGGAGGAGCAGTGATGGAGCGCGGCGACGACCTCACGCGCCTCGCGGGCCACGAGCTCGCGGCGCTGCTGACCGCCGGAGAGGTCTCGAGCGTCGAGGCGACCCAGGCCCACCTCGACCGCATCGCGGCGGTCGACGGCGACGTCCACGCCTTCCTCCACGTCAACGACGCCGCGCTCGAGCAGGCGCGCGCGATCGACGCGCGCCGGGCGGCGGGCGAGCAGCTGCACGAGCTCGCGGGCGCGCCGGTCGCGATCAAGGACGTGCTCTGCACGGTCGGCATGCCCTCGACCTCGGGCTCACGCATCCTCGAGGGCTGGATCCCGCCCTACGACGCGACCGTCGTCGCGCGGCTCAAGGATGCGGGGCTCGTGCCCCTCGGCAAGACCAACATGGACGAGTTCGCGATGGGCTCCTCCACCGAGCACTCGGCCTACGGCCCGACCCGCAACCCGTGGGACCTCGAGCGCATCCCGGGCGGTTCGGGCGGCGGCTCGGCGGCCGCGGTCGCGGCGTTCGAGGCGCCCTTCGCGCTCGGCTCGGACACCGGCGGCTCGATCCGGCAGCCGGCCGCGGTCACGGGCACGGTCGGCGTCAAGCCCACCTACGGCGGCGTGAGCCGCTACGGCGCGATCGCGCTCGCCTCGAGCCTCGACCAGGTCGGTCCCGTGACCCGCACGGTGCTCGACTCCGCGCTCATCCACGACGTCATCGGCGGCCACGACCCGCACGACTCGACGAGCCTGCAGCGCGAATGGCCCTCGTTCGCGGCCGCCGCGCGCGAGGGCGCGGCGCGCGGCGACCTCGCCGGCGTCCGGGTCGGCGTCGTGAAGGAGCTCGACAGCGACGGCATCGCCGACGACGTGCAGGCGCGGTTCCAGGAGACCGTCCAGCTGCTCACCGACGCGGGGGCCGAGGTCGTCGAGGTCTCGTGCCCGTCGTTCGCCTACTCCGTCGCCGCGTACTACCTCATCCTCCCCGCCGAGGCGTCCAGCAACCTCGCGCGCTTCGACTCCGTGCGGTTCGGCCTCCGCGTCGAGCAGGCGGGGCAGACGGTCGAGGAGGTCATGGGCGCGACGCGCGAGGCCGGGTTCGGCGCCGAGGTCAAGCGCCGCATCATCCTCGGCACCTACGCGCTCTCCGCGGGCTACTACGACGCGTACTACGGCTCGGCGCAGAAGGTGCGCACGCTCATCCAGCGCGACTTCGACGCCGCGTTCGAGCAGGCCGACCTGCTCATCAGCCCCGCGGCGCCCACGACGGCGTTCAAGCTCGGCGAGAAGCTCGACGACCCGCTCGCGATGTACGTCAACGACATCACCACGATCCCCGCGAACCTCGCGGGGATCCCCGGCATGGGCCTGCCGATGGGCGTCGGCGACGACGGCCTGCCGGTGGGGCTCCAGCTCCTCGCGCCGATGTTCGAGGACGAGCGGCTCTACCGCGCCGGCGCCGCGATCGAGGCGCTGCTCGCCGACCGCTGGGGCGGCATCCTCACGACGAAGGCACCGGAGCTCGCAGGAGGCGCCCGATGAAGGACAGGCTGATGGACTTCGACAGGGCGCTCGAGCTGTTCGAGCCGGTGCTCGGGTTCGAGGTGCACGTCGAGCTGGGCACGCGCACGAAGATGTTCTCCGGCGCGCCGAACCCCGCGCACCCCGACTTCCACGACGCGGCGCCGAACACGCTCGTCGACCCGCTGAGCCTCGGCCTGCCGGGCAGCCTGCCGGTCGTCAACGAGGAGGCGGTGCGCTACTCGATCTCGCTCGGGCTCGCGCTCGGCTGCGAGATCGCGCCGTCGAGCCGGTTCGCGCGGAAGAACTACTTCTACCCCGACGTGCCGAAGAACTACCAGATCTCGCAGTACGACGAGCCCATCGCCTTCGACGGCGCGGTCGAGGTCGAGCTCGCCGACGGCCGCCGCTTCTCGATCCCGATCGAGCGCGCGCACATGGAGGAGGACGCGGGCAAGCTCACGCACGTGGGCGGCTCGACGGGCCGGATCCAGGGCGCCGAGTACTCGCTCGTCGACTACAACCGCGCGGGCGTGCCGCTCGTCGAGATCGTCACGAAGCCGATCTTCGGCGCCGAGCACGACGCGCCCGAGCTCGCGAAGCGCTACGTCGCGGCGATCCGCGACATCGTGCTCGCGCTCGGGATCTCCGAGGCGCGCATGGAGCGCGGCAACCTGCGCTGCGACGCGAACGTGAGCCTGCGGCCCCGCGGCCAGGAGCGGCTCGGCACCCGCACCGAGACGAAGAACGTCAACTCGATGCGCTCGGTCGAGCGCGCGGTGCGCTACGAGATCCAGCGGCAGGCGGCGATCCTCGCCGCGGGCGGCACGATCACGCAGGAGACCCGCCACTGGCACGAGGACACGGGCACGACGAGCCCGGGCCGGCCGAAGTCGGACGCCGACGACTACCGCTACTTCCCGGAGCCCGACCTGCTGCCGGTGCAGCCGAGCCGCGAGCTGATCGAGTCGCTGCGCGCCGAGCTCCCCGAGCAGCCGGTCGCGCACCGGCGCCGGCTGAAGGCCGAATGGGGCTTCACCGACCTGGAGTTCCAGGACGTCGTGAACGGCGACATGCTGCACCTCGTCGAGGCCACGGTCGCCGCGGGGACCACGCCGCAGGCCGCCCGCAAGTGGTGGACGGGCGAGATCGCGCGGATCGCGAACGAGCAGGGCGTCGAGGCGGCCTCGCTCGTCGAGCCCGCCCACGTCGCGCAGCTCCAGGGCCTCATCGACGCCGGCACGCTCACCGACCGCCTCGCGCGGCAGGTGCTCGAGGGCGTCATCGCGGGCGAGGGCTCGCCCGCCGAGGTCGTCGAGTCCCGCGGCCTCCAGGTCGTCTCCGACGAGTCGGCGCTCGTGGCCGCGGTCGACGAGGCGCTCGCGGGCCAGCCGGACGTGCTGCAGAAGATCCGCGACGGCAAGGTGCAGGCGGCGGGCGCTGTGATCGGCGCCGTCATGAAGGCGATGCGGGGCCAGGCGGACGCGGCCCGGGTTCGGGAGATCGTGCTGGAAAGGGCTATGGATTAGTCAGGTACAGCCCAGGGACCTTCCAGGAACCTGCGCGAAGGTTGTCTCAGTTCCGCAACGGCGGGACCAGCGGAGTCACCTTGCACCGCTGCACAGAGAAGGGACCACAACGAATGGGCATTCTCGGCTGGATCGTCCTCGGCCTCATCGCCGGGGCCATCGCGAAGCTGATCCTCCCCGGCCGTCAGGGCGGCGGGTGGATCATGACCCTCATCCTGGGCGTCGTCGGCGCTCTGGTCGGCGGCTGGCTCGGCTCGCTGCTGTTCAACGTCGGCATCAACGAGTTCTGGTCGCTCTCCACCTGGCTGCTCGCCATCGGCGGTGCGATCATCGTGCTCCTGATCTGGGGCCTCGTCACCCGCAACCGCGGTCGCACGAGCGCCTGACGCACACCACGAACGACGAGGGGGCTGCCTGCGGGCAGCCCCCTCCTCGCGTTCCCGGGCGTCAGGCGACGAGCGGGGCGACCCCGGCGAACGACGCGAGCTCGTCGAGGTGCTCGAGGTCCTCGAGGTCGAGCACCTGCAGGTAGACGCGCTCGACGCCGTCGGCGGCGAGACTGCCGAGCAGGTCCTCGACCTCGCTGCGCGAGCCGGCCACGCCGTGCCGCCGCAGGTCCTCGGGCTCGCGGCCGATCGCATCCGCCCGCCGTCGGAACGTCGCCTCGTCGTCGCCGACGCACGCGACGAGCGCGACCGAGCGCACGACGGGGCGCTCCCGCTCGGCGCGCTCGATCGCCTCGTCGAGCGCCGCGAACAGCGGCCGGATGCGCTCGAACGGCGGGAACGAGAGGTTGTGCTCGTCGCCGAACTCGGCCGCGAGCCGCGGCGTGCGCTTCGCGCCGAGGCCGCCGACGATCACCGGGATCCGTTCCTGCACGGGCTTGGGGAGCGCGGGCGAGTCGGCGAGCGCGTAGTGCTCGCCCTCGAACGAGAAGGTCGCCCCGCGCGGCGTCGACCAGAGCCCGGTGACGATCGCGAGCTGCTCCTCGAGCAGGTCGAAGCGCCGCTCGGGGAACGGGATCCCGAGCGCGCGGTGCTCCGCCTCGAACCAGCCGGTGCCGAGCCCCAGCTCCACGCGCCCGCCCGACATCTGATCGACGTTCGCGACCTGCACGGCGAGGATCCCCGGCAGCCGGTAGGTGACGGAGGAGACGAGCGTGCCGAGCCGCACCCGCTCGGTGTCGCGAGCGAGCCCCGCGAGCGACGTCCACGCATCCGTCGGTCCGTAGCCCGGATCGCCGTCGCCCATGCGCAGGTAGTGGTCGGAGCGGAAGAAGCCGTCGAAGCCGAGCCGCTCGGCGCGCAGCGCGACCGCGAGGAGCTCGTCGTAGGACGCGCCCTGCTGGGGCTCGGTGAAGATGCGGAAGTCCATGGCCCGAGCCTACGGATGCGGCGCCCGCCTCGTGCATGCGGCACAAGCGGGCGGATGCGCGGGGCCGGCCTTGGCAGGATCGCACCATGGACTACGGCTACATGCTCGGCTACTGGAAGGCCGGCCCGCCCGCGGGCGCGCTCGAGGCGGTGCAGGCGGCGGAGCGGCTCGGCTTCGACTCCGTGTGGACCTCGGAGGCGTACGGGTCGGATGCGTTCACGCCGCTCGCGTGGTGGGGAGCGTCGACCTCGCGCATCGGGCTCGCGACCGGCATCGCGCAGCTCTCCGCCCGCACCGCCGCGTCGACGGCGATGACAGCCATGACGCTCGACCACCTCTCGGGCGGGCGCGTGATCCTCGGGCTCGGCGTGAGCGGGCCGCAGGTCGTCGAGGGCTGGTACGGGCAGCCGTTCGCGAAGCCGCTCGCCCGCACCCGGGAGTACGTCGCGATCCTGCGCAGCGTCATGGCGCGCGAGGCGCCCGTGACCGCGCCCGGACCGCAGCTGCCGCTGCCGCTCACGGGGGAGGGGACGACCGGGCTCGGGAAGCCGCTCATCTCGACGCTGCACCCGCTCCGGCGGCACATCCCGATCCACCTCGCCGCCGAGGGCCCGAAGAACACGGCGCTCGCGGCCGAGATCGCCGACGGCTGGCTGCCGTTCCTCTACTCGCCGTCGCAGGACGCCGCCTCGCGCGCGCTGCTCACGGAGGGGTTCGCGAAGCGCGATGCCTCGCTGCCACCCGCCGACGAGTTCGAGGTCTCGGTGCCCGTCCCGATCGTCGTCGACGCCGACGTCGAGGCGGCTGCCGACCGGGTGCGGCCGATGATCGCCCTCTACGTCGGCGGCATGGGCGCGAAGGGCGCGAACTTCCACTTCGACGCGGTCGCGCGGCTCGGCTACGAGGAGGAGTGCGTGCGCGTCCAGGAGCTGTACCTCGCAGGCCGCAAGGCCGAGGCGATCGCGGCCGTGCCCACCGCGCTCGTCGACGAGATCGCGCTCGTCGGGCCCATCGAGCGCGTGCGCGACGGGCTCGCGCGCTGGGAGGCGTCGGTCGTGACGCGGGTCCTCGTGCAGGGCGATCTCGCGGCGCTCGAGGCCGTCGCGCGCCTGCGGGGCTGAGCGGGGAGGCGCGTCTATCCTCGATCGAGTGCTGATGGACTGGGACTCGTGGGGCGGCGACGTGCTCTCGCCGGAGGGGAAGGCCGCGAGGCGCCCAGCACCGCCGCGCCGCGTCCCCGCTGAGCGCGACCTCGTCGTCGAGCGGGTCGACGGCTACGTCGGGGCGGTCGTCGGCATCGAGGCCGGCCACGTGCAGCTCGAGGATCGGCGCGGCAAGGTGCGGCTCTTCCCGCTCGGCCGCGGCTTCCTCGTCGACGGCGTCGAGGTCGAGCTCGTCGCGCCCGCGGCGAAGCAGGCGGCGGCCACGCGCACCGCATCCGGCTCGCGCGCGGTCGAGGGGCTGCGCGCTCGCGTGGCGCTCCCGAGCCGCATCCTCGTCGAGGGCACGCACGACGCCGAGCTCGTCGAGCAGGTGTGGGGCCACGACCTGCGCGTCGAGGGCGTCGTCGTCGAGCCGCTTCACGGCGTCGACGACCTCGCGGGCGTCGTCGCGGAGTTCGCGCCCTCGCGCGAGCGCCGGCTCGGCATCCTCGTCGACCACCTCGTGCCCGGCTCGAAGGAGACGCGGATCGCCGAGGCCGTCGCCCGCGGACCGCATGCCGCGCACGTGCGCATCGTCGGCCATCCGTTCATCGACATCTGGCAGGCCGTCAAGCCCGCGCGGCTCGGCATCGAGCGCTGGCCCGACGTGCCGCGCGGCGAGGACTGGAAGCAGGGCACGCTCAAGCGCCTCGGGATGCCGCACGACGAGCAGGAGGACATCGCTCGGGCGTGGCAGCGCATCCGCGGCCGCGTGCGCGACTGGAACGACCTCGAGCCGGCGCTCCTCGCGCGCGTCGAGGAGCTCATCGACTTCGTGACCGCGCCGGCCGGCTGAAGCTCCTCCAATCCGATCGCGCGAGGGCGGCGAACCTCTGCTGCACGCAACACGACGAGGGATGCAGCGCATCCCCTGCACAGAGGAGTCGCACCATGCGGAAGTCCATCTTCCTCCGGACGGCGGTCGGATCCATCGCCGCCGCCGTGATCCTGGGGGCGAGCGCGTGCTCGTCGCCCGCCGCCCCGAGCGCCAGCACAGCACCCGAGACGTCGATGTCGCCGATGGAGACGGCGGCCGGATCGATGCTCATGCCCGCGGGCACGGGCGACCCGTTCGCCGACGCGCGCACCGCCGCCGGCCACATGCCCGAGACCGCGACGGCGCTCGCGGGCGGCTTCGTCGGCGCGCTCGGGATCCCCGGCGAGGCGGAGTCCGACGCCGCGAACCTGCGCGCCGACCTCACGGCGCTGCTCCAGGAGCACGTCTACCTCGCCGGCATGGCGGTCGCGACCGCCTACCACGCGAGCCCCGACTCGCCGCAGTTCGAGGCCGCGGCGGCGGCGCTCGACGCGAACTCGGTCGAGCTCTCCGAGGCGGTCGCATCGCTCTCCGACGAGCAGCAGGGCGCGGCGTTCCTCGAGCTGTGGCGCCAGCACATCGGCTTCTTCGTCGACTACGCGGTCGCGGTCAAGGGCGGCGACCAGGCCGCGGCCGACGAGGCCCTCGCGCAGCTGCAGGGCTACACGCAGCAGGCAGGAGGCTTCTTCGAGTCGGTCTCGGGCGGCGAGCTGCCAGCGGCCGCGGTCGCCGAGAGCCTCGCGATGCACGTCGAGACGCTCAGTGCCGCGATCGATGCGTTCGCGGCGGGCGAGCCGACCGCGACCGACGCCCTGCAGCAGGCCGCGGGACACGTGGTGACGTCGGCCGAGACGCTCTCCGGCGGTCTCGCCGCGGCAGCGGGCCTCGAGGGCGACGTCTCGGATGAGGCCTCGACGCTCCGCTCGCAGCTCGTCGCGGGCCTGCAGGAGCACGTCTACCTCGCCGGCATCGCTGTCTTCACCGCCTACACGGCCGAGGGCGGCCCCGAGTCGCCCGCGTTCGAGGGCGCGGCAGCCACGCTCGACGCCAACTCCGTCGCGCTCAGCGAGGCCATCGGCTCGCTCGCGGGCGACCAGAACGGTGCGGCGTTCCTCGAGCTGTGGCGCGAGCACATCGGCTTCTTCGTAGACTACGCGGTCGCGGTCGCGAGCGGTGACGACGCCGGCGCCGAGCAGGCGCTCACCGACCTCGACGGCTACCGCCCCGCTGCCGGCGCCTTCTTCGAGGAGATCTCGGCGGGCGAGCTGCCGGCCGACGCGATCGCGGAGGGCCTCGGCATGCACGTCGAGACGCTCGCGGGCGCGATCGACTCGCTCGCGGAGCAGCTGGTCGCCGCCGGCTGACGACCGACGCACCCGGCTGGCCGACGGGGCCGTGGCGCGAGCCGCGGCCCCGTCGGCGTGCGGTCGTGCCGCGATCACGCGATCGGGGGCACCTCGACGAAGACGGGCAGCTTCGGGTCGCGGCCGTCGCCCGACGAGCGCCCGGTGAAGCGCCGGCCGAGCCACGGCAGCACGTACTCGCGGTAGTAGGCGAGGTCGCGCCGGCCCTCGGCGGTCGACGCCCCCGCGAGGTCGCGCCACGCCTCGGGCGCGGGGTGGCCGAGCGCGCGCAGCACGTTGCGCGCGACGTGCGCGTGCCCTGCGGCGTTGAGGTGCAGCCGGTCGATCGACCAGAAGCGGGGGCTGCGCAGCTCGACGTCGGACCAGTTGTCGACGTAGACGGCGTCGAGGTCGCGGGTCCGCGAGACGACCGCCCGCGCGAGCGCGTCGCCGCGCCGCTGCATCACCGCGCCGATCGGCATCACGCCGCTCGGGTTGCCGCCCGAGAGCAGGATGGGGCGGATGCCCGCGGCCGCGATGCGGTGCGCCGCGTCGGCCAGGCGCTCCCCGACGTGGTCGATCGACACCCTCGGCCGGAGGATGTCGTTGCCGCCGCCGTTGATGCTGATCGCGTCGGGGTCGAGCGCGATCGCGGCCTCGAGCTGCTCGTGCAGGATCTGGCCGAGCTTCCGGCCCCGGATCGCGAGGTTCGCGTACCGCACGGCACCGCCCTGCGCGGTCGCGAGGCCCGCGGCGACGAAGTCTGCCCAGCCGCGCACCGAGCCGTCGGGCAGCTCGTCGCCGACGCCCTCCGTGAAGCTGTCGCCGATCGCGACGAACGATCCGATGTGCTGCACGGCTCCAGCCTAGGCGCGCCCGGCTGGCATGCCGCTCGAGTACGATGGCTCGCGACACGGGAGTCCGGTGCGCCGGGCTGAGAGGAAGGCCGAAGCCTTCGACCGTCAAACCTGATCTGGATCATGCCAGCGCAGGGAGGACACGCACCCGTGCCATTCCACCGAGAAGGGCACCTCATGACCACTGCATCCACCGCATCCGTCACCTCGACGCCGCAGCGCCGCACCGGCCGCTGGCGCGTCGTCGACATCGTCGTCGCCGCCGTGCTCGGCGTGGCGACCGGCCTCATCTTCGTCCTCTGGAACGCCGTCGGCGGCGCCTGGTTCGGCGTGATGGACGCGCTCACGCCGGGCCTCGGCGGCCTCGCCGTCGGCGTCTGGCTGCTCGGCGGCGTGCTCGGCGGCCTCATCATCCGCAAGCCCGGCGCCGCGCTCTTCGTCGAGCTGCTCGCCGCGACCGTCTCGATGCTGCTGGGCAGCCAGTGGGCGATCGAGACCGTCTACTCCGGGATCGCGCAGGGGCTGGGGGCCGAGCTCGTCTTCCTGCTCTTCGCCTACCGCCGCTTCGGACTGCCGGTCGCGATGCTCGCGGGCGTGGGCGCAGCGGTCGGCGCGTGGACGCTCGAGCTGTTCACGTCGGGCAACCTCGCCAAGAGCGCCGAGTTCCTCGCGATCTACCTCGGCTGCCTCGCGGTGTCGGGGGCGATCCTCGCGGGCCTCGTCGGGTGGCTCCTGACCCGCGCGCTCGCCGCGACGGGCGTGCTCGACCGGTTCGCCTCCGGGCGGTCGCGCACCCGGTGACAGGCTCGCGCATCCGGGCGCGCGACTGGGGCTGGCAGCACGCCGGCCGCAGCGCGCCCGCGCTCGCCGGGCTCGACCTCGACGTCGAGCCCGGTGAGCGGCTGCTGCTGCTCGGCCCGTCGGGCGCGGGCAAGTCGACGCTGCTCGCGGCGCTCGCGGGCGTGCTCGGCGGCGACGAGGAGGGCCACGAGCGGGGTGAGCTGCTCGTCGACGGCGCGCATCCGTCGAGCCGACGGGGCCTCGCCGGGCTCGTGCTGCAGGACCCGCAGGCCAACACGATCATGTCGCGCGTCGGCGACGACGTCGCGTTCGGCTGCGAGAACCTCGCGGTGCCGCGCGACGGGATCTGGCCGCGCGTGCGTGACGCGCTCGACGCCGTCGGGCTCGACGTCGCCCTCGACCGCTCCACCGCGGCGCTCTCGGGCGGGCAGCGCCAGCGGCTCGCGCTCGCCGGCGTCATCGCGATGCGGCCGGGCCTCATCCTGCTCGACGAGCCGACCGCCAACCTCGACCCCGCCGGGGTCGAGGAGGTGCGGGATGCGGTGGCCCGCGTGGTCGCCGAGACCGGGGCGACGCTCGTGGTCGTCGAGCACCGCGTCCAGACCTGGCTGCCGGTCGTGGACCGCGTCGTCGTGCTCGAGCCCGGCGGCGGCGCGGCCGCCGACGGCTCCCCGGAGGCGGTGCTCGCCGCGCACGGCGGCGAGCTCGCCGCGCGCGGCGTGTGGGTG
>NZ_JANQCH010000037.1 GCF_024723325.1 Agrococcus sp. HG114
ACGCGGCCGAGCGCATCCGCGCCGAGCACGACGCCCGGGTGGCGGAGGCGGCACGCCTGCGCGAGGAGCTCGAGGAGCTCGAGGCGTTCGACCCGCAGCCGGGCGAGCAGGAGGACCTCGCCGCCCTCGCGCACCGCCTCGAGCACGCCGAGTCGCTTCGCGCCGACCTCGCCGAGGCGCACGCCGCGCTCTCGAGCGAGCTCGACGCGCCCGACGCGGTGACGCTCGCGGGCCAGGCGCGCCGGCTTGTCGAGCGCGCGGCGGGCGACGACGCGGCGCTCGCCTCGCTCGCCGCGCTCGAGCTGCGCAGCGCCGGGGTGCGCTCCCCGGCTGCGTGAGGACCTCGACTCCGAGCTCCGGCGCGCGGCCGTAGGATGGGACGTCCCCCTCCCGCGGATCAGGAAGCAGCATGTCCGGACACTCCAAGTGGGCCACGACCAAGCACAAGAAGGCCGTCATCGACGCCCGGCGCGCGAAGTCGTTCGCGAAGCTCATCAAGAACATCGAGGTCGCCGCGAAGATCGGCGGCGCCGACCTCGCCGGCAACCCGACGCTCGTCGACGCGGTGCAGAAGGCGAAGAAGACGAGCGTCCCGAACGACAACATCGATCGCGCGATCAAGCGCGGCGCGGGCCTCACGGGCGAGTCGGTCGAGTACACGACGATCATGTACGAGGGCTACGCCGGCGGCGGCGTCGCGCTCATGATCGAGTGCCTCACGGACAACAAGAACCGGGCGGCGGCCGAGGTACGGGTCGCGATGTCGCGGAACGGCGGCACGATGGCCGACCCGGGCTCGGTCGCGTACAACTTCAGCCGCAAGGGCGTCGTGTCGATCACGAAGGCCGACGGCGTCGACGAGGACGCGATCCTCGAGGCGGTGCTCGACGCGGGCGCCGAGGAGGTCGTCGACCAGGGCGGCGGCTTCGAGGTCGTCTCCGAGCCGACCGATCTCGTCGCCGTGCGCACCGCGCTGCAGGAGGCCGGCATCGACTACGACTCCGCCGAGGCGGAGTTCGTGCCGAACCTCAAGGTCGAGGTCGACCTCGAGACGGCGCGGAAGGTGCTCAAGCTCATCGACGCGCTCGACGACCTCGACGACGTGCAGAACATCTACGCGAACTACGACATCCCCGACGAGGTGCAGGCGCAGCTCGACGAGGACGAGTAGCCGGTGGCGCCGGGCCCGGTGCGCGTGCTCGGCGTCGACCCCGGGCTCACGCGCTGCGGCGTGGGCGTCGTCGACGTCGATCGGCGCACGCCGACGCTCGTGCACGTCGACGTCGTGCGCTCGGGCGCCGAGGAGCCGATCGAGCAGCGGCTGCTGCGCATCGGCCGGGGCGTCGAGGCCGCGATCGACGAGCACCGGCCGGAGCGGATCGCGCTCGAGCGCGTGTTCGCGCAGGCGAACCTCCGCAGCGTCATGGGCGTCGCCCAGATCTCGGGGATCGTGCTGCGCGCTGCGGCCGAGCGCGGGATCCCCGTCGCGCTCCTGACGCCGACCGAGGTGAAGGCCGCGGTGACCGGCTACGGGGCCGCCGACAAGCGGCAGGTGGGCGAGATGGTGCGGCGCCTCCTGCGCCTCGACGCGGCGCCGAAGCCCGCCGACGCCGCGGATGCCCTCGCGATCGCGATCGCCGAGGGATGGCGCGCGCGACCGACGTCGGCGCAGGCGAGCGCGGGCGCGACGCCGGCGCAGCAGGCGTGGGCGGCCGCCGAGGCCGCCGCGCGCTCCGGCCGCCGTCGCTGACGGCGGAGCGTCGCTACTGCTGGGCGCGGCGGCGGTTCTCCCACTGCCACAGCAGCGCCGGCACCGCGACGCCGATGAACTCGGAGACGGCACCCGCCGTGAACAGCACGGCCTCCCAGCCGGGCGTCTCGAACGCGTATCCCATGAGCAGCAGGCCACCGAGGATGAAGACCATCGCGACCACGAAGGTCAGCAGCGTCATGGGGTTCACGGGACTCCGTTCGTCGAGCATCGGGGTGTCGGTCACCACCGTATCGTGCGGCCCGCGCCTAGGCTGACGGAGTGATCTCCTCCCTCGACGGCACCGTGCTCGCCGCCCGCGGGCAGCGGCTCGTCGTCGGCGTCGGCGGCGTCGGCCTCGCCGTCGCGGTCACCCCGCAGACCTCGCTCGGCGCGCGCGAGGGCGCCCCCATCGCGCTGCGCACCCACCTCGTCGTGCGCGAGGACGAGCTCGCGCTCTACGGCTTCGAGACCGAGGCCGAGCTCGAGGCGTTCGAGCTGCTCATCGGCGTCTCGGGGGTCGGCCCGAAGTCCGCGCTCGGCGTGCTCGCGCACCTGGCGCCCCACGAGCTGGCCCGCGCGGTCGCGGACGAGGACGAGCGCGCCTTCAAGGCCGTGAGCGGCATCGGCCCGAAGACGGCGAAGCTCATCATCCTGCAGCTCGCCGGCAAGCTGACCGCGCCCGCCGCGGCTCCCGTGGCCGCACCGGGGGCGGATGCGCGCGCCGACGTGCTCACGGCACTCACGGGGCTCGGGTGGCCCGAGCGCACCGCGGCCGACGCGATCGAGCGCGCCGCCGCCGCGGCGCCCGAGGCGACCGGCGCGACCGGCTCCCTGCTGCGGGCGGCCCTCGCGATCCTCGGGCCGGGAGCGAGGCCGTGAGCGACCCGCTGACCGACCCCGCGGCGACGCCGGACGAGCTCGCGTTCGAGGGCGCGCTGCGACCGACGAGCCTCGCCGAGTTCGTCGGGCAGCCGAAGGTGCGCGGCCAGCTCGAGGTGCTGCTGCAGGCCGCGCGGCTGCAGGAGCGCGCACCCGACCACATCCTGCTCGCCGGCCCGCCCGGCCTCGGCAAGACGACGCTCGCGACCATCATCGGCGCCGAGACGGGCCGGCCCATCCGCTTCTCGTCCGGGCCCGCGATCCAGCACGCCGGCGACCTCGCGGCCGTGCTGTCGGCGCTCGTGCCCGGCGAGGTGCTCTTCATCGACGAGATCCACCGGATGGCGCGCTCCGCCGAGGAGATGCTGTACCTCGCCATGGAGGACTTCCGCATCGACATCATGGTCGGCAAGGGCGCCGGCGCAGCGTCGATCCCGCTCGAGCTCGCGCCGTTCACGCTCGTCGGCGCGACGACCCGCTCGGGGATGCTCCCGGCGCCGCTGCGGGATCGCTTCGGCTTCACCGCGCACCTCGAGTTCTACGAGCCCGCCGACCTCGAGCGGGTGCTGACCCGCTCCGCCCGCCTCATGGACCTCGACATCGACCCGCTCGCGCTCGCCGAGCTCTCCGGCCGCGCGCGCGGCACACCCCGCATCGCGAACCGCCTGCTGCGGCGCGTGCGCGACTGGCTGCTCGTGCACGAGGGCTCGAGCGACATCGACGGGGTGCGGGCGGCGCTCGAGCTGTACGACGTCGACGAGGCGGGCCTCGACCGCATCGACCGCGCCGTGCTGCACGCGATCGCGCACCGCTTCGGCGGCGGACCGGTCGGGCTCTCGACCCTCGCCGCGGCCGTGGGCGAGGAGGCCGACACGATCGAGTCGGTCGTGGAGCCGTTCCTCGTGCGCGAGGGGCTCATCGGGCGCACGCCGCGCGGCCGCATCGCGACCCCGGCCGGCATGCGCCACGCGGGCGCCTGGCACCAGGACGCGACGCTCGACGGGGTATGATGGGTCCTTGGTCGAGCGCGCAGCCGCGCCCGGCGAACCACCCCCGAGAGGCCCTTCCACGACGATGCTGTTCCTGCAGACGACGACCAACGCCCAGACCGGGTTCCCGATCGACCCGCTGACGATCATCATGCTCGTCGTCCTCGCGGCGATGATCTTCTTCATGTTCCGCAGCAACAAGAAGCGGAAGGCGCAGATGGAGGAGCTCCAGACCAAGATGGTCCCGGGCGCCGAGGTGATGACGAACTTCGGCCTGTTCGGCGAGCTGCGGAGCATCGACGAGGAGCGCAACGAGGCGCTCATCGAGATCGCGCCGGGCACGATCGTGCGCGTGCACCGCCAGACCCTGGCGCGCGTGGTCGACGACCACGTCGACGAGACCGCCGACGGCACGATCGACGACGCCGGGGAGCCCGGCGAGCAGCGCGACCGCGCCTGACCGTGGCCAAGGCTCGGTCGAAGGGGGCGCGCGCCCTCATCTGGCTCGCGGTGCTCATCGCGGGCCTCATCGGCGTCAACTTCTCCGCCGTGCAGTGGGGCGGCGGCTCGTGGGCGCCGCAGCTCGCGCTCGACCTCGAGGGCGGCACGCAGATCGTGCTCGAGCCGGTCGTCGCCGAGGGGGCGTCCGTCACGCAGGAGCAGCTCGACCAGGCCGTCGCGATCATCCGCCAGCGCGTCGACGCATCCGGCGTCTCGGAGGCCGAGATCACGACCCAGGGCGGCCGCAACATCGTCGTCGCGCTGCCGGGCGAGCCCGACGCCGCGACGATGCAGCGCATCCAGGCGAGCGCGAAGATGGAGTTCCGGCCGGTGCTGCAGTCGGCGCCCGCGAACCCGCCGGGCGCGCCCGTGCCGACCGAGACGCCCGCGCCGGCCGAGCCGGCCGCGGAGCCCGCGAACGCGTGGGACCAGGCGTGGATCACGCCGGAGCTGCAGGCCGAGTTCGCCGCGTTCCAGTGCGCCGACATCGACACGACGCAGGTCGCGCCGGCCGACGAGCCCTTCATCACGTGCTCGACCGACGGCTCGGCCCGCTTCATCCTGGGCCCCGTCACGGTCGAGGGCGCCGACATCGCCGACGCCCAGGTGTCGGCCGCGACCAACTCGCAGGGCCAGGCGACCGGCGGCTGGGCGGTGAACCTCGAGCTCGACGGCGAGGGCCCCGCGGGCTTCGAGGCGACCACGCGCGGCATCACGGGGCTGCCCGAGCCGCAGAACCAGTTCGCGGTCGTGCTCGACTCGACCGTGCTCATGCCGATCACGTCGAACGTCATCATCACCGACGGCAACGCGCAGATCACGGGCGGCTTCACGCAGGAGGCGGCGCAGAGCCTCGCCGACCAGCTGCGCTTCGGCGCGCTCCCCATCGGATTCCAGGTGCAGTCGAACGAGACGATCTCGGCGACGCTCGGCGACAGCCAGCTGCGCGCGGGCCTGCTCGCGGGCCTCATCGGCCTCGTGCTCGTCGTGCTGTACTCGGTCTTCCAGTACCGCGCGCTCGGCCTCGTCGTCGTGCTCTCGCTCGGCATCGCCGCCATCCTCACGTACCTCGTCGTCACGTTCCTCTCGAGCACCGAGGGCTACCGCCTCTCGCTCGCCGGCATCGCGGGCCTCGTGATCTCGATCGGCATCACGGCCGACTCGTTCATCGTGTACTTCGAGCGCATCCGCGACGAGCTGCGCGAGGGCAAGCACCTCTCGAGCGCGCTCGAGACCGGCTGGAAGCGCGCGTTCCGCACGATCCTCGTCTCGGACGCGGTGAGCTTCCTCGCCGCGGTCATCCTCTTCCTCCTCTCCGTGGGCAACGTGCGCGGCTTCGCGTACACGCTCGGCATCACGACGTTCATCGACATCGTCGTCGTCGCGCTCTTCACGCATCCGCTGCTGCGACTCCTGTCGCGCACGAGCTTCTTCGCCCAGGGCCACTCGTGGTCGGGCCTCGACCCCCAGGCGCTCGGCGCCGTCTACCGAGGCCGCGCGAAGTTCCGCGAGCCGGTCCTCGCCGGCCGCGCCGCGCGCTCGTCGAAGGAGGCGCAGCGGCGCCAGACGATCGCCGAGCGCAAGGCCGCGATGGCCGACGCCTCGGGCAAGGAGGACTGATGGCATCGCTCACCACCATCGGCAACGAGCTCTACACCGGAGAGCGCTCGCTCCCGATCGTCCAGAAGCGCAAGCTCTGGATGGCGATCGCGGCCGGCGTCCTCGTCCTGCTGGCGATCGGCACCGTGCTGCGGGGCGGCTTCGTGTTCGGCATCGAGTTCACCGGGGGCAGCGAGTTCCGGGTCACGGGCCTCGCGAACGCCTCGACCGAGGGCGCCGCGGAAGCGGTGGACGCCGTCGTGCCCGAGGCCGAGGCGAGGGCCGTGACGCTCGGCACCGACACGGTGCGCGTGCAGACGGATGCCGTGACCGAGGAGCAGGCGGCCGAGATGCGCAGCGCGCTCGCCGACGTGTACGGCGTCGACGCCAGCGAGGTCGCGTTCTCGTTCATCGGCCCCTCGTGGGGCGCGGACGTGTCGCAGCAGGCGCTACGGGCGCTCGTCGTCTTCCTCGTGCTCGTCTCGATCGTGCTCGCGATCTACTTCCGCACGTGGAAGATGTCGGTCGCGGCCCTCGCGTCGCTCGCCTTCGACCTGCTCGTCACCGCGGGCGTGTACGGCATCGTCGGCTTCGAGGTGACGCCGGCGGCGGTCATCGGGTTCCTCACGATCCTCGGCTACTCGCTGTACGACACCGTGGTCGTGTTCGACAAGGTGCGCGAGAACACCGCGCCCGGCACGAGCGGCGGGCTCCTCGAGAACATCAACCTCGCGGTCAACCAGACGATCGTGCGCTCGATCAACACGTCGATCGTCGCGACCCTGCCGATCGCCGCAGTGCTCTTCATCGGCGCGCTGCTGCTCGGCGCGGGCACGCTCCGCGACATCTCGCTCGCGCTCTTCATCGGCACGATCGTCGGCACGTGGTCGTCGATCTTCGTCGCCGCGCCTGTCTATGCTCAGCTGCGCCAGGGCGACACGATCGCCGAGGCGAAGGAGAAGCCCGCGAGGAGCGAGCGCGGGGCGGTCGTCTGAGCCGAGCGGGAGGAGCGGGATGAGCGACACGCAGCAGTCCTCGGGCGGCTTCCGCACGCTCCTGCCCTTCCTGTTCTCGCGCTCGCACCGCGCGGGCGCGGTCGACGAGCTCATCCGCACCGTCAAGGCGCAGCATCCGAAGGCGGACACGGGGCTCATCCAGCGGGCCTACATCGTCGCCGAGGAGGCGCACCGGGGCCAGTACCGGAAGTCGGGCGAGCCCTACATCACGCACCCCGTCGCGGTCGCGCAGATCCTCGCCGACCTCGGCATCGGCGCGATCACCGTCGCCGCGGCCCTCCTCCACGACACGGTCGAGGACACGTCGTACACGCTCGAGCAGTGCCGCGCCGACTTCGGCGACGAGATCGCGATGCTCGTCGACGGCGTCACGAAGCTCGACAAGCTGAAGTACGGCGAGTCGGCGCAGGCCGAGACGGTCCGCAAGATGGTCGTCGCGATGTCGAAGGACATCCGCGTCCTCGTCATCAAGCTCGCCGACCGCCTCCACAACGCCCGCACGTGGGGCTTCGTCTCCGACGAGTCGGCCCAGCGCAAGGCGCGCGAGACGATCGAGATCTACGCGCCGCTCGCGCACCGCCTCGGCATCCAGACGATGAAGGTCGAGCTCGAGGACCTCTCGTTCGCGGTGCTCCAGCCCAAGGTGTACCTCGAGATCAAGAACCTCGTCGAGGCGCGCGCCCCCGAGCGCGAGCGCTACCTCGAGGAGGTCGTCGCGGGCCTCACCGAGGACATGCGGCAGCAGAAGATCCGCGGGCGCATCGCCGGCCGGCCGAAGCAGTACTACTCGATCTACAACAAGATGCGCGTGCGCGGTCACGACTTCGCCGACATCTACGACCTCGTCGGCGTGCGCGTCATCGTGCCGACGGTGCGCGACTGCTACGCGGTGCTCGGCGCGATCCACGCCCGCTGGCAGCCGATGCCGGGCCGGCTGAAGGACTACATCGCGACGCCGAAGTTCAACCTCTACCAATCGCTGCACACGACGGTGATCGGTCCTCGCGGCCACCACGTCGAGATCCAGATCCGCACGGAGGAGATGCACCGCCGCGCCGAGTACGGCGTCGCGGCGCACTGGAAGTACAAGCAGGGCGGCGGCGCGATGTCGCCGACCGACATGGCGTGGCTGCAGCACATCAACGACTGGCAGGAGGAGACGACCGACCCGGGCGAGTTCCTCGACTCGCTGCGCTTCGAGATCGGCGCGAAGGAGCTCTACGTCTTCACGCCGAAGGGCAAGGTCATCGGCCTGCCGGCCGGCGCGACCCCGGTCGACTTCGCCTACGCGGTCCACACCGAGGTCGGGCACCGCACGATGGGCGCGAAGGTCAACGGCCGCCTCGTGCCGCTCGACACGAAGCTCGCGACCGGCGACGTCGTCGAGGTGCTGACGTCGAAGAGCCCCGACGCCGGCCCGAGCCAGGACTGGCAGGGCTTCGTCACGTCCCCCCGCGCTCGGAGCAAGATCCGCCAGTGGTTCCAGCGGGAGCGCCGCGACGAGGCCGTCGAGGTGGGCAAGGAGGCGATCGCGAAGGCGATGCGCCGCCACGACCTGCCGCTGCAGAAGCTCATGGGGCGGGATGCGTTCGCCCAGGTCGCGGCGCAGCTCAAGTACGACGACGTCACGGGCCTGTACGCGGCCGTGGGGGAGGGGCACGTCTCGACCCAGTCGGTGCTCGAGAAGGTCGTCGCGGCCGTGCGCGCCGAGGAGTCGGCCGACGAGGACGACCAGCCGATCCCCATGATCCCGACGCGGGCGCCGCGGCCGCCGTCGAGCGCCTCAGGGGTGCTCGTGCGCGGCGCCGACGACATCCTCGTGAAGCTCTCGAAGTGCTGCGCGCCCGTGCCGGGCGACGACATCGTCGGCTTCGTCACGCGCGGCCAGGGCGTGAGCGTGCACCAGCGCTCCTGCCCGAACGTGCAGGGCCTGCTGCAGCAGCCGGAGCGGATGATCGAGGTCGAGTGGGCTGCGACGTCGAAGGGCCTGTTCCTCGTGAACATCCAGGTCGAGGCGCTCGACCGCTCGGGCCTGCTGAGCGACATCACGCGGGTGCTGAGCGAGCACCACGTCAACATCCTCTCGGCGAGCGTGCACACCGGCACCGACCGCCTCGCGATCAGCCGCTTCGCGTTCGAGATGGGGGACGTCACCCACCTCGACAGCGTGCTGAACGCGGTGCGCCGCATCGACGGCGTCTACGACGTGTACCGCATCACGACCGGCTGACGTCGGGGCGTCGACGCGCGGCGGGGACGACGAGAGGGCGGGACCGCGGTCCCGCCCTCTCGTCGTCCGGCCCTCGTCAGCCCGAGGCCGCGACGACCTCGAGCCACGAGCGCTTCGTCTCGAGCTCCGCCTGGATCTCGGCCTTCCGGCGAGCGTCGGTCGCGGAGGCGAGCTCGGCCTCGAGCTTCTCGATCGCCTCCTCGAGCTGGCCGGCGAGGCCCTCCGAGCGCGCCTTGCGCTCGGGGTTCGAGGCCTTCCAGTGCTGCTCGTCGAGCTCGCGCACGTGCGTCTCGATCCTCCGCATGCGGTCCTCGACCTCGCGGAGCGCCTCGCGGGGCACGCGACCGATCTCGTCCCAGCGGCGCTGGATGCCCAGGAGCGCCTCGCGCGCCTTCGCGCGGTCGGTCATCTCGAGGATCGGCGCCGCCTCGTCGAGCAGGGCCCGCTTCGCGGCGAGGTTGCCGGCGTACTCCTGGTCGTCGACGGCGGCCTGCTCGGCCTTCGCGGCGAAGAGGACGTCGCCGGCCTCCTTGAACTGCGCCCACAGTGCGTCGTCGACCTTGCGGCCGGCGCGGCCGGCGGCCTTCCACTGGTCGAGCAGGCTGCGGTACGCGGGGATCCCGTCGGAGCCCTTCGGGGCGAGCGCCTGCGCCTGCTCGACGAGCGCCTGCTTGCGGGCGCGGACGTCCTTGTGCGAGGCGTCGAGCTCGGCGAAGAAGCGTCGGCGCGCGGTCTCGAGCGTCGCCCGCGCGTCGCGGAAGCGCTTCCACAGTCCGTCGGCCTGACCCTTCGACAGGCGCGGGCCGTCCTTCTGCAGGCGCTGCCACTCCGCGAAGAGCACGTCGACCTGCTGCATGGTCTGCTTCCACTGCACGTGCTCGAGGTCGCCGCTCGCGAGCCGCTCGATCGACTCGACGACCTTGGTGCGCTCGGCGAGCGCCTGCTCGACCTCGGCGCGGCTCGCCGCCTGCTGCTGCGCCTCGAGCTCTCCGAGCTCGCCGCGCAGGGCGTCGAGGCGCGTCAGGAGCGAGGGGATGTCGCCGACGGCGTTCGCCGCCTGGACGGTCGAGTGCAGGTGCGACGCGGCCTTCGCGACGTCGCGCGCGCTCGCGCCACCGCGGATGCGCTGCTCGAGGAGCCGCACCTGGCCCTCGAGGTCGGCGAACTTGCGCTCGAAGTACGCGAGCGCCTCCTCGGCGCCGACGTCGGGGAACTGCCCGACGACGCGCCAGCGCTCGCCCTCCTTGACCGCGACCATGCCTGTCGCGTCCACGCGGCCGAGGCCGCGCTCGATCACGGGCTCGCCCATGGAGGGCTCGGCCCCGTCGACGGGCTGCTCGGACGATCCCGCGGCCACGTCGTCGGAGCCGTCCGCCGGTGCGGGCTCGGTGGGGGTCGCCGGGGCGGGCGCCGGCTCGACCGGTGCCTCGTCGGCAGGCAGCTCGGCGACCGACTCCTCGACCGGGATCCCTGCGGCGGCGTCGGCGGCAGCTGCCATCTCGGCGGCGGAGACCTCGGGAGCCGGAGCCGCGTCCGCGGCGGGCGCGGGAGCCTCGGCGGCCTGCTCGGGAGCCTCGGCGGCCTCCGCGGGAGCCTCGGCGGCCTGCTCGGGAGCGGCGCTCCCCTCCTCGACGGCGGTCTCCTCCGCGGCGGCGGAGTCGGTGGGCTGGATGGGATCGGTCATCACGGGGTCTCTCAGACGAGGGAAGGGGCAGGTCGAGCGTAGCGCGGGGGAGCGGATGCCGGGTCCACGTGGGCCCCGGCCGGAGACGTCACTCGAGCGTGAACTCGTCGATCGTCACGGGCTCGGCGGGCGGGCCGTCGGGCACGCCGCCGGCGGTGCCCTTCGCGATGACCTGCTCGCGCAGCGCGTCGAGGCCGGACGTGACGCGCCCGATGACCGAGTAGCCGCCCGCGGAGTCGGACGGGATCGTCGTGTCGCCGTAGACGATGAAGAACTGGTGCCCGTTCGAGTCGCCGTTCTGGCCCTGCCGCGCCATCGCGATCGTGCCCTCGGGGTACACGTCGTCGGCGGGCGCGTTCTCGACGGGGCCGTACATGAACGACGGGTCCCCGCCGCCCTGCCCGTCGGCCGAGCCGCACTGGAGCACCGAGAAGCCCTCGCTCGTCGTGAGGCGGTGGCAGGTCTTGCCGTCGTAGTAGTCGCGCTGCGTGTCGAAGAGCACGGCCGAGACCGCCTGGGGCGCCGCGGCGCCGTCGAGCTCGACGCCGAGCTCTACGCCGCCGATCGTCATGGCGCCGGTCCACGTGCGACCCTCGGCGAGCGACGGATCCGGCACGAGCGACTCGACCGCGGTCTCGCTCGGGGCGGGCGCCGCGGTGTCGGCGGGAGCGCTCGCCTCCTGCGCGCCGATGAGGGCCGCGCCGCCGAGCAGCACCACGAGCGCGAGCGCGATCCCGACGAGCGAGTCACGACGCTGCCGCCGCCGACGGCGCTCGTGGACGACCTGCCGCGCGCGGTAGTCGCGCACGCGCCGCTCCTGCTCCTGCTTCGTGACCACTCGGTGCTCCCTCTCGCGTCGCGCGCCCGCGCGACCGCGGTCCAGGCTACCGCTCCGCTACAGTCGCGCTGTGCGAAGAAGAGGATGCTTCAGGTTCGGTGCGCGCTCGTGCTCACCGCGGCGCTGCTCGCCGGCTGCGCGAGCGCGGGAGCGGCGCCGGACCCGGAGCCGAGCTCGGACTGGGCACCCGCCGCCGTGCAGGCGGGTGGGCTGCGCGTGCTCGCCGAATCCGACCGGGACGGGTTCCGGCTGCACACCGCGTCGGGCGACAAGGGCTTCCTGCCCGGGGTCAACGTCGGCGCGACGGTGCCGCTGCACCAGCCGGGGGAGATCGACGTGCTCACCGCAGACGACTACCGTCGCTGGTTCCCGCAGATGGCCGACCTCGGCATCCGCGTCGTCCGCATCTACACGCTGCACCCGCCCACCTTCTACGACGAGCTCGCTGCCTACAACGCTGCGCACCCGAGCGAGCCGCTGTACCTGGTGCAGGGCGTGTACCTGCCCGACGAGCGCTACGTCGAGGAGGGCGGGACGCTCTGCGAGCCCGCGCTCGACGAGGCGTTCTCCGCCGAGCTCTCCGCCGTGTCGGCAGCCGTGCACGGGGACCTCGAACGTGCAGCGGCGCCCGGCGCTGCATCCGGACGCTGGACGACCGACGTCTCGCCGTGGCTCGCTGCGTGGATCGTCGGCGTCGAGTGGGACCCTGCCGGCACAGCGCGGACGGATGCCGCCTGCGGCGCCGGAAGCGGCGAGCCGGGCCGCTACTTCGCCCCGACCGACGATGCCTCCGGCACGGAGCGCTGGATCGCCCGGCACATGGACGACCTCGCGGCGCTCGAGGCCGCCCGCGGCGACTCGGTGCCGATCGCGCTCGCGAACTGGCCGACGACCGACCCGCTCGTGCACGACACCGAGCCGCTCGAGACCGAGGACCTCGTCGGCGTCGACGCGAACCACGTGCTGCCGACGGCCGCGTGGCCGGGCGGCACGTTCGCGAGCTTCCACGCCTACCCCTACTACCCGGACTTCCAGCGCTACGAGCCCGGCTACGACGAGCAGGAGTGGCGCGGCGAGAGCGACCGCTACGCCGGCTACCTCGCGGCGCTCCAGGAGCACTTCGCCGAGCGGATGCCGCTGCTCGTGACCGAGTTCGGAGTGCCCACGTCGCTCGGCAGCGCGCACGCCGGCACGCTCGGTCGCGACCAGGGCGGCCACGACGAGTCGACCGCGATGGCGATGAACGCCGACATGGCGCGCATGATGGCCGGCCTCGGGCTCGGCGGGGCGTTCGTGTTCTCGTGGACCGACGAATGGTTCAAGCACACCTGGAACACGATGGAGCACCAGGTGCCCGAGCGGCGGCAGCTGTGGCACGACCCGCTCACCAACGAGCAGTGGTTCGGCATCGTCGCGACCGACTCCGACCTGGTGCCGGACGCCGTTGCCGAGGAGCGCCCGAGCAGCGGACCGTTCGAGCACATCTCCGTGCGCGCCGACGCGAGCTGGGTGCACATCGACCTCGCCCTGCGCGAGCGGCTGCCGCGAGAGCTCTCGGTCGGCGTCGACGTGCTCCCGGGTCCGCTCCGCGACGACTACCGCGTGCTCGTCGACACCGAGGCGGCGACCGCTCGCGCCGAGGTGCGGCAGGAGCTCGACCCGATGCGCCTCGACACCGCCGTGCGCCCGTACCATCCCGACGCCGCGGACGAGTGGCACCTCTACCGGCTGCTGACGAACCGTGCGCACCACCTCGGCGACCGCGTCCTGCCCGCCGAGCACCACGAGCCCGGGCTGCTCGTCGAGGGCGACTGGGATCCCGCGTCGGCCGAGTACGACAGCCGCGCGACGTGGAGCGCGGATGCCGAGCGCCGCTCGGTGCGGCTGCGCCTGCCGTGGCCCATGCTCGGGATGGCCGACCCCTCGAGCCGGACCGCGCTCGGCGAGGGCGAGCCCGCGCAGCTCGTGCACGTCGACGGGGTCACGCTCCGCTTCGCCGCCGATGGGAGCGCGCACGAGCTCGACTTCCGGTGGCCGGAGTGGAACCGCGTCGGGCACACCGAGCGGCTGAAGGACGGCTCGGGCGCCATCGCCGCCGCGTTCGCGGAGCTCGCGCCGTAGCACCCGCCTACAGTGGGGGGATGGCTTGGGGCACGACGGCGCCGCTCGCGGTGCGCATGCGCCCGACGAGCCTCGACGAGGTCGTCGGGCAGCGCCACCTGCTCGGTCCCGGATCGCCGCTCCGGCGGCTCGCGGCGCCGAGCGAGGGCGCATCGGGCCCGGCGGCGAGCGGGCAGAGCGTCATCCTGTGGGGGCCGCCGGGCACCGGCAAGACGACGCTCGCGCAGTCGATCGCGCACTCCTCCGACCGGCGCTTCGTCGAGCTGAGCGCCGTCACCGCCGGCGTCAAGGACGTGCGGCAGGTCATGGAGGCCGCGCTGAGCGACCGCGACCTCTACCAGCGCTCGACCGTGCTCTTCCTCGACGAGATCCACCGCTTCACGAAGGCGCAGCAGGACGCGCTGCTGCCGGGCGTCGAGCAGGGCTGGGTCACGCTCATCGCGGCGACGACCGAGAACCCGTCGTTCAGCGTCATCAGCCCGCTGCTGTCGCGCTCGCTGCTGCTGACGCTCGAGCCGCTCGACGACGACGACATCGCCGAGCTCGTCGGGCGGGCGATCGCCGACCCGCGCGGCTTCGACGGACGGATCGCGCTCGACGACGACGCCCGCGCCCAGCTCATCCGACTCTCCTCGGGCGACGCCCGCAGAGCGCTCACCGCGCTCGAGGCCGCCGGGGCGCACGCCCTCGACGGCGCCGAGGGCGCCGAGGGCGGGGCGGATGCGCCGGTCACGGTGACCGCGGAGGCGCTCGCGAGCGCGGTCGACCGGGCGCTGCTGCGCTACGACCGCCAGGGGGATGAGCACTACGACGTCATCTCCGCGTTCATCAAGTCGGTGCGCGGCTCCGATCCCGACGCGGCGCTCCACTACCTCGCGCGCATGATCGAGGCGGGGGAGGACCCGCGCTTCATCGCGCGCCGCATCATCGTGCTCGCGAGCGAGGACATCGGGATGGCCGATCCGCAGGGCCTCGTGATCGCGACCGCGGCGGCGCAGGCCGTGCAGCTCATCGGGATGCCCGAGGGCCGCATCCCGCTCGCGGAGGCGACGGTGTACCTCGCGACCGCCCCGAAGTCGAACCGGTCCTACCTCGGCATCGACCGCGCGATCGCCGATGTGCGCCGAGGCGACTTCGGCCGGGTGCCGAACCACCTGCGCGACGCGCACTACCCGGGCGCGAAGCGCCTCGGCCACGGCAAGGGCTACCGGTACGCGCACGACGCGCCCCACGGCGTCGCCGCCCAGCAGCACCTGCCCGACCCGCTCGTCGGCCGGCGCTACTACGAGCCCGGCGCGCACGGCTACGAGCGGGACGTCGCGGCCCGGCTCGAGCGCATCCGTCGGATCCTCGCCGGCGACGCCTGATCTGGTAAGGTGGTCGCTTGGTCCACCGGCAGCCCGGCTGCCATCTCGGACCCGCCCCCCTCCTTGAGTCCCGGCACTCCGCCGCGACAGCCGCTCGCGCGGCAGCGAATCAGCGAAGGAAGTCATGTCCACGAAGTCCCGTACCCGTTCGAAGGTGCGCCTGTCGCGCGCCCTCGGCGTCGCCCTCACCCCGAAGGCCGCGCGCTACCTCGAGAAGCGCCCCTACGGCCCCGGCCAGCACGGCCGCACCAAGCGCAAGGCCGACAGCGACTACGCCGTCCGCCTCCGCGAGAAGCAGCGCCTGCGCGCCCAGTACGGCATCCGCGAGGCGCAGCTGCGCACGACGTTCAACGAGGCCCGCCGCCAGGCCGGCCTGACCGGTGAGAACCTCGTCGAGCTGCTCGAGATGCGCCTCGACGCGCTCGTGCTGCGCGCCGGCTTCGCCCGCACGATCTCGCAGGCCCGCCAGCTCGTCGTGCACCGCCACATCATGGTCGACGGCCAGCGCGTCGACCGCCCGTCGTTCCGCGTGAAGCCGGGCCAGCTCATCCACGTGCACGAGCGCAGCGAGGGCATGGAGCCGTTCCAGGTCGCCGCAGCCGGTGGCCACGCGGGCGTGCTGCCCCCCGTCCCGCCGTACCTCGACGTGCAGCTCGACCGCCTGCAGGCGCGCCTCGTGCGCCGCCCGCAGCGCGCCGAGGTGCCCGTCGTCGCAGAGGTGCAGCTCGTCGTCGAGTACTACGCGGCCCGCTGATCCGGACCACGCTGAGGGGGGTCGCCGAGAAGGCGGCCCCCCTCGTCGTTAGACTGGCTGCGCCCCGGCGCGATCCGACGCCGGGCGCATCGAGACTCGAGGAGGATCCGCCGTGAAGAAGCTCCTGTTCCTGGCCATCGGCGTCGTCATCGGCGTCTTCGCCGCGCGCCGCATCGACGAGACCGACAAGGGCAAGCGGTTCTTCGACGGCCTGGACGCTCGCAGCCGCGAGTTCACCGACGCGGTCAAGGACGGCTACCAGGCTCGCGACCGCGAGCTGCGAGGCGAGTGACCCGATCCGATCCGATCCCGGGCGCGCGGCGCCCGGGATCGTCATGCCCCGTCGGGGCTGGAGAGACCTGAACGCATGCAGACCGCAGAGATCCACCGCCGGTTCCTCGAGCACTTCGAGCGCCGCGACCACCAGATCGTCCCGTCGGCGTCGCTCGTGAGCGACGACCCGGCGATCATGTTCACGATCGCCGGCATGGTGCCGTTCATCCCGTACCTCTCCGGCCGGGTGCCCGCCCCCTGGCCCCGCGTCGCCGACGTGCAGAAGTGCATCCGCACCAACGACATCGAAGAGGTGGGCCGCACGCCCCGGCACGGCACCTTCTTCCAGATGGCGGGCAACTGGTCGTTCGGCGACTACTTCAAGCGCGAGGCGATCGGCTACGCGTGGGAGCTCCTCACGGGCGCCGAGGCCGACGGCGGCTACGGCTTCAGCCCCGCCGATCTCTGGGTCACCGTCTTCGAGACCGACGACGAGGCAGAGCGCCTCTGGCTCGAGCACACCGACATCGACCCCGCGCGCATCCAGCGCCTCGGCCTCGAGGACAACTACTGGATGACGGGGCAGCCCGGTCCTGCCGGCCCCGACTCCGAGATCTTCTTCGACCTCGGGCCCGAGCACGGCCCCGACGGCGGGCCCGCGACCGGCAGCGACCGCTACGTCGAGATCTGGAACCTCGTCTTCATGCAGGACGAGATCGCCGACGTGCGCTCGAAGACCGAGTTCACCATCGTGCGCGAGCTGCCGAGCAAGAACATCGACACGGGCATGGGCCTCGAGCGCGTCGCGTTCCTCAAGCAGGGCGTGCAGAACATGTACGAGATCGACCAGGTGCGCCCGGTGCTCGACCTCGCGAGCGAGCTCTCGGGCCGCCGCTACGGGGCGAGCCACGAGGACGACGTGCGGATGCGCGTGGTCGCGGACCACGTGCGCTCGTCGCTCATGCTCATGGGCGACGGGGTGACGCCCGGCAACGACGGGCGCGGCTACATCCTGCGCCGCCTCATGCGCCGGTCGATCCGGTCGATGCGCCTGCTCGGCGTGCAGGAGCCGACCTTCCCGACGCTCTTCCGCGCGAGCTTCGACGCGATGTCGACCGCGTACCCGGAGCTCGAGGCTGCCTTCCCGCGCATCGAGCGCATGGCGGTCGCCGAGGAGGAGACCTTCCTCAAGACGCTCGAGTCCGGCTCGACGGTGCTCGACCTCGCGATGGAGGGCGTGCGCCGCGACGCCGGGCACGTCGTGCCGGGCAAGACGGCGTTCCTGCTCCACGACACGTACGGGTTCCCGATCGACCTCACGATGGAGATCGCTGAGGAGGCGGGCCTCGAGGTCGACCGGTCGACGTTCGAGACGCTCATGAGCGAGCAGCGCACGCGAGCGAAGGCCGACGCGAAGTCGCGCCGCCGCCAGCTCGCCGACCTGTCGGTCTACGCCGAGCTGCGCGGCAAGGGCGAGACCGCGTTCCTCGGCTACGACGAGCTCGAGGCCGACGGCGAGGTCATCGGCATCATCGCCGACGGCGCGCAGGTCGCCTCGGCGGGCGTCGACCAGGAGGTCGAGGTCATCCTCACCGCGACGCCGCTGTACGCGGAGTCCGGCGGCCAGGACAGCGACCAGGGCCGGCTCGTCGGCCAGGGCTTCGAGGCCGAGGTGCTCGACGTGCAGCGGCCCGTCCAGGGCCTCATCAGCCACACGGTGCGCGTCACGTCGGGCGAGCTCGCGGTCGGCGACGTCGCGCACGCGGTCGTCGACCCGCTCTACCGGCGCGGCGCGAACAAGGCGCACACGGCCACGCACCTCGTGCACGCGGCGCTGCGGCAGCTGCTCGGCCCCGACGCGGTGCAGGCCGGCTCCTACAACAAGGCCGGGTACATGCGCCTCGACTTCTCGTGGTCGAGCCCGCTCTCGCCCGGCATGCGGCAGGAGCTCGAGGGCATCGCGAACAGCGCGATCCGCGACGACCTCCCCGTCGAGACACGGGTCATGCCGATCGACGAGGCGAAGGCGCTCGGCGCGATGTCGCTCTTCGGCGAGAAGTACGGCTCGACCGTGCGCATGGTCGACATCGGCGGGCCCTGGTCGCGCGAGCTCTGCGGCGGCACCCACGTGGGCGCCTCGAGCCAGATCGGCCTCATCTCGATCACGAGCGAGTCGAGCGTCGGCTCGACCGCGCGGCGCGTCGAGGCGGCGGTGGGGGCGGATGCGTTCCAGCAGCTGGTCGCGGAGCGCACGCTCGTGAGCGAGCTCACGAGCATGCTGAAGACGCCGCGCGAGCAGCTGCCGAGCCGCATCGAGGAGCTCGTCGGCTCGCTCAAGGTGGCCGAGAAGCGCATCGCCGAGTTCGAGTCGAAGCAGCTCGCGGCGCGCGTGCAGCCGATCGCCGACAGCGCCGAGCGCGTCGGTGAGGCGCTGTTCGCGGGCGTCGACCTCGGCGCGGTCGGCTCGCAGGACGACCTCCGCTCGCTCGCCGCGCAGGTGCGCGAGCGCCTCGGCGCCGACGCCGCGGCCGTGGTCGCGATCGGCGGAGCGGTCGACGGCAAGCCGGCGATCGTCGTCGCGACGAACGAGCCCGCCCGGAAGGCCGGGCT
>NZ_JANQCH010000038.1 GCF_024723325.1 Agrococcus sp. HG114
GGCGCGCGCCGTTCGGCATCGCCACCGAGTGCGGCTTCGGTCGCGGCCCGGCGGAGCGGACCGTGCCGCTGCTCGAGCTGCACCGCGACATCGCCGCCGCCCTCACGGCCTGAGCGGCCGCGACCGGCAGCGGCGTCAGGCGGGCGGATGCGCGAGCTCGGCCGCGTAGGCGAGCACCGAGCGGCGGTAGCGGGGGAGCGTCGGCGCGAGCGCCTCGAGCGCGACCCGCAGCGCCTCCTCGTGGCGCCCGGCGCTGTGCAGCGCGAGCGCGAGCAAGGCGCGGGGCGCCGCGCCCGTCGACGGATGCGTCGGCGCGGCCTCGAGCACCGCGATCGCGTCGTCGACGCGGCCCGTGTTCCGCAGCGTCGAGCCGTACTGCACGGCGAGCTGCGCGTGGTGGGCCGGCTCGAGCCCGAGCTCGAGCGCGCGCTCGTACTCGCGCTCCGCCTCGACCTCGCGCCCGTGGGCGTCGAGGATGCCGGCGAGCTCGAACGCGGCGCGGCCGTCGTCGCCGGGGTACGCGGCGGCGAGCGCGCGCATCGCGTCGATCGCCGCATCGGCGGGCGTCTCGTCGAAGCGCTCCCAGAGGTCGGCGACCGCCGCGCCCCACGCGGCGAGCTCCCGCTCGTCGGTCACCGGGACCGCCCTGCCAGCGCGGTGTCCGACTCCGCCGTGCTCGGCACGGCGAGCCCCGTGTGGTGCGCCGCGAAGGCCAGCTGGTCGGCGAACTCGAGCGCCGCGGCGTCCTTCGGCTTGCCCATGCCGTGCCCGGCGCGCGTGTCGACCGAGAGCAGCACCGGCGCATCCGCGCCGTGCCCCGCCGCCGCGGCCGCCTGCTGCGCGCGCTGCAGCTCGGCGGCGAACTTGAAGGAGTGCGCGGGCACGACGCGGTCGTCGTGGTCGCCGGTCGTGATGAGCGTCGGCGGGTAGGCGACGTCGTCGCGCACGTTGTGGAGCGGCGAGTAGGCGCGGAGGTACCCGTGCGCGTCGGCGTCGTCGGGGTCGCCGTAGTCGCTCGCCCACGCCCAGCCGATCGTGAACCGGTGGTAGCGCAGCATGTCGAGCACGCCGACGCCCGGCAGCACCGCGGCCCACAGCTCGGGCCGCTGGGTGAGGGCGGCGCCCGCGAGCAGGCCGCCGTTCGAGCGCCCGTGCAGCGCGAGCTGCTCGCGCGTCGTCACGCCGGTCGCGATCAGGTGGTCGGCGATCGCGTACAGGTCGTCGAAGACCTGCTGCTTGCGCTCCTTCGTGCCGGCCTTGTGCCATGCCGAGCCGAACTCGCCGCCGCCGCGCAGGTTCGGCACCACGAGCACGCCCCCCGCCTCGACCCACGCGGCGAGCACCGCGCGGAAGCCGGGGTTCATCGGGATGTTGAAGCCGCCGTACGCCCAGATGAGCGTCGGGCGCGGCGCGTCGCCCGCGTCGCCCTCGGGCCGCACGAGGAACGCCGGCACCTGCTCGCCGTCGCTCGAGGCGGTGCGGATGCGCTCGGTCACCGCCCGGGGCGCCTCCGGCCCCGGGGTCGGGAGCGTGCGGTGCGCGACGAGCCGGCCGCCGTCGACCTCGACGACGTACCGCGTACCGCGGTCGACGAAGCTCGAGGTCGAGACGAAGACGGTGGCGCTCGTGGCGCTCGCGTGGGAGCCGGTGAGGGAGACGCCGTCGCCGAGCGGCACGGCGTCGCCGAGGGTGCCGTCGAAGCCCGCGAGCTGCATGCGGTGGCTCGCGTCGTGCGAGTACTCGAGCACGAGGCCGCTCGCCGTGAGCGAAGCGTCGAGCAGCACGTCCTCGGCGTGCTCGGGCACCGCGGTCGCCTCCTCGCCGGTCGCGAGGTCGAACACGGCGAGCCGGTAGCGCGGCGCGCCGGCGTCGGTCACGGCGTAGAGGACGCCGTCGTGGATGCCCACCGCGTTCCACTCGTGCTCGTGGCCCGTGACCAGCTGCCGCAGCGCATCCGCCGCTTCGTCGTGCCGCCGCACGGCGAGGTCGTTGCCGCTCGACGAGCCGGTGTCGGTCGAGAGCACGAACCACTCGTCGTCGCGCGGCCAGTGGCGCGCGAACAGGCGCGGCTCGTCGGGCCGGGCGAAGAGCACCGCGTCGTCGGCGACCGGGGCGCCGATCTCGTGCCGCATGAGGCGGCCGGCGCCCATCTCGTCGGTGAGCGCGTCGCCCGCGGGGGCGTCGTACGCCCAGTAGCTGAACGCGCGGCCGCCGGGCAGCCAGACCGGCGCGTTCCACTTGGTCCACGGGATCTCGTCGGCGAGGTCGTCGCCGGTCGCGACGTCGCGGATGCGGATGGTGCGCCAGTCGGAGCCGCCGTCGGAGACGCCGTAGGCGAGCAGCGCCCCGTCGGGGGAGACGCTCGCGACGTTCACCGCGACGGTGCCGTCGGCCGAGAGCGCGTTGGGGTCGAGCAGGACGCGGCCGTCCTCCAGGCCGTCGGCCGAGTCGGCGGTCACGAGCACCGGCTGGTTCTCGCCGTCGGAGTGCCACGCGAACACGCGGCCGCCGCGCTCCCACGGGCAGCCGCGCGTCGGCGCCTCGAGCAGCGCGGTCACGCGGTCGCGGAACGCGTCCCGCGCCGGGAGCGCCGCGAGGATCGGCTCGGCGAACGCGTTCTGCGCCTCGATGAACGCGCGCACCTCCGTCGATTCGCCGTCCTCCAGCCAGCGGTACGGGTCGGCGATCTCCTCCCCGTGCAGCGTCTCGACCGTGCCGTCTCTTCTCACCTCGGGGTAGCGCATCCGCCCACCCTACGTCGCACGCCAGGGACAGCACGCGAGGGGGGCACCCGCCGCAGCGGATGCCCCCCTCAGTCGCGTCGCGACGCGACTGCTACTTCGCGACGCCCGGGTGCGTCATCGACAGCAGGTCGAGCGCCTTGTCGAGGTCGCCCTCGGTGAGCTCGCCGCGCTCGAGGTAGCCGAGGTCGATGACGGCCTCGCGCACCGTGATGCCCTGCTTGACCGAGTGCTTCGCGATCTTCGCGGCGGCCTCGTAGCCGATGAGCCGGTTGAGCGGCGTGACGATCGACGGGCTCATGCCCGCGAGCGCCGCGGCCCGCTCGACGTTCGCCTCGAGGCCCGCGATCGTCTTGTCGGCGAGCACGCGCGACGCGTTCGAGAGCAGGCGGATCGACTCGAGCAGCGCCGTGCCCATGACGGGGATCTGCACGTTGAGCTCGAACGAGCCCGACGCGCCCGCCCAGGCGACCGTCGCGTCGTTGCCGATGACGCGCGAGGCGACCATGAGCACGGCCTCGGGCACGACCGGGTTGACCTTGCCGGGCATGATCGACGAGCCCGGCTGCAGGTCGGGGATCGCGATCTCGCCGAGCCCCGTGTTCGGGCCCGAGCCCATCCAGCGCAAGTCGTTGTTGATCTTCGTGAGCGACACGGCGATCGTGCGCAGGGCCCCGGATGCCTCGACGAGCGCGTCGCGGTTCGCCTGCGCCTCGAAGTGGTTGCGCGCCTCGGTGATCGGCAGGCCGCTCGACGCGGCGATCTCGGCGATGACCTTCTCGGGGAAGCCGAGCGGGGTGTTGATGCCGGTGCCGACGGCCGTGCCGCCCTGCGGCACTTCGGCGACGCGGGGGAGCGCGGCCTGGATGCGCTCGATGCCGTAGCGGATCTGGGCGGCGTACCCGCCGAACTCCTGGCCGAGCGTCACGGGCGTCGCGTCCATGAGGTGGGTGCGGCCGGGCTTGACGGCGTCGGCCCAGAGCGCCGCCTTCTCCTCGAGCGCGCCGGCGAGGTGCTCGAGCGCGGGGATCGCCTGCTCGATGAGCGCGCCCGTGACGGCGATGTGCACCGAGGTGGGGAAGACGTCGTTCGACGACTGCGACGCGTTCACGTGGTCGTTCGGGTGCACGCTCGCGCCGCGGTGCTTCGTCGCGAGCGTCGCGAGCACCTCGTTCATGTTCATGTTCGACGAGGTGCCGGAGCCCGTCTGGTACGTGTCCACGGGGAACTGGTCGTGGTGCGCGCCCCCGATGACCTCGTCGGCCGCGGCGACGATCGCGTCGGCGACGTCGGCCTCGAGGATCCCGAGCTCGCGGTTCGCGATCGCGGCGGCGCGCTTGATGCGGGCGAGCGCGACGATCTGCGCGGGCTCGAGGCCCGTGCCCGAGATGGGGAAGTTCTCGACCGCCCGCTGGGTCTGCGCGGCGTAGAGCGCGTGCTTCGGCACCCGCACCTCGCCCATCGTGTCGTGCTCGATCCGGTACTCGACGTCGTTCACTGCTTCGTGCCCTCCTCGGTTGGGTGCGTCACTCGCCGGCCGAGAGCTCGGCGCTCACGGCCTCGGCGAAGGTCTGGATCTCGTCGTCGGCGGCGGTGCCGGCGATGACGACGGTGGATGCGCCGTGCTCGGTCGTGAGGACGTAGGCGAAGTTGCCCGGGTCCTCGGCGTCCCGCTGATCGTGCTCTGTCCACGTGCGGCCCCCGACGACGCGCTCGCCCGTCTGCGGCGCGGAGTCGATCGCCTGCACGAGCCACGTCGGGTTCGCGTCGATCGCCTGCGTGAACGAGACGAACTGCTGGTCGGGCGTCACGTAGCCGGCGTACCAGGTGACGATCCCGTCGGCGCCCGTGCGCAGCTCGGCGGCGTTCGCGGCGAAGCCCTCGGGGAGCGCCGGCGCGAGGAGCGGCTCGTCGACCGTGCCCTGCGCGGCAGCCGCGGCCGCGGCGACGTCGACGGGCTCGCGCGGCTGCACGTCGGGCCGGAGCACGACGAGCACCATCACGAGCACGACGCCGAGGCTCGCGACGACCGCGACGATCAGGTTCGTGAACGTCTGGTTCTCGCGGTGGCGGCGCGACGCTGCGGCCTTGCGCGCGGCGGTCTCCTCAGGCGTCTCGGGGCGCCCGAGCTCGGCGACGACCCTGGGCTGCTTGGGGCTCATGCCGGAGCGGCCCCCTCCGAGGTGCCGGCGGGCGCCGCGCTCGAGCGCGCCGCGTCGAGCCTCGCCTTCGCACCCTGGAGCCACTCCTCGCAGCGGTCTGCGAGCGCGTTGCCGCGCTCCCAGAGCGCGAGGGACTCCTCGAGCGACGCTCCGCCCGACTCGAGCGCCTGCACGACGCGCACGAGCTCGTCGCGCGCCTGCTCGTACGACAGCTCGGCGACGGCGTCGCCCGCGGGGGTGGTGGTCACCGGGGCAGTCTACCGCCGCACCGCCCACGGGCTCGGGGCATCGGGAGCGTGGGAGGATGGACGCTTCCCCCGACATCGAGGAGCCGCACGCAGGCATGCCCACCGCACCCTCCGAAGCAACCATGGCCGAGATCGCCGCGCTCCTGCGCTTCGACACCACGAGCCGCGACTCCAACCTGCCGCTCGTCGAGCACGCGGTCGCGCGCCTCGCCGCGGTGGGCGTCGACGCGGCGCTCGTGCCGAGCCCCGAGGGCGACAAGGCGAACCTGCTCGCGACGATCCCCGCCGCCGACGGGACGGTCACCGGCGGCATCGTGCTCTCGGCGCACACCGACGTCGTCCCGGTCGACGGTCAGGTGTGGAGCAGCGCGCCGTTCGAGCCCGAGGTCCGCGACGGCCGCCTCTACGCGCGCGGCGCGGCCGACATGAAGTCGTTCCTGGGCGTGCTGCTCGCGAAGGCGCCCGCGATGGCGACCGCCCGGCTCGCCGAGCCCATCCACCTCGCCCTCTCGTACGACGAGGAGGTCGGCTGCGTCGGCGCGATCGGACTCGTCGACGAGATCGTGCGGCGAGGGCTCGCGCCGCGCGGCTGCGTCGTCGGGGAGCCGACGAGCATGCGGATCGTGCGCGGCCACAAGTCGATGAACGTGTTCCGCGTCGACGTGCGCGGCCTCGCGGCGCACTCCTCCCTCACGCCGCAGGGCGAGAACGCGATCGTCGCCGCGGCCGAGCTCGTGCGCTTCGTGCAGGGCGTCGCCGACGAGCTGCGCGAGCAGGGGCCGTTCGACGACGGCTACGTCGTGCCGTTCACGACCGTGAGCGTCAACCGCATCGACGGCGGCATCGCGATCAACACGATCCCCGCGGAGTGCACCGTCCACTTCGAGTTCCGCGCGCTCACGACCGTCGACCACGAGGCGCTCGTCGAGCGCTTCCGCGCCGAGTGCCGCCGCATCGAGGCGGGCATGCGCGAGCGCCACCCCGGCGCGAGCGTGACGCTCACGACGACCGCGGCGGCGCCCGGCGTCGACACGCCCGCCGATGCCGACATCGTCGCGCTCGCGGCCGCGTGGGGCGGCGAGCCGAGCGACGACAAGGTGACGTACGGCACCGAGGCCGGCCTCTTCGCGAACGCCGGCATCCCCACCGTCGTGTGCGGCCCGGGCGACATCGCGCAGGCGCACGCCCCCGACGAGTTCATCGAGCTCGAGCAGATCGCGCGCTGCGAGGCGCTCGTCGACCGACTCATCGCCGACCTCAGCGTCGACGCCTGACCCGACCCGCGAGGAGACATCGCATGACCGCCACCGTCCAGGCAACCCCGGAGCGGCTCGCCGCCGCGAGGAAGGCGGTGATCTCCAGCTCGATCGGCGCCGCCCTCGAGTGGTTCGACATCATCGTCTACGCCTCGTTCGCGGTCGTCATCACCGAGAACTTCTTCCCCGACGCCGGCGAGTACGGCCTCATCTACACGTTCGCGACGTTCGCCACGACCTACCTCATCCGCCCCCTCGGCGGCATGATCCTCGGCAGCTACGCCGACCGCACGAGCCGCAAGAGCGCGCTCACCCTCACCCTGCTGCTCATGATGGTCGGCACGCTGCTCATGGCGGTCGCGCCGACGTACGCGATGGTCGGGATCTGGGGCGGCGTGATCATCCTGCTCTCCCGGCTCATCCAGGGCTTCTCCGCGGGCGGCGAGTTCGGCACCGCGACGACCTTCCTCATCGAGACCGCCCCGCACCGCAAGATGTTCTACGCCTCGTGGCAGGTCGGCGCGCAGGGCGTGTCGATGCTGCTCGCCTCGGCGTTCGGCTTCGGCCTCAACACGTGGCTCTCGGAGCAGGACCTCTACGACTGGGGCTGGCGCGTGCCGTTCTTCGTCGGCCTGCTCATCGGCCCCGTGGGCCTGTACATCCGGGCGCGGCTCGCCGAGCCCGAGGAGCTCGGCTCGACCGAGCGCCGCAAGTCGCCCCTCGCGGCGGTCTTCCGCGAGCACGCCGGCCGCCTGCTCGCCGGCTCCGCGGTGATCGGCGTCGCCACGATCTCGGTCTACATGATCCTCTACATGCCGACCTTCGCGGTCGCGAACCTCGACATCCCCCCGACCGCCGCGTACCTCGGCGGCATCGTCTCGGGCCTCATCACGATCGTCGGCTCCCCGTACGTCGGCCGGCTCGCCGACCGGGTGGGCCCCGCGCGCATCATGACGTGGGCGGCGATCGCGGCGCTCGTGCTCGCGTGGCCGGTGTTCCAGCTCATCGTCACGCTGCGCAGCGTCGCCGCGCTCGTCGTCGCGATCGCGCTGCTCGGCGTCGTGATGGTCTTCTACTTCGCGCCCCTGCCGGGGCTGCTCTCGTCGATGTTCCCGGCCGACGTGCGCGGCACGGGGCTCTCGGTGACCTACAACGTCGGCGTCACGGTGCTCGGCGGCATCGCGCCGCTCGTGCTCACGTGGCTCCTCAACATCACGGGCTCCCTCAACGCGCCGAGCCTGTACTACATGGCGATCGCGGTCATCTCGCTCGTCGGGTTGTACTTCGTGCGCACCCGCTACGCGCAGCGCTGAGCCCGCCCGCCGGCTCCGGCATCGCGCCGGGGCCGGCGGTCCGCGCCCTCAGGTGCGCCGCTCGGGCGGCGCGGGCTCAGAGCTCCGGATGCGCCGCGGTCACCTGCGCGTCGAGGGTGCCGCTCGCGAGCGTGACGAGCAGGGCGTCGCCGGCCGCGACGGTCGCCGCGTCGCGCGCGACCGAGCCCGCCGCGGTCTGGACCACCGCGTAGCCGCGGTCGAGCGTCGCCTGCGGGCTGAGCGCGCGCAGCGTCTGCCGCAGGTGGTCGAGCCGCTGCCCGGCCACCTCGACCACCCGGCCCGCGAGCTCGTCGGCGCGCGCGGTGAGCCGCGCGAGGTCCTCGGCGCGCACGTCGATGAGCGTCTCCGGCCGCGCGAGCGCGGGCCGGGACCGCACGCCCTCGAGCCGCTCGGCCTCGCGCGCGACGAGCTGCGTCACGCGCTGCCGCAGCTGCGCGCGCGCCTGCGCGATGCGGGCGAGCTCCTCCGCGACGTCCGGCACGACCCGCTTCGCCGCATCCGTCGGCGTGGATGCGCGCAGGTCGGCGACGTCGTCGAGCAGCGGCCGGTCGTTCTCGTGGCCGATCGCCGACACGACGGGGGTCGTCGCGGCCGCGACGGCGCGCACGAGCCGCTCGTCGCTGAAGCCGAGCAGGTTCTGGAAGTCGCCGCCGCCGCGCGCGATGACGATCACGTCGACCTCGGGGTCGGCCTCGAGCCGCTCGAGCGCGGCGAGCACCGTCGGCACCGTCTGGTCGCCCTGCACCGCCGCGTGCTCGACGCGGAAGCGCACGCCCGGCCAGCGCAGCTGGGCGTTGCGCAGCACGTCCTTCTCGGCGTCGGAGTCGCGCCCGGTGATGAGGCCGATCACGCCCGGCAGGAACGGGAGGGCGCGCTTGCGGGAGGCGTCGAACAGGCCCTCCGCGGCGAGCGCGCGCCGCAGCGCCTCGAGCCGCGCGAGCAGGTCGCCGAGGCCCACGTGGCGGATCTGCTGCGTGATCATCGACAGCGTGCCCGCGCGCGGCCAGTAGTCGGGCTTCACGAGCAGCACGACCCGGTCGCCCTGCCCGAACTCGCCCTCGATGCGCGCGAGCGTCGAGCTCCACACGTTGAAGGCGACCGTCGAGTCGCCCGAGACGTCCTTGAGCTTGCCGAAGACGTTGCCGCGCGAGGCCGACCACTGGGTGATCTCGCCCTCGACCCACAGGTGCCCGAGGCGGCCGATGTAGCCCTTGAGCTCGGCGCCGAGGCGGTCGACGCTCCACGGCTCGTCCGGGGTGCCCGTGATCCGCTCGGCCATCGCGCTCCTCTCGCGGGCCCTCCCGGCCGGGGGAGCCCATAGGTCGGCATCGTAGACTGGGCGGGTGACCATCACGAACGGCCGCGTGCCCCTCGACGCCCCGCGTCCCGCGGTGCGGCGGGGCCGTCTGCAGCCGGTCCCGGCCGACGGGCCCAAGCGCATCCTGCTCGCGACGCCGCGCGGCTACTGCGCCGGCGTCGACCGCGCGGTGCTCGCGGTCGAGAAGGCGCTCGAGCAGTACGACGAGCCGGTCTACGTGCGCAAGGAGATCGTGCACAACAAGCACGTCGTCTCGTCGCTCGAGGCCGAGGGCGCGATCTTCGTCGACGAGGTGGATGCGGTGCCCGAGGGGGCGCGCGTCATCTTCAGCGCGCACGGCGTGAGCCCGGCCGTCGTGCAGGCCGCGGCCGACCGGGGGCTGTCGGCGATCGACGCGACGTGCCCGCTCGTGACGAAGGTGCACCGCGAGGCGGTCCGCTTCTCCCGCGACGACTTCGAGATCCTGCTCGTCGGCCACGAGGGCCACGAGGAGGTCGAGGGCACCGCGGGCCACGCACCCGACCGCGTGACGATCGTCAACAACCCCGACGAGGCCGACACCGTGCAGGTGCGGAACCCCGACAAGCTCGTGTGGCTCAGCCAGACGACCCTCTCCGTCGACGAGACGATGGAGACGGTGCGGCGGCTCCGCGCCCGGTTCCCGAACCTGCAGGACCCGCCGAGCGACGACATCTGCTACGCGACGCAGAACCGGCAGGTCGCGGTGAAGAAGATCGCGCCCGAGACCGACCTCGTGATCGTGGTGGGCAGCGCGAACTCCTCCAACTCCGTGCGGCTCGTCGAGGTCGCGCTCGAGCACGGGGCGAAGGCCGCGCACCGCGTCGACTTCTCGACCGAGATCCAGCAGGAGTGGCTCGAGGGCGTCCGCACGGTGGGCGTCACGAGCGGCGCGAGCGTGCCCGAGGGCCTCGTGCGCGAGGTGCTGCTCGAGCTCGAGGACGCCGGGTTCGGCGACATCACCGAGGTGCGCACGGCCGAGGAGGACCTCATCTTCTCGCTCCCGAAGGAGCTGCGCCCGAGCCGTCGCGGCTGACGCCCGATCGCTGGCGGAATCCCAGATTCCGCGGATACGCTCGCCGCATGGCAGACGTGCAGCAGGACGACCAGTGGGCCGAGCAGATGGCTGACGGCGAGGACTTCGACGAGTCGATGGGCGACGCCGTCGACGACGACCGCGTGCTCGCCACGGACGAGCTCGACGAGATCGACGACGACGACGCCCCCGAGGGCGCCGAGGCGCGCGACGAGGAGTGGGAGGGCGACGACCCCGCCGACATCCCCGACGAGCACGGCGGCTCGCAGGCCGGCATCGACACCGACGACAACGGCGTCGACGACACGGTGCTCCCCGAGGGCACCGACAGCATCATCGACGCGAGCGACTGGGAGTAGCGCGCTCGTACGAGCACCGCGCCCTGACGGACGCGCGCAGAGGGGCCCCGCCGATCGGCGGGGCCCCTCGTGCTCGCGGCTACTTGCCGGACCAGCCGGCCGAGCCGAGCTGCTGCGTCGCCTCGACGACGCGCTTCGCCATCGCCGACTCCGCGGCCTTGCCCCACGAGCGGGGGTCGTAGACCTTCTTGTTGCCGACCTCGCCGTCGACCTTGAGCACGCCGTCGTAGTTCGCGAACATGCTGCCCGCGACCGAGCGCGTGTACGCGTACTGGGTGTCGGTGTCGATGTTCATCTTCACGACGCCGTTGCGCACCGCCTCGGCGATCTCCTCGTCGGAGGAGCCCGAGCCGCCGTGGAAGACGAGGTCGAGCGGCTTCTCGCCGGTGCCGTACTTCTCGGCGATGCCCTGCTGGATCTGGCCGAGCAGCTCCGGGCGCAGCTTCACGTTGCCCGGCTTGTAGACGCCGTGCACGTTCCCGAACGTGAGCGCCGCCATGTAGCGGCCCTGATCGCCGAGCCCGAGCGCCTCGACCGTCGCGATCGCGTCGTCGAGCGTCGTGTAGAGCTTGTCGTTGATCTCATGGGCGACGCCGTCCTCCTCGCCGCCGACGACGCCGATCTCGACCTCGAGCACCTGGCCGAGCGCGCGCGTGCGGGGCAGCAGCTGCTTGGCGATCTCGAGGTTCTCCTCGAGCGGCACGGCCGACCCGTCCCACATGTGGGACTGGAACAGCGGGGCGCGACCCGCGCGCACCTCCTCCTCGCTCGCCTCGAGCAGCGGCATGACGAAGCCGTCGAGCGCGTCCTTCGGGCAGTGGTCCGTGTGGAGGGCGACCGTGATCGGGTACGCCTTCGCGACCTCCGTGACGAACCGGGCGAAGGCGATCGCGCCGCCGGCGCGGTTCTTGACGCTCTGGCCCGCGAAGTAGTCGGCGCCGCCCGTGGTGACCTGGATGATGCCGTCCGAGCCCGCCTCGGCGAGGCCCTGGAGCACCGCGTTGATCGTCGACGACGACGAGACGTTGATGGCCGGATAGGCGAACGCGTTCGACTTGGCCTTGTCCAGCATCTCGGCGAACTGCTCGGTGGTGGCGACGGGCATGATGCGGCTCCTGACTCGAATGCACGCGGCTGCCGGGTGCACGCGCCGCGCTCGGTGGCACCAGTCTAGGCTTCAGGCATCCGGGGCTTCCCGGGGAAGCGAGGAGGGCCAGCATGCCGCACGACTCCATCGTCCGCGTCGCGCTCGAACGGATCGTCGAGGCGCTCGCGGAGGCGCGCGAGGAGCTCGACCGGCTCGACGCGGTCGCGAGCGACGGCAACCACGGCGAGCACGTGCTCGCCGGGGCCACGGCCGCGCGCGACGCCGCCCTCGCGGCCCCTGCGGGGCGCGCGCTCGCCGATGCCGCGGAGGCATGGGGGAGGGGCCAGGGGTTCGCCAACCCGCTATGGGGCCGGATGCTCGCCGCCGTCGCCACGAAGGAGCGCAGCGGCCCGGTCGCGATCCTCGACGCCGCGCTCGAGGTGCTCGAATCGTCGACCGACGCGCGAGTGGGCGACAAGTCGATCGTCGACACGCTCACGCCCGCGCTCACCGACGCCCGCGCGCTGCTCGCCCGGGGCGAGAGCGTCGCCGACGCCGCCGCGCACGCCGCCGGCGTCGCCGAGGAGGCGGCGCTCGAGACCGCCGCGATCGAGGACCGGTTCGACGCCTCGACGGCGGACCTCGGGTTCCCCGATCCCGGTGCGACGTCGTCCGCGGTCATCCTCCAGGCGGTGGCCGACACGATGGCCGACCTCGGCGGCGCCGACGCGTGACGGGCGGCCGCGCCGCGCTCGCATGACCGGCCCCACCCATCCGCCTCACTAGGCTCGAGGGCAGGCGAACCGATGGAGGACACCGTGGCGCACAGCCCCGATTCGATGACGGCACCGGTCTTCGAGCACCCCGACCGCAACCTGGCGATGGAGCTCGTGCGAGCCACGGAGGCCGCAGCGATCCGGGCCGTGCCGTGGATCGGGCGCGGCGACAAGAACGGCGCCGACGGCGCGGCCGTCAACGCGATGCGCACGTTCCTCGCGACCGTCGCGTTCGACGGCGTCGTCGTGATCGGCGAGGGCGAGAAGGACGAGGCGCCGATGCTCTTCAACGGCGAGCACGTCGGCAACGGCCGCGGCCCCTCGTGCGACATCGCCGTCGACCCGATCGACGGCACCTCGCTCACCGCGGCGGGCCGGCAGAACGCGCTCAGCGTCATCGCGGTCGCCGACCGCGGCACGATGTACGACCCGGTCGACGCGTTCTACATGGACAAGCTCGTCGCCGGTGCCGAGGCGCACGGCGTCATCTCGCTCGAGCAGTCGATCGGCGACAACATCCGCGAGCTCGCGCGCGCGAAGGGCAAGGACGTCGGAGAGATGGTCGTCGCGATCCTCGACCGGCCGCGCCACGCGGAGCTCATCGACGAGATCCGCTCCGCGGGCGCGGGCACGCGCCTCATGCGCGACGGCGACGTGGCCGGGGGCATCAACGCCGCGCGGCCCGAGACGCGCATCGACCTGTGCGTCGGCGCGGGCGGCACGCCCGAGGGCGTCATCACGGCGTGCGCCATCAAGGCGCTCGGCGGGTTCATGCAGGGCCGGCTCGCGCCGCAGAGCGACGAGGAGCACCGCAAGGTCGTCGCCGCGGGCCACGACCTCGAGCGGATCCTCGGGCTCGACGACCTCGTCGCGAGCGACAACACCTACTTCGTCGCGACGGGCGTGACCGACGGGCAGCTGCTCGACGGCGTGCGCCGCAACGGGCCGCTCATCCGCACCGAGTCGATCGTGCTGCGCTCGAAGACCGGCACCATCCGCCGCGTGATCGCCGATCACCGCAGCGACAAGTGGCTCGAGACGCAGGCCTGATCGGCTGACCTCGTGGAGGGGCGCGCGATCGTGAGCCCCGCAGCGCGACTCGTCGGCATCGACCTCGCGCGGCTCGTCGCCGTCGTCGGGATGATGGCGGCGCACACGATGCTGCTCGCCGAGCCGGCTCCGCCCGACGCCGTGGTCGCGCTCGTCGACGGGCCGCCGTCGACGCTGTTCGCGGTGCTCGGCGGCGTGAGCGTCGTGCTCGCGGCGCGGCAGCGGCTCGCGGCAGGCGATCGTCGCGGTGCGGTCGCGTCGACGCTCGTGCGCGGCGCCGTCGTGGCGATGCTCGGCATCGTGGTCGCGCCGCTCGCGTCGGCGGTGTTCGTGGTGCTCGTGCCGTTCGGGGTCGCGATCGCGATCTCCGGCGCCATGCTGCTGCTGCCGTCCTGGTCGCTCGGCCTCGCCCTGGCCGTGCTCTGGGCGGTCGGCGGCAGCGTCGTCGCGATCGCGCGGGAGCGCTTCGGCAGTGCCGACGACGGGGTGCTCGAGGCGGCGCTCGGCGTGGTGCTGACCGGCGTCTACCCGGTCGTGACCTGGCTCGCGTACCTGCTGGTGGGGATGCTCGTCGCCCGAGCGCTCCTCGCGGCGCGCGCCGCGGGCACGGAGCGGCGCGCGCTCGTGCTCATCGCCCTCGTGGGCGCGGCGCTCCTCGCCGCAGCGGTCGCGACGAGCGAGATCGGCGTCCGGCTCGTGGCGGAGCGCGTGCTCGACGCCCCGCTCGACTCGGCGCGCGACACGATCCTCGCGAACGGCTACGGCGCCGCACCGGGGACCGACGCCGCGTGGCAGCTCGTCGCCGCGCCGCACACCGGCACGCCGACCGACATGGCGCGCACGGTCGGCATCGCGCTGCTCGTGATCGGGGCGCTCGGCCTGCTCAGCGCCGCGCTCCCGCGCCGCGCCCTGCGCGCGATCGAGCCCCTGCGGGCGGCCGGCGCCGCGCCGCTCACGATCTACGTCGTGCACGTGGTGCTCGTCGCGCTCCTCGTGTCGCTGCCCGGCACGGCGGCGATGGATGCGCGGCTGGCGTGGGCGGTGCAGGTCGCGGTCGCGATCGCGATCGGTGCGCTGCTGGCCGCGACCGGCAGCCGGGGCCCGCTCGAGCGCATGGTCGGCTGGTTCGCCGACCGCGCGCCGCAGCGCTCGGCGGCCTGAGCATCCATCGCCGACGAGCGCGACGTCGTGACCCTCGAGGAGGCCGACGGGATGACGACGATGCGCACGGTGACCACTGAGCGGCATGGGCGGAGGGCATCGACCCCGGCTCCGACCGGCTCGATCCGCGCTTCGCGCGCCTCGCAGCCAGCTGACGCGACGGGGACGGTCCCGCCCCCCGTTCAGCGGCTTCGGCGTCCCGCGAAGAGGCGAGCGGTGGGGCCATCGCCGGCGAGCAGCTGCCGCGGCGGCCCCTGCTCGACCAGCCGCCCGTCGGCGAGGTGCCACACGACGTCGGCGGATGCGACGAGTCCCGCGTCGTGCGTGATGACGATCGTCGTGCCGGACCGCTTGCGCACGACCTGGCGCAGCACCTCGCGGGTGCGCGCGTCGAGGTGCGCCTCCGCCTCGTCGAGCACGAGGATGCGGGGGTCGCCGAGCATGGCGCGCGCGACGCTCGCGCGCGTGCGCTGCCCCGCAGACAGGAGCCGGCCGCCCTCGCCGACATCGGTGGCCCAGCCGTGCTCGAGCGACGCGGCGAGCGCGTCGACGCCGGTCAGGCGCGCGACCCGCTCGAGCTCCGCCTCGTCGATCCGGGGATGGCGGTAGCGCACGTTCCGCTCGAGGCTGCCGCGCATGAGCGGCAGATCCGGCCCGACCACCCCGATCGCCCGGCGCACCGACCGCAGCCGCACGTCGCGCAGGTCGGCGCCGTCGAGGCGGACCGCTCCGCCGTCCGGGTCGGCGAGCCGGGCGGCCACGACGCCGAGCGTCGACTTCCCGGCGCCGTTGCCGCCGACGACCGCCACCGTCTGCCCGGGCGCTGCCGTGGCCGTCACCCCGCGCAGCCCCGGCTCGAGCGACACGTCCCTGAGCTCGAGCAGGCCGCGCCCGTCCGGCAGGTCCGGGAGCTCCGGCGCGTCGGGCAGCGGCGGCAGCTCGAGGAAGCGGATCGCGGCGGCGCGCGCGACTCGCGCGCCCGCGTGGTACTCGGCCACGCGGCCGAGGTCGCGCACGTGGGTCGCGAGCATGCCGACCACCGTGAGCGCGCCGACGACCGCGGCCGGAGAGGCGTCACCGAGCCGCACGTCGAGCGCGCCCGCGATGAGCACCGCGATCGTCGCGGCGCCGCCGGTCGCCTCGGCGACGCCGCGGGCGGTGCCGGAGGCGCGTGCCTGCCGCACCATGGCGTCGGCGACGGCCTCACCCTTCCGGCGGATCCGCCGTCGCTCGCGCAGCTCCTGCCCGGACGCCTGCAGCACGCCCACGTTCGTCAGCCGCTCCGAGACCTCGCCGGAGAGCCGTGCGCGCCGCCGACGGGCGTCGCGCGACGCATCGGCGAGCGCCATGCCGACGGCCAGGGTCGCGAGCGTGCCGACGAGCAGCGCGAGCGCGACCGCGACCGTGAGGCGAGGGGCGATCGCGCTCAGCGCTGCGAGCACGAGCGCGACAGCGACGCCGCTCACGAGCAGGCGTGACAGGCCGAGGCTCACCCACGTGCGCAGCGCCGAGAGGTCGCCGACGAAGCGCAGCAGCAGCGCGCCGCTCGCCTTTCGGCCGAGCGTGCGGGCCGGCACGCGGGTGAGATGGCGGAAGAGCCGGTCGCGCACCTGCTGCACGTAGTGCTGGCCGAGCCGCTCGGCGACCGCGCGCTCGAGCGCGCGGCACGTGGCCGTGACCGAGACGGCTGCGCCGAGCAGCAGCACGATGCCGAGCAGCCGCTGCCAGGTCGGGTCGTCGACCGGCTCGGGGGAGGCCCACGCCAGGACGATCGCGTCGAAGGCGGCCTGCACGAGCAGCGCGAGCCCGATGGCGCCGGCGGCCTGCGCGACGCCCACGGCGACGAGCAGCGCGAACGAGCCGATCCTGCCCCGCTCGAGCGGCCGCGGCAGGCGGGCGGCGCCCCCGCTCACCGGTCGCGCCGCTCGCGCGCGGTGACGAGCACGCCCTTCGCGTGCGCGGCGTCCGTGAGCGTCGCGACGTCCCACACCGGCGTCGTGACCTGGCCGCGCAGCTCCCGCATCGCGAGCGGCGACGCGGTGACGAGCCCGGCGATCGCGAGCGGTGCTCGGCCGCGGGCGGCGAGCCACTCCGCGCCCGCGATCCCGCTGAGCGCGTCGGTCGCGGCGAAGAGCACCTCGTCGACGGCGTCGGCGAACGCCGGGTGCTCGATGAGCGCGGCCGTCTCCCGCTGGAAGACGCCGTCCGCGACCTCCACGACGATGACCTCGACGCGGTCGGCCGCGAGCCGGTCGACGCCGCGGCGCAGCACGGCGGCGACCGCCTCGACCCCTGCGCCCGCGGTGGTGGCCCATCCGAAGTCGGTGAAGTCGTAGGCGACGGCGGCCCCGTGGTCGCGGAAGGAGAAGACATCCCCGCCTGAGCCGGTGCCGGTCACCTTGATGGCGCCCACGCGCGCGCCGCCGGCCGCGAGGCCCTGCACGAGCTTCGCGACGGTGGTCGTCTTCCCGGAGTTCATCGATGCCCCAACCACGGCGATCACCGGCGGTCGCGCCGCCGCGGGGGCGGGCGGCAGCGCCCCGTCGGCGACGTTGAGCACGTGCCCGTCCGCGTCGACGAGCAGGCCCACGGGCAGCAGCTCGGTCGCGGTCAGCATGCGCGCGTGCTGCGCGACGACCCGGCCCGCGATCCCGCCGCCCGCGACGAGGCTCGTGGGCCCCAGGTCGTCCGGCACGACGGCCTCGAACTGATCGGGCGCGTACCGGTTGGCGTAGGCGACCACGATCGCCTCGCCCTCGCGCAGCGGCGCGCGCCGTCCCTCGGGCAGCTCGATGCGCTGGTGCTGCCCGATCGTGCCGACCCGCGCGAGCACGAGATCGCCGTTCGCCGGCGCGGCGCCCGTGCGGAGCGCCGCTGCGCACCCGAGGTCGACGCGGCGGGTGGAGTAGGCGCGCTTGACCCCGGTGAGGGCAGTCGGCGCGAGCGGGCGATCGGCGGCGGATGCCTCGGTGGGGCGGGTCAGGATCGTGGCGGTGGGGTGCATGGTCTCTCTCCTCGGATCGGGCGGGATCGGTCGAGATCCATCCGAGCGGCGCCAGGTGAGCCCGTCATGGCCGTCCGATGAGACGATCCTCACGAAGGGCGTCCGGAGGGCGGTCGCCCCATTCCGCCGGGGTGCGGACCGCGTGCATGATGAGGGCGTGACCGGCCGCGCGCGCCCAGCCAGCATCGACCTCGCGTGGTTCGTCGCGCTCGCCGGCATCGTCGCCGGACCGACGGTGCTCGGCGGAGCGCCATCCGCCGCCGAGCGGGCGCTGCTCGACGGGCCGCCGGTCGCGCTTGCGGCACTGGTCGCGGGCGTGGGGGCCGCGCACCGCGCGCGATGCCGGCTCGCCGTCGGGAACCGCGTCGGCGCGGTGAAGGCGATGCTCTACCGGGGCCTGTGGCTCGCCATCATCGCCTCGATGCTGCTGCTCCTCGACGTGCTGCTGCAGCAGGCGGCCGGGTTCTGGAGCCTGCTGCGCGCGGGTCTCGGCGGCGTCGGAGCCGCAGTGGGGGAGCTCTGGGTGCCGGCGGTCGAGGATCCGCTGCTCGTGCCGCTCGGCGCCGCGATCCTGCTCGCGGCGCCGCTCGTCGCGGCGCCGCGGTGGGCGATCGGCGTCGCCGCCGCGCTGCTCGCCGCGGTCGCCTGGTGGGCACCCACCGCCGACGGCATCGTCGCGGCGCTGCCGCTCGAGTGGGATCCCGGGCTCGCGCACGCGCTGCTCGGTGCGGGGCCGCGGGCGGCGGTCGCCCTCGCGGTGCAGGTGCTGCTCGGGCTCCTCGTCGGCCGCTGGCTCATCGCCGCCCGCGGCCACGGGCGCGAGG
>NZ_JANQCH010000039.1 GCF_024723325.1 Agrococcus sp. HG114
CGCCGGCCTCGTCGCGATCGCGACGGCGCGGCGCTGGCCCGCGCGCGCGAGGCGCGCGGAGCGCTACGAGCGCTCGGGCTCCGGCCTCGCGTGGGACGTCATGGACGACGGCGAGGATCCGACTCGATAGACTCGAGCGCAGGGGCACGCCGCGCGTGCCCGCAGTCGGACCGCAAGGAGCATCGTGAGCGCACGCAACGGCATCAGCGACCAGCACGCAGCTGAGCACGAGATCGCCAAGTACGAGACGTGGTTCGTCGACCCGGGCCACGGCAACTCCCGCGCCGGCTGGACGAGCGTCATCGTCATGCTCATCGCGATCACGCTCGGCACGCTGTTCTTCTTCCTCGACATGCCCGCCCTCGTCTGGGCGAGCGCCGGGCTGCTGCTCGTCGGCATCATCCTGTGGCCGCTGCTCAAGAAGGCCGGCCACGGGCCGAAGGACCACTGAGCGTGCTCGACGCGCTCACCGCGGGCGCGCTCGAGGATGCGGCCCGGCGGCGCGAGGCGCTGCCGATCGACCGCCTGGAGGCGATGGCGCACGCCGCGCGCACGCCCCTCGACGCAGCCCTCATCCTCGGGAGCCCCAAGACCGATTCCCGCGGCCCGCACATCATCGCCGAGGTGAAGCGCGCGAGCCCCTCGAAGGGCCCGCTCGCCGACATCCCCGAGCCCGCCGCGCTCGCCGCGCGCTACGAGGCGGGCGGCGCGAGCGCGATCAGCGTGCTGACCGAGGAGCGCCGCTTCCTCGGCAGCCTCGACGACCTGCGCGCCGTGCGCGCCGAGGTCTCGATCCCGGTGCTGCGCAAGGACTTCATCGCCGACGAGTACCAGCTGCTCGAGGCGCGTGCGTTCGGCGCCGACATCGTGCTGCTCATCGTCGCCTCCCTCGAGCCCGCGCGGCTCGCGCAGCTCCACCGCTTCGCGACCGACCTCGGGCTCTCGGTGCTCGTCGAGGTGCACGACGAGCGCGAGATCGACGCGGCCCTCGCGGCCGAGGCGCGCATCCTGGGCGTCAACACGCGCGACCTCAAGACGTTCACGATGCACCCCGAGCGCTTCGCGGAGCTCCGCGCCCGCATCCCCGCGGGCACCGTCGCCGTCGCCGAGTCGGGCGTCCGCGACGCCGCAGACGTCGCGCGCTACCGGCAGGACGGCGCGGATGCGGTGCTCGTCGGCGAGGCGCTCGTCACCGACGGCGACCCCGAGTCGCGCGTCGCCGAGTTCGGGAGGGCAGCATGACCGAGCAGCAGACGTCGCTGCGGGAGCAGCACGGGCCGTGGTTCGGCCGCTACGGCGGCGTGTTCATGCCCGAGCCGCTCATGGCGGCCATCGACGAGCTCGCCGCGTGCTACGCCGAGTGCCGCGACGACCCCGCCTTCCAGGCGGAGTTCGCCGCGCTCTCGCGCGACTACACGGGCCGCCCCTCGATGCTCACGGAGGCGCACCGCTTGAGCGAGCGGGCGGGCGCCCGCATCCTGCTCAAGCGCGAGGACCTCAACCACACCGGCAGCCACAAGATCAACAACGTGCTCGGGCAGGCGCTCGTCGCGCGCCGGCTCGGCAAGACGCGGCTCATCGCCGAGACGGGCGCCGGCCAGCACGGCGTCGCGACGGCGACCGCGGCGGCGCTGTTCGGCATGGAGTGCGTCGTCTACATGGGCGAGGTCGACACGCAGCGGCAGGCGCTCAACGTCGCCCGCATGCGACTGCTCGGCGCGCAGGTCGTGCCGGTCAAGAGCGGCTCGCGCACGCTGAAGGACGCGATCAACGAGGGCCTCCGCGACTGGGTCGCGAACGTCTCGACGACGCACTACCTCATGGGCACCGTCGCAGGGCCGCACCCGTTCCCCGAGATGGTGCGCGACTTCCACAAGGCGATCGGCGAGGAGGCGCGCGAGCAGGTCATCGCCCTCACGGGCGGCCTGCCGGATGCGGTGCTCGCGTGCGTCGGCGGCGGCTCGAACGCGATGGGCATCTTCCACGCCTTCCTCGACGACGCCGACGTGCGGCTCATCGGCCTCGAGGCCGCGGGCGACGGCGCCGACACCGAGCGGCACGCGCTCTCGATCGAGCGCGGCGCCCCGGGCCTCCTGCACGGCATGCGCACGTACCTGCTGCAGGACGACGACGGGCAGACGCTCGAATCGCACTCGATCTCCGCGGGACTCGACTACCCGGGCGTCGGCCCCGAGCACGCGTGGCTGCACGACCTCGGCCGCGCGGAGTACCGGCCCGTCAGCGACACGCAGGCGATGGATGCGTTCCTCGCGCTCACGCGCGCCGAGGGCATCATCCCCGCGATCGAGTCGGCGCACGCGATCGCGGGCGCGCTGCAGCTCGCCGAGGAGGCGCCGGGCTCGACGCTCGTCGTCTCGCTCTCCGGGCGCGGCGACAAGGACGTCGCGACCGCGGGCCGCTGGTTCGGGCTGCTGGACGAGGAGGCGGGGCAGCAGTGAGCCGCGTGCGCACCGAGGACGCCATCCGCGCGAGCGGGCACCGCGCCCTCATCGGGTACCTGCCTGTCGGCTTCCCCGACCCCGAGACGAGCGTCGACGCGGCGGTCGCGATCGCCGAGGCCGGCTGCACGGCGATCGAGCTGGGCGTGCCCTACTCCGACCCGGCCATGGACGGGCCCGTCATCCAGGACGCGACCCAGCGGGTGCTCGACCGGGGCTTCCGGCTCGAGGAGCTCTTCGAGGCGATCGCCGCGATCACCGCGCGCACGAGCGTGCCCGTGCTCGTCATGACGTACTGGAACCCGGTGCTCCGCTACGGCGTGGACCGCTTCGCCGAGCGCCTCGCGGCCGCCGGGGGAGCGGGCCTCATCACGCCCGACCTCACGCCCGAGAACGCCGCCGAGTGGCTCGAGGCGGCCGAGCGCCACGACCTGGACCGCGTCTTCCTCGCGGCGCCCTCATCCTCCGACGCCCGCCTCGACGCCGCGATCGCCGCCTCGCGCGGCTTCGTCTACACCGTCTCGACGATGGGCACGACCGGCGCGCGCACCGACGTCGACCGGGCCGCCCGAGCGCTCTCCGACCGCATCGCCGAGCGCGCATCCGCCGCCGGCACGAGCGCGCTGCGCTGCGTGGGCCTCGGCATCTCGACGGCCGAGCAGGTGCGGGACGTGCTCGAGTACGCCGACGGCGCGATCGTCGGCTCGGCGCTCGTGCGAGCCCTCGACGAGGGCGGCCTCCCCGCCGTGCGCGCGCTCGCCGCGTCGCTCGCCGAAGGTACACTCGCACCGACCGAACGAAAGGGCGCGACCGCGTGACCGTCTTCCAGAGCATCCCCAGTCCCGCGCCCGAATGGCAGCAGGTGCCGGTGGGCCAGTGGCTCGACGCGATCGGCGTGCTCGGCCTCGTGCAGGGCTCGCTCGCGGGCGCGATCGTCTTCGGACTCGTGCTCGGCGTCGTGCTCGCGATCCTCGCGCTCGCCGCGATGCTCGCCTTCGGCCGCCTCACGCGGCGGGACACGCTCTGGACCATCGTCTCGGCCATCGCCTTCGGCCTGCTGCTCACGTGGGTGCTGCGCATGGTGACGCCCGCGTGGGGCATCCAGACCTACGCGCTGTGCATCCTCGCGGGCATCGTCGTCGCCGCAGTGCTCACCGGCTGGCGGCTGCGGCAGCGCGGCGTCGACGCCGGCTACGTCATCGACATCGCCGTGTGGGCGGTGCTGCTCGGCATCGTCGCCGCGCGCATCTTCCACGTCGTGACCCACCCCGACGACTACTTCGGCCCGGGCCGCGACCCGATGACGGCGCTCTACATCTGGGAGGGCGGCATCGCCATCTTCGGCGCGCTGCTCGGCGGCGCGCTCGGCGTGTGGATCGGCTGCCGCCAGACGGGGCTGCGCTTCAGCACGTTCGCCGACGCGCTCGCGCCCGGGCTGCTGCTCGCGCAGGCGTTCGGCCGCCTCGGCAACTGGTTCAACCACGAGCTCTTCGGGCAGCCGACCGACCTCCCGTGGGGCCTCGAGATCGAGGCGACGAACCCCGCGTACCCCGTGGGGTTGCCCGAGGGCATCCTCTTCCACCCGACGTTCGCGTACGAGATCCTCTGGAACGTCGCCGGCGCCGCGCTGCTCCTGTGGCTCGACCGCCGCCGCGACGTGCAGTGGGGTCGCCTCGTCGCGCTCTACCTCGTCTGGTACGGCGTCGGCCGCTCGGTGTTCGAGACGATCCGCCTCGACCCGTCGGAGCTCTTCCTCGGCATTCGCACGAACGTGTGGATGGCGTTCCTCGCGATCGTCGTCGGCGTGGTCGTCTACGTCGTGCAGACGCGCAGGCACCCGGGGCTCGAGCCGTCGCCGTGGCAGCCGGGGCGTCAGCCGGGCGCCGATGAGGCGCTAGACTCTGACGTCTACACCGAGACCCCCGAGCCCCGCACCCAGGACGAGGCGGTCACCGCCGCAGAACCCGCGGCCGCACACCAGTAGGACTGCGCGCTCCCAGCGCGCGGCGGGCCGACGGCGTCCCGCTCCCGATCGCGAGAGCAGGAGCAGCATGCGATCAGTCAGCGAGCCCACCAACGGGTTCCGGGGCATGGCGGTGCCGAAGGCGACCGGCATGTACGACCCGCGCCATGAGCGGGACGCGTGCGGCCTCGCCATGGTCGCCACGACGCGCGACACCGCGGGTCACGACATCGTCGCGCTCGCCCTGGACGCGCTCCGCAACCTCGAGCACCGCGGCGCGGTCGGCTCCGACGCGGGCACGGGCGACGGCGCGGGCATCCTCACCCAGATGCCGGATGCGTTCCTGCGCTCCGTCGTCGGATTCGAGCTGCCCGAGGCGGGCGCGTACGCCGCGGGTCTCGCGTTCCTCCCACTCGACGAGGCCGAGCGCGACGAGGTCCGGGACCGCATCCGCGAGCTCGCCGGGCAGGAGCGCCTGCGCGTGCTCGGCTGGCGCGAGGTGCCGACGGCGCCCGACGCGCTCGGCAAGCTCGCGCGCGCGGCGATGCCGGCGATCGAGCAGCTCTTCGTCGCCGCCGCCGGCGCCCCGGTCGCCGGCATCGAGCTCGACCGGCTCACGTGGCGGCTGCGCAAGCGCATCGAGCGCGAGCTGGGGGAGTACCTCCCGTCGCTCTCGAGCCGCACGATCACCTACAAGGGCATGGTCACGACGCTCCAGCTCGAGCCGTTCTACCCCGACCTCTCGGACCCGCGCTTCGAGACGAAGCTCGCGATCGTGCACTCGCGCTACTCGACGAACACGTTCCCCTCGTGGCCGCTCGCGCAGCCGCTGCGCATGATCGCGCACAACGGCGAGATCAACACCGTCGAGGGCAACCGCAACTGGATGCGCGCGCGCGAGTCGCAGCTCGCCTCCGAGCTGCTCGGCGACCTGCGGCCCATCCGGCCGATCGTCACGCCCGGCATGAGCGACTCCGCGTCGTTCGACGAGGTGCTCGAGCTGCTCACGCTCGCGGGCCGCTCGCTCCCGCACGCGATCATGATGATGGTGCCGCAGGCGTGGGAGAACCAGCCCGACATGCCGCAGCAGCTGCGCGATTTCGCCGAGTACCACTCGCTGCTCATGGAGCCGTGGGACGGCCCGGCGGCGATCTCGTTCACCGACGGCAGCCTCGTGGGCGCGACCCTCGACCGCAACGGGCTGCGTCCCGGGCGCTGGCTCGAGACCGACGACGGGCTCTTCGTGCTCGCGAGCGAGACGGGCGTGCTCCCCATCCCGCCCGAGCGCGTCGTGCGCCGCGGCCGGCTGCAGCCGGGCCGGCTGTTCCTCGTCGACACCGAGGCGGGCCGCTTCGTCCCCGACGAGGAGGTCAAGCAGCAGCTCGCCGAGATGGAGCCATGGGGCGAGTGGCTCGAGTCGAGCCGCATCCACCTCGCCGACCTGCCGGACCGGGAGCACGTCGCGCACACCGCGGCATCCGTCGCCCGCCGTCAGCGCACGTTCGGCTACACCGAGGAGGAGGTGCGGCTGCTCATCGCCCCGATGGCGAAGACGGGTGCGGAGCCGCTCGGCGCCATGGGCAGCGACACGCCGATCGCGGTGCTCGCCAAGCGGCCGCGGCTGCTCTTCGACTACTTCGCGCAGGCGTTCGCGCAGGTGACGAACCCGCCGCTCGACTCGCTGCGGGAGTCGATCGTCACGAGCGTGTCGATGGGGCTCGGGCCGGTCCGCAACCTGCTCACCGCGACGCCGTCGCACGCGAGCCAGATCATCCTTGACTTCCCGGTCATCGACAACGACCAGCTCGCGAAGATCCGCTCGATCGACCGCACGCCGGGCTCGCGGCGCACCGTCGTCGTCAAGGGCCTGTACCGCGTCGACGGCGGGCCGGAGGCGATGGAGCGGCGGCTCCAGGAGATGTGCCGCGAGGTCGACGAGGCGATCCTCGAGGGCGCGCAGTTCATCGTGCTCTCCGACCGCGACTCGACCGACCAGCTCGCGCCCATCCCGACGCTGCTCATGACGAGCGCGGTCCACCACCACCTCATCGCCGCATCCACCCGCATGCGCGCCGGCATCGTCGTCGAGGCCGGCGACGTGCGGGAGGTGCACCACGTCGCGCTGCTGATCGGCTACGGCGCGAGCGCCGTGAACCCGTACCTCGCGATGGAGACGGCCGAGCAGCTCGCGCTCACCGGCCAGCTCGGCGCCGACGTCGACACCGCGGTGCACAACCTCATCAAGGCGCTCGGCAAGGGCGTCATCAAGATCATGTCGAAGATGGGCATCTCGACCGTGGGCGCATACGGCGGCGCGCAGGCGTTCGAGGCGGTCGGGCTCTCGCAGGAGCTCGTCGACCGCTGGTTCGTCGGCACGCACTCGCCGCTCGGCGGCGTCGGGCTCGACGTCATCGCCGAGGAGAACCGGCTGCGGCACCGCGCCGCCTATCCCGACGAGCGCGCGCCGCTCGCGCACGAGCGGCTGCAGACGGGCGGCGAGTACCAGTGGCGCCGCGACGGTGCCCCGCACCTGTTCAGCCCCGAGACGGTGTTCAAGCTCCAGCACTCGACGCGCACCGGCCGCTACGACGTGTTCGAGGAGTACGCGCGCCTCGTCGACGACCAGGCCGCCGAGCTCAAGACCCTCAGGGGCCTGCTCGCGCTGCGCCGCGCATCCGAGCCCGTGCCGATCGACGAGGTCGAGCCGGTCTCCGAGATCGTCAAGCGGTTCTCGACCGGGGCGATGAGCTACGGCTCGATCTCGCAGGAGGCGCACGAGACGCTCGCGATCGCGATGAACCGGCTCGGCGCGAAGTCGAACACCGGCGAGGGCGGCGAGACCGACGACCGGCTGGTCGACCCCGAGCGCCGCAGCGCGATCAAGCAGGTCGCCTCCGGCCGCTTCGGCGTCACGAGCATGTACCTCACGCACGCCGACGACCTGCAGATCAAGATGGCGCAGGGCGCGAAGCCCGGCGAGGGCGGGCAGCTGCCGCCCGGCAAGGTCTACCCGTGGGTCGCGAGCACGCGGCACGCGACGCCCGGCGTCGGACTCATCTCGCCGCCGCCGCACCACGACATCTACTCGATCGAGGACCTCAAGCAGCTCATCTTCGACCTCAAGCGCTCGAACCCCGCCGCGCGCGTGCACGTCAAGCTCGTCTCGCAGTCGGGCATCGGCGCGGTCGCGGCGGGCGTCGTGAAGGCGAAGGCGGACGTCGTGCTCGTCTCCGGGCACGACGGCGGCACGGGCGCGAGCCCGCTCAACTCGCTCAAGCACGCGGGCACGCCGTGGGAGATCGGGCTCGCCGAGACGCAGCACACGCTCATGGTGAACGGGCTGCGCGAGCGGGTGAGCGTGCAGGTCGACGGGCAGCTGAAGACGGGCCGCGACGTCATCATCGGGGCGCTGCTCGGCGCCGAGGAGTTCGGCTTCGCGACCGCGCCGCTCGTGGTCTCCGGCTGCATCATGATGCGCGTGTGCCACCTCGACACGTGCCCGGTCGGGGTCGCGACGCAGAACCCGGTGCTGCGCGAGCGCTTCACCGGCAAGCCCGAGTTCGTCGTGCAGTTCTTCGAGTTCATCGCGCAGCAGGTGCGCGAGCTGCTCGCCGAGCTGGGGCTGCGCAGCCTCGACGAGGCGATCGGCCGCAGCGACCTGCTCGACGTCGACCGGGCCGTGCGGCACTGGAAGGCCGACGGGCTCGACCTCGCGCCGGTGCTCGTCGCGCCGCAGGGCGCCCAGGGCGCGCCGCGCCGCACGACGCAGCAGGACCACGAGCTCGAGCAGCAGCTCGACCACCGGCTGCTCGAGCCACTCGAGCGGGCGCTCGACGCCGGCGAGCGGCTCGAGCTCGAGCTCGACATCGCGAACACCGACCGCGCGGTCGGCACGATGCTCGGCAACGCGGTCACGAAGCGGGCGGGTGCCGCGGGGCTGCCCCCGGGCACGGTGACGCTGCGGATGCGCGGCTCGGCCGGGCAGTCGCTCGGCGCGTTCGTGCCGCGCGGCGTCGCGCTGCACCTCGCGGGCGACGCGAACGACTACGTCGGCAAGGGCCTCTCCGGCGGCCTCATCACGGTGCGCCCGGAGCCGGGTGCCGCGCTCGTCGCCGAGCAGAACGTCATCGCCGGCAACGTGATCGGCTACGGCGCGACGAGCGGCGAGCTGTACCTGCGCGGCGTCGTGGGGGAGCGGTTCCTCGTGCGGAACTCCGGCGCGACCGCGGTGTGCGAGGGCGCGGGCGACCACGCGCTCGAGTACATGACCGGCGGCACCGCGGTGATCCTCGGCCCGACGGGCCGGAACCTCGGCGCCGGCATGTCGGGCGGCGTCGCCTACCTGCTCGACCTCGACGCGCGGCGCCTGAACCAGGACTCGTTCCACCAGGGGGAGCTCCGGGTCGAGGCGCTCGGCGACGAGGACGAGATCGAGCTGCGCGCGATCCTCGCGCGGCACCTCGAGCTCACCGGCTCCGACGTCGCGCGCCGCCTCCTCGACGAGGGGCTCGAGCGCATCTCGAAGCTCGTGCCGCGCGACTGGGCGATGGTGCGCTCCATCCGCCTCGACGCCGAGCGGCAGGGGGTCGATCCCGACTCCGACAACATCTGGCGGCAGATCCTGGAGGTGACCGGTGGCTGACCCTCGTGGCTTCCTGAAGGTGACGGAGCGCGAGCTCCCGAAGAAGCGCCCGGTGCCCGTGCGCATCCTCGACTGGCGCGAGATCGGCGAGCCCGGCGACAAGGCGGTGCTGCGCCGGCAGGCGGGGCGCTGCATGGACTGCGGCGTGCCGTTCTGCCACCAGGGCTGCCCGCTCGGCAACCTCATCCCCGAGTGGAACGACCTCACGTGGCGGGGCGAGGGCCGCGCCGCCAGCGACCGGCTCCACGCGACGAACAACTTCCCCGAGCTCACGGGCCGGCTGTGCCCCGCGCCGTGCGAGTCGTCGTGCGTGCTCGGCATCAACCAGCCGGCCGTCACGATCAAGTCGATCGAGCAGTCCATCGCCGACGACGCGTTCGCGCACGGCTGGACCGAGCCGCATCCGCCCGCGCGCCTCACCGGCAAGACGGTCGCCGTCGTCGGCTCGGGCCCCGCGGGTCTCGCGGCGGCGCAGCAGCTCACGCGCGCGGGCCACACCGTGGTCGTCTACGAGCGCGACGACCGCATCGGCGGCCTGCTGCGCTACGGCATCCCCGACTTCAAGCTCGAGAAGCGCACGCTCGAGGCGCGGCTCGCGCAGATGCAGGCGGAGGGCACGCGCTTCCGCGCCGGCGTCGAGATCGGGCGCGACCTCGGCTGGCAGGAGCTGCGGGAGCGCTTCGACGCGGTCCTCGTCGCGACCGGGGCGCCCGTCGCGCGCGACCTCGACATCCCGGGCCGCGGCCTCGACGGCGTGCACCTCGCGATGGACTACCTCGTGCAGCAGAACCGCGCGGTCGCGGGCACGACGCCCGCGAACCAGATCACCGCCCACGGCAAGCACGTCGTCGTCCTCGGCGGCGGCGACACGGGCGCCGACTGCATCGGCACGGCGCACCGCCAGGGGGCGCTGTCCGTGACGAACCTCGCGATCGGGGCGCAGCCGCCGGCCGAGCGGCCCGCGCACCAGCCGTGGCCCGTGCACCCGAACCTCTTCGAGGTGCAGTCGAGCCACGAGGAGGGCGGCGAGCGCACCTACCTCGTCTCGACCGTCGAGCTGCTCGCGAACCGCGCGGGCGAGGTGCGCGCGCTCAAGGTCGCCGACACCGAGATCGTCGACGGCGTGCGGCGGCCCAAGGCGGGCACCGAGCGCGAGATCGCCGCCGACCTCGTGCTGCTCGCGCTCGGCTTCACGGGGGCGGATGCGTCGATCGGCGAGGCGCTCGAGGTCCCGTTCGAGCGGGGCCTGCCCGCGCGGCGCGCCGACTTCTCGACCGATCAGCCGGGCGTGTTCGTCGCCGGCGACGCCGGGCGCGGCGCATCCCTCATCGTGTGGGCGATCGCCGAGGGCCGCGCGGCCGCGGCGGCCGTCGACGCGCACCTCGAGGGCGAGACGTCGCTCCCCGCGCCCGTGCGCGCGACGGATCGCCCGTTCGCGGCCTGACTCGGCGCGGCCGGCGCCGGCTCTGAGAGGATGGACGGGTCCGCGCCGATCCCACCCAGGCGGCACGAGCATGGAAGCGAGCATTCGATGAGACGAGCCAAGATCGTCGCGACGTTCGGGCCGGCCCTCGCCGGCTACGAGAAGACGAAGGCCGCGATCGCGGCCGGGATCAACGTCGCGCGCCTGAACCTGAGCCATGGCGACCACAGCGTCCACGAGGAGGTGTACGCGAACATCCGGCGGGCGTCCGACGAGCTGAGCAAGCCCGTCGGCATCCTCGTCGACCTGCAGGGGCCGAAGATCCGCCTCGGCAAGATCCCGGGCGGGCCGTACGACCTCCGCGAGGGCGACCGGTTCACCATCACGACCGACGACGTCGAGGGCGACGGCCAGCGCGCCGGCACGACGTTCGCCGGGCTCCCCGCCGACGTGAACCCCGGTGACCCGCTGCTGATCGACGACGGTCGCATCGCGCTGCGCGCCGTCGAGGTGACCGAGACGGAGGTCGTGACCGAGGTCGTCGTCGGCGGCCCGGTGAGCAGCAACAAGGGCATCAACCTGCCCGGCGTCGCGGTGAACGTGCCGGCGATGAGCGAGAAGGATGAGGAGGACCTGCGCTGGGCGCTCCAGCTCGGCGCCGACATCATCGCCCTCTCGTTCGTGCGCGACGCTCGCGACATCGCGCGCGTGCACGAGATCATGGACGAGGAGGGCCGCCGCCTGCCGGTCGTCGCGAAGATCGAGAAGCCGCAGGCGGTCGACAACCTCGCCGACATCATCGACGCGTTCGACGCGATCATGGTCGCGCGCGGCGACCTGGGCGTCGAGCTGCCGCTCGAGCAGGTGCCGCTCGTGCAGAAGCGGGCGATCGAGCTCGCGCGCCGGTGGGCGAAGCCCGTCATCGTCGCGACGCAGGTGCTCGAGTCGATGATCGAGAACCCGCGGCCGACGCGCGCCGAGGCGAGCGACTGCGCGAACGCGATCCTCGACGGCGCGGATGCGGTGATGCTCTCGGGCGAGACGAGCGTCGGCAAGCACGCGATCGAGACGATCGAGACGATGGCGCGCATCGTCGAGGCCGCGGAGGAGCAGGGCCTCGGCCGCATCCCGCCGCTCGGCACGAAGCCGCGCACGCAGGGCGGCGCGATCACGCTCGCGGCCCTCGAGGTCGCGGAGTTCGTCGAGGCCGCGGCCATCGTGGTGTTCACGGAGTCGGGCGACTCGGCCCGGCGCATGGCGCGCCTGCGGTCGGCGATCCCGATGTTCGGCTTCACGCCCGACCCCGAGGTCGAGTCGCGCATGCAGATGATCTGGGGCATGCACACGCACCTCGTGGATCGCGTGATGCACACCGACGACATGATCGCCCAGGTCGACGACGTGCTCATCGGCAAGCGGCTCGTGCCGGTCGGCAAGAAGGTCGTCGTCATCTCCGGCATGCCCCCCGGCATCTCCGGCTCGACGAACGACCTGCGCATCCACGTCGTCGGCGATGTGCACGCCGAGGCGGCGCCCGCCTACCACGGCAAGCGACGCATCGAGGTGCAGCACCGCTCGGCGCCGCACCCCGCCGACGGGTAGCTCCCTCGACCCACGAAGCCCGGACCGTCCACTGGACGTCCGGGCTTCGTGCCGGTGGTGGGACTCGAACCCACACTCCTCGCGGAAGCGCATTTTGAGTGCGCCGCGTCTGCCGATTCCGCCACACCGGCTCGTCACCCGGGAGGACCGGGCCGCTCGCGAAGACTAGGCTAGTGGCCATGACCGACGACCTCTTCGCCGAGCCCGCGATCGACCCTGCTCCCTCCGAGCACACCTCCACCGCGCGCACCGTGGTGGTCGCCGAGGACGAGTCGCTCATCCGCCTCGACATCGTCGAGACCCTGCAGGCCGCGGGCTACGAGGTCATCGGCGAGGCCGGCGACGGCGAGCGCGCCGTCGAGCTCGCGACCGAGCTGAAGCCCGACCTCGTCGTCATGGACGTCAAGATGCCGAAGATGGACGGCATCACCGCCGCCGAGCGGATCGGCGCCGCGAAGCTCGCGCCGGTCGTGCTGCTGACCGCGTTCAGCCAGAAGGAGCTCGTCGAGCGCGCGGGCGAGGCGGGCGCGCTCGCCTACGTCGTGAAGCCCTTCACGCAGAACGACCTGCTGCCCGCGATCGAGATCGCCCTCGCGCGCTGGGAGCAGATCCGCGCGCTCGAGAGCGAGGTCGCCGACCTCGCCGACCGCTTCGAGACGCGCAAGCTCGTGGACCGCGCGAAGGGCCTGCTGAACCAGAAGATGGGCCTCGCCGAGCCGGAGGCGTTCCGCTGGATCCAGAAGGCGTCGATGGACCGCCGCCTCACCATGGCCGAGGTCGCGCAGGCCGTCATCGAGCAGCTCAGCCCCAAGAAGTAGCCCCCTCGCGCCCCGCGCGGCGCCCGCGGCCGCGCTCCCGCACCTGGCCCACCACTCGCGCGCTTGAGTGGTCGCTCCCGCGCTCGAGCGGTCACTCCCGCAGCCGAGTGGTCGCTTCGGCGCTTGAGCGGTCACTCCCGCGCCGCCTGAGTGGTCACTGCCGCGTTCGAGCGGTCACTCCCGCGCCTGAGTGGTCACTCGCGCGCTTGAGTGGTCACTCGCGCGCTTGAGCGGTCACTCGCGCGCTTGAGTGGTCACTTCCGTGCCTGAGCGGTCACTCGCGCGCTTGAGTGGTCACTTCCGTGCCTGAGCGGTCATTTGTGTGCACCGCCGTCGGCGCTTGGCGTCGGCAGTGCGCGCCTCCACAGAGCAGCTTGCGGTCGCCCCCCGCGATTCCCGCGCGCGTGCATCATCCTCGCCATGAAGAGCGCGTACGGCTTCACCGTCCGGGAAGGGCTCGACCGTGGCTACTCGGCTGCCGAGCTCCGCTCGATGGCCTTCACCAGGCCCGCTCGCGGAGCTCGCATCACCGCAGCAGTCGGCGACGAGGCGCGGGCGCTCCTCGAGGCGGTCAGGGTCCTCGCCAGGGACGACCACTTCTTCTCGCACACGACGGCCGCGCGCATCCACGGCATGCCGCTGCCGTCTCGCCTCGAGAAGGAGGCGCGGGTGCACCTCGGTTCACCGACCGGCGGTTCCCGGATGCGACGCCCCGGTGTCGTGGGACACCGCCTCAAGTCCGCCGTCGTCGAGGTCGACGGCATGCGGGTCGAAGCAAGAGCTGACGCCTTCATCCACCTCGCCACGATGCTCACCGTCGAGGAGCTCGTGGCGGTCGGCGACTGGCTGGTGTCGACACGGAGGCATGATCCGCTGACCATCCATGAGCTGGCGGATGCGGTGCGGCGGTACGAAGGCGCCCGCGGGCTCGGCGCGGCTCGACGCGCGCTCGCGCTGGTGCGCGTGGGCGCGGAGTCGCCCCGGGAATCGCTGCTGCGTCTGGTGATCAACGGTGCACTTCCGGAACCGACGCTGCAGCACGAGGTCTTCGACGAGGCTGGCACGTTCGTGGCGCGGCTCGACCTAAGCTGGCCGCCGATCAAGCTCGCCGTCGAGTACGACGGTGACCATCACTCCGATCCCGACCAGCGGGAGCGCGACCGCATTCGAAGGGAGCGGCTGCGGACGCTCGGCTGGCGTGTCGTCGTCGTCACGAAGGACGACCTGCACGACGGGGGCCGCACGATCCTTCGCCAGATCGTCGCCGCATACGAGCGCTACAGCTCCTGGGTAGCCGCCTGAACGCAGGGCGTCATGGCGCCGCGGCGCAGACCCGCCGGAGGGAGAGAGTCGTGCGGGCGCCTGACCCGTCGCACGGCCGCCCACCCGCAGGAGCGGCCTGTCACGCGCCGGAGCGACTGCGCAGGCGAGTGAGTGACCACTCACACGCCGGAGTGACCACTGACGCACGGCGGTGACCGCTCAGTCGCGGGAGTGACCACTCAGTCACGGGAGTGACCACTCAGCCACGGGAGTGACCGCTCAGGCGTCCGAGCGACCGCTCGGGCGCCGGAATGACCAGTCAGGGAGTTGCGGTGTGACCGTTGCGCGGGACGTGGCGGGCGGCGAGGCGGGGAGGGGGTCAGCGGTCGCGGAGGAAGTTCGTGATGCGGAGGGTCGAGGCGCGGCGGCCATCGTCGTCGGTGCACACGATCTCGTGGACCGTCATGGATCGCCCGAGGTGCACGGCCGTGCACTCGGCCGTGACCCATCCGCTCGTGATCGACCGCGTGTGGGTCGCGTTGATGTCGGTGCCGACCGCGTAGCGGCCCTCGCCGGCGTGGATGTTGGCGCTCACCGAGCCGAGCGTCTCGGCGATCACGCAGTACGCGCCGCCGTGCACGAAGCCGACCGGCTGGCGGTTGCCCTCCGCCGGCATGCGCGCGATCGAGTGCTCGGCCGAGAGCTTCAGGAACTCGATGCCCATCCGCTCGGCCAGCTCGCCGCCCGGGCGGCCGTCGCGGCGCTCGAGCAGCGCGCGCGTTGCGTCGTCGAGCTCCGCGGTCTCCGCGGGCTCGGCGCGGGGGTCGCTCGCTCGCTCGATCGCAGGCTCCGTCACGTTCGCTCCTCGCTCGGGCCGGGCCGTCGGCGGCCCGGGCTAGGCTGACTGCCGTGTCGGATCCGAAGCCTACCCTCATGGTCATCGACGGCCATTCCCTCGCGTTCCGGGCGTTCTTCGCCCTGCCGCTCGAGAACTTCGTCAACAGCGAAGGGCAGCACACGAACGCCATCCACGGCTTCCTGTCGATGCTCCTGAAGCTGCTGCAGGACCACCGGCCGACGCACCTCGCCGTCGCGTTCGACATCTCGCGCTTCTCGTTCCGCACCCGCGAGTACGCCGAGTACAAGGGCACGCGCGACGAGACGCCCAAGGAGTTCAAGGGCCAGGTGCCGCTGCTCGAGGAGGCGCTCCACGCGATGGGCGTGCGCACCCTCTCGAAGGAGGACTACGAGGCCGACGACATCCTCGCGACCCTGTCGGTCCAGGGCGCGAAGGCGGGCATGGACGTCTACGTCGTCTCGGGCGACCGCGACACCATCCAGCTCGTCAACGACGACGTGACCCTGCTCTACCCGTCGGTGCGCGGCGTCTCCGAGCTCAAGCGCTACACGCCCGAGACGGTGCGCGAGCGGTACGGCATCGAGCCGGCCCAGTACCCCGAGATCGCCGCGCTCGTCGGCGAGTCGAGCGACAACCTCATCGGCATCGACAAGGTGGGCGAGAAGACCGCCGTCAAGTGGATCACGCAGTACGGCACGCTCGAGAACCTGCTCGCGCACGCCGACGAGATCAAGGGCGTCGTGGGCAACAACCTGCGGGAGCAGCGCGAGCGCGCCGAGCGGAACCGCCGCCTCAACCAGCTGCTCACCGACGTCGACCTCGGCGTCGAGCTCGACGAGCTCGTGCGCGGCCAGGTCGACGAGGCGAAGCTGCGCGACGTCTTCCAGCGCCTGCAGTTCCGCACGCTGCTCGACCGCGTGCTCAAGCAGGAGGGCAGCGGCGAGGCCGCGGCGCCGCTCGAGCCCGAGGTGCACGCGCCCGCCGTGCAGAAGCTCGTCGACGAGGAGCTCGCCCTGTGGCTCTCGCGCGCGAAGGGCACGGTCGCCGTCTCGATCGCGCCCGACGGCACGGGCGGCATCGCCGGCTTCGGGGTCGCGACCGAGGGCGCGAGCGCGTACGTGCCGTACAAGCCCGGCACGGCCGACTACGACGGATTCGCCCTGTGGCTCGCATCGGACGCCCCGAAGGCGCTCCACGACGTGAAGGCCTCCATCAAGCTCCTCGAGCGGGCGGGCCTGCGGCTCGGCGGCGCCGCGCACGACACGCGGGTCGCCGCATGGCTGCAGACGCCGACCGCGCCGCCGAAGACCTTCGAGCTCGACTGGCAGACCGAGGCGCTGCTCGGCGCGACGCTCCCGGCGCCCGATCCCAACCAGCTCGTGCCCGAGGTCGAGCCCGAGCAGCTCGGCACCGTCGCGTGGCTCACGGGTGAGCTCGCGCGCGCGCAGCGGCCGCGCCTCGACCCCGGCACGCTCGGCGTGCTCGACGACATCGAGCTGCCGCTCATGCCCGTGCTCGTCCGCATGGAGCAGCAGGGCGTCCACATGGACCGCGACGTGCTGCAGCGCATCCTCGACGAGATGCGCGCGCAGGCGGCGGCGCACGCCGAGGCCGCGTACGCCGAGATCGGCCACGAGGTGAACCTCGGCAGCCCGAAGCAGCTCCAGACGGTGCTGTTCGAGGAGCTCGACATGCCGAAGACGCGGGCGACGAAGACCGGCTACTCGACCGACGCGCAGTCGCTCGCCGACCTGCAGGAGACCAACCCGCACCCGTTCCTCGGCCTGCTGCTGCAGCACCGCGAGGCGACGAAGCTCGCGCAGATCATCGAGTCGCTGCTCAAGGCCATCCAGGACGACGGCCGCATCCGCACCCGGTACGACCAGACCGGCTCGGCGTCGGGACGGCTCTCGTCGAACGACCCGAACCTGCAGAACATCCCGGTGCGCACCGAGGTCAGCCGGCAGATCCGCTCCGCGTTCGTGCACGGGCCTGAGTTCGAGACCATGCTCACCGCCGACTACTCCCAGATCGAGATGCGCATCATGGCGCACCTCTCGGGCGACGAGGGCCTCATCGAGGCGTTCCTCTCGGGCGAGGACCTCCACCGCTTCGTCGGCTCGCGCATCTTCAACGTCGACCCGAGCGAGGTCACGCCGCTGCAGCGCGTGAAGGTCAAGGCGATGAGCTACGGCCTCGCGTACGGGCTGAGCGCCTTCGGCCTCTCGAAGCAGCTGCGCATCTCGCAGGCCGAGGCGAAGCAGCTCATGCTCGACTACTTCCAGCGCTTCGGCGGCATCCGCGACTACCTGCGCGGCGTCGTGATGCAGGCCAAGGACGACGGCTACACGACCACGATCTTCGGCCGCCGCCGCCCGTTCCCCGACCTCACCTCGTCCAACCGCGTGCTGCGCGAGAACGCCGAGCGGCAGGCGCTCAACTCGCCCATCCAGGGCTCCGCCGCCGACATCATCAAGCGCGCGATGATCGCGATCGACCGCCGCATCACCGACGAGGGCCTCGGCTCCCGCATGCTGCTGCAGGTGCACGACGAGCTGGTGTTCGAGGTCGCGACGGGCGAGCGCGACGCGCTCGAGGCGATCGTGCGCGCCGAGATGGGCGGCGCGGCCGAGCTCTCGGTGCCGCTCGAGGTGCAGGTCGGGGTCGGCGCGAACTGGGACGCGGCCGCGCACTAGCCCGGAGGCCGAGCCGCGCGCGGCCGGAAGGCGAGCGCCGTGCCGGCGACGCCGCTGAGCAGCAGGCCGGCCGCGAGCACCGTCGCCCACGCTCCGCGCGGCGTCGTGAGCGCGTGACTCGCGCCGCCGATGAGG
>NZ_JANQCH010000003.1 GCF_024723325.1 Agrococcus sp. HG114
GTGGCGGGGCTTCGGCCGGCGCGGCGGCCGAAGCCGCCGGGTCCGGTCGCCGTCGCGCTCGTGCTGCTCGCTCATCGCTCCCCCGTCCTCGCCTCGTGCCGCGCGTCGGCACGACTGTCCACCGTAGACCTGGAAGCCGAGCGCCGCCCTCGGGGCGGTCCGGTCAGCGCGGGCGGCCGCGGCCCCGCATCGCGCTCTCGACCGAGTCGCGCAGCGGCGCCCCGAGGAAGAGCCCGAGCGAGGCGCCCGAGGCGAGCGCGATGCCGATCGCGCCCGCGCCGATGAGCGTCGCGAAGCCGAGCACGAGGCTCTCCGGCGAGCCGTCGGACTCGACGAGCTCGAGCAGCCCTCGGAACACCGCGTAGCCGGGCACGAGCGGCACGATCGCGGCGGTCGTCACCGCGATCGACGGCACGTGCAGCCGATGCGCGACGAAGATGCCGACGAAGCTCGCGACGAGCGCCCCGATGCCGCTCGCGACCGCGGGGTCGGCGCCGAGGCCGGCGCCCGCGGTGTAGCCGACCCACGCGATGCCGCCGAGCGCGGCGCTCACGAGGGTCGTGCGCAGTCCCGCGCCGTTCATGATCGCGACCGCGACCGCGATGATCACAGCCCCGGTCAGCTGCAGCGGCAGCGGGCCGAGCGCGGGCGGGTCGCTCGTCACGACGAACCCCATGCCGACCGAGCTCGCGAACGACAGCCCGCCCAGGATGCCGATCACGACCCCGAGCGTCGCCATCACGAGCTCGAGGATGCGCCCGCCCGCCGTGAGCGCGAAGCCGTCGATCGCGTCCTGGGCGGCGCCCACGACCGACAGCCCCGCGAGCATGAGGACGATCCCGGCGGCGATGATGATCGATGGGCGGATGTCGGCGAGCAGCGGCACCCCGAGATCGGCGAGCGCACCCGTGAGCGCGGCCGCCGCGGTCACGACGAGCGCGCCGACGATCTGCGAGAAGAAGAAGGGCACGCGCAGCCGTGCCATGCCCCGCTGGGCGACCGCCGCGGCGCACGAGGCGACGAACGCGATGAGCCCGACGACCCACGACGCGCCGAACAGCACGGTGACGCCGAGGGCGAGCATCCCCTGCGCCGCCACGACGAACGTGGGGCGGTAGAGGAAGGGGGTGCGCCGGATCGCGTGGAAGCGGGCGCGCGCCTGCTCGAGCTCGAGGCCGCCCTCGATCTCGGCGACGAGCGCCTGCAGCCGCTGGAGCTTCGCGTGGTCCGGCACGGGGGCGCGCACGACCCGGATGAGCGTGATCGGCAGGTCGTCGTGGTTGCGGTGGTAGGAGACGCCGATCGAGTTGTACGTCACGTCGACGTGCACGGGCCGGATGCCGAGGGCGGCGGCGACGCGGGTCGTGGCGAGCGTGACGTCGTTGGCGGATGCGCCGACCGACGTGAGCGCCTCGGCGATGCGCATCGCGAGGTCGATGACCTTGCGGGCGTGCACCTCGTCGATCGTGAGGAGCGCCTCGGTCATGGGCCGCGACGCCGGGTCGGTGCGGATGGCGCGCGCGATGCGCCGCCGCCAGTCCTGCCGCCCGTCCATCGCTGCCATCCTCCCACTCCGGCGGATGCGGGCGGCGGAGCGCGCGTCAGCCCTGGCGCCACTCCCCCGTCCGGAGGTGCGAGCCGGCCTGCGGCCCCATCTGCAGCATGCCGCCGTCGACGACCCACGACGCGCCCGTCACGTAGGCCGCCTCGGGCGAGGCGAGGAACGCGATGACGGCGGCCACCTCGCGCGCGTCGCCCGGCCGCCCGAGCGGCACGCCGGGGCGGTCGGTGGCGCGCGGGTCCTCGTCCTCCTGCCCCGTCATCGCCGTGGCGATCTCGCCGGGGGCGACGCTGTTCGCCGTGATGCCGTGCTCGCCGAGCTCGAGCGCGATCGTCTTCACGAGCCCGCCGAGCCCGTGCTTCGCGGCGTCGTACGCGCTCGAGCCCACGCGCGGCTGGTGCTCGTGCACGCTCGTGATGGCGATGAGCCGACCGCCGCGGCCCTGGTCCACCATGTGGCGAGCTGCGGCCTGCAGGCACACGAACGCCCCGTCGAGATCGGTCGCGAGCACGTGCCGCCACTCGTCGAGACGCGTCTCGAGGAACGGCGTGCTCGAGCCGGTGCCGGATGCCTGCACGAGCACGTCGAGGCGCCCGAGCCGGCCGACGAGGTCGTCGATCACGCCGGGGGCGCCCTCGAGATCGGTCGTGTCGAGCCGCGCGACCTCGGCGCGCCGGCCGTGCTCCCGCACCTCGGCCGCGGTCTGCTCGGCGCCGTCCCGGTCGGCGTGCCACGTGACGCCGACGTCGAGCCCTGCGCGGGCGAGGGCGACCGCGGTGGCCCTCCCGATGCCGGAGTCGGAGCCGACGACGATCGCGGAGCGAGGATCGGATGCCATGGCGCGACGCTAGCCACCGCGCCTGGGATCCGGCAGAGCGCTCCGCGCACACGAGAGCCCCGACGCGGCGGCCGGGGCTGTGGTGGAGCCTGGGAGAATCGAACTCCCGACATCCTGCTTGCAAAGCAGGCGCTCTACCAACTGAGCTAAGGCCCCGAGCCCTCGGAGGGGCGGTGGGAGTTGTGCGTGGTGGGGCTACCTGGACTCGAACCAGGGACCTCTTCGTTATCAGCGAAGCGCTCTAACCGCCTGAGCTATAGCCCCGAGCACAAGCATCGATGCTACCACGCCTGCGGGTGCTCCTCGCACCCGTCCCCGACTACTGGTTGGCGAAGCCGACCTGCAGCCCGCCGGTGATGCGCACCGACAGGTTGTAGAGCACCGCGACGACCGCGCCGAGCACCGTGATCACGACGCAGTTCAGCACCGCCACGAGCAGCGTGAACATCATCACCTGCGGCAGCGACAGCACCGAGGTGATCGCGAACTCGGGGTCGGCGAGGATGTCGCGCATCACCTCGTCGATCTTCCCGAACAGGCCGACGACCTGCAGCAGGGTCCAGAGCACGAACGCGATGACGACCTGCATGATGCCGAGCACGAGCCCGAGCACCGCCGCGACCTTCATCGCCGACCAGAAGTCGATGTGCACGAGGCGCAGCCGCACCTGCTTGCTCGATCCGCTGCGTCGGGGGGCCTTGCTCTGCAGCTTCTCGGCGATGCTCATGCGTCGGTCTCCTCAGGGGCGGATGCGTCGTCGGGGTCGGGCGCATCGGCGTCCGTGCCGTCCACGATAGCCTCCTCCGCCTCCGCGATCGCGACCTGCGCGACGCCGGTCTGCGCGTCCTGGGCGGGGCTCGTGTCGGGCTCGGCGGCGGCCTCCTCGACCGCCTCCTGCACGTCCTCCTCGACGTTGCGGGCGATCGAGATGACGAGGTCGGTGTCGCTGCGCTCGGCGAACTGCACGCCCATCGTCGTGCGGCCCGTCGCGCGCACCTCGTCGACGCTCGACCGGATCACCTTGCCGGAGGCGCGGATGAGCAGCAGCTCGTCGCCGTCGTGGACGATGGTCGCGCCGACGAGGTCGCCGCGGTCGTGGTCGCCCGAGGAGAACGTGAGCACGCCCTGCGTGCCGCGGCCCTTCGAGGGGTAGTCGGCGACCGCGGTCTTCTTGCCGAAGCCCTGCTCGGTGACGACGAACACGTAGCCCTCGTCGCCGATCACCATGGCGGCGAGCGCCTGGTCGTCGCCCTTGAGGCGGATGCCGCGCACGCCGCCCGTCGCCCGGCCCATCGGCCGCAGCGCCTCGTCGGTCGCGGCGAAGCGGGCGGCGCGGCCGCCCTTGCTGATCACGAGGATCTCGTCGTCGGAGTCGGCGAGCATCGCCGAGATGAGGCGGTCGCCCTCGGCGAGGTTGATCGCGATGATGCCGCCGGTGCGGTTCGTGTCGAACAGCTCGAGCCGGGTCTTCTTCACCTGGCCCTGCTGGGTCGCGAGCACGAGGTAGTCGGCCTGGTCGTACCTGCGCAGCCGCAGGACCGTCTGCACGCGCTCGTCCGGCTGGAACGCGAGCAGGTTCGCGACGTGCTGGCCCTTCGCGTCGCGGCCCGCCTCGGCGATCTCGTACGCCTTCATGCGGTAGACGCGGCCGAGGTTCGTGAAGAACAGCAGCCAGTCGTGCGTCGACGTCACGCTGAAGTGCTCGACGACGTCGTCGCTGCGCAGCTGCGCGCCGCGCACGCCCTTCCCGCCGCGGTGCTGCGCGCGGTACTGGTCGATGCGCGTGCGCTTGATGTAGCCGCCGGTCGTGAGGCTCACGACCACCTGCTCCTCGGGGATGAGGTCCTCGATCGAGACGTCGCCGCCGTAGCCGTGCATGATCTCGGTGCGGCGGTCGTCGCCGTGGCGCGCGACGATCTCGCGGAGCTCGTCGATGATGATCTGCCGCTGGCGCGTCGGGTCGGCGAGGATCGCCTTGTAGTCGGCGATGAGGCGCGCGAGCTCCTCGGCCTGGTCGTGGATCTTCTGGCGCTCGAGTGCCGCGAGCCGGCGCAGCTGCAGCTCGAGGATCGCGTTCGCCTGCTTCTCGTCGACGGAGAGGAGCTCCATGAGGCCCGTGCGCGCCTCATCCGGGGTGGGCGAGCGGCGGATGAGGGCGATGACCTCGTCGAGCGCGTCGAGCGCCTTGAGGTAGCCCTCGAGGATGTGCATCCGCTCCTCCTCGCGCGCCAGGCGGAACTGCGTGCGGCGCACGATGACCTCGACCTGGTGGTCGGCCCAGTGCGTGACGAAGCCGTCGATCGAGAGCGTGCGCGGCACGCCGTCGACGATCGCGAGCATGTTCGCGCCGAAGTTCTCCTGCAGCTGCGTCTGCTTGTAGAGGTTGTTGAGCACGACCTTCGCGACCGCGTCGCGCTTGAGCGTGATGACGAGCCGCTGGCCCGTGCGGCCCGAGGTCTGGTCCTCGATGTTGGCGATGCCCTGGAGCTTGCCGTCCTTGACGAGGTCGGCGATGCGCACCGCGAGCCGGTCGGGGTTCACCTGGTACGGCAGCTCGGTGATGACGAGCGCGGTGCGGCCCTGCACCTCCTCGACGGTCACGACGGCGCGCATCGTGATCGAGCCGCGGCCGGTGCGGTAGGCCTCCTGGATGCCGCGCGTGCCGAGGATCTGCGCGCCGGTCGGGAAGTCCGGGCCCTTGATGCGCTCGATGAGCGCGTCCTGCAGCTCCTCCTTCGACGCATCCGGGTGCTCGAGGTGCCAGATCGCCCCGTCGGCCACCTCGCGCAGGTTGTGCGGCGGGATGTTCGTGGCCATGCCGACGGCGATGCCGACCGAGCCGTTCACGAGCAGGTTCGGGAAGCGCGACGGCAGCACGGTCGGCTCCTGCGTGCGCCCGTCGTAGTTGTCCTGGAAGTCGACGGTGTCCTCGTCGATGTCGCGCACCATCTCCATGGCGAGCTGCGACATCTTCGTCTCGGTGTACCGGGGCGCGGCGGCCTCGTCGTCGCCCGCCGAGCCGAAGTTGCCCTGCCCGAGCGCGAGCGGGTAGCGCATGCTCCACGGCTGCACGAGGCGCACGAGCGTGTCGTAGATCGCGGAGTCGCCGTGCGGGTGGAACTGCCCCATCACGTCGCCGACGACGCGCGAGCACTTCGAGAACGCCTTGTCGGGCCGGTAGCCCCCGTCGTACATCGCGTAGAGCACGCGGCGGTGCACGGGCTTGAGGCCGTCGCGCACCTCGGGCAGCGCGCGCCCGACGATGACGCTCATCGCGTAGTCGAGGTAGGAGCGCTGCATCTCGAGCTGCAGGTCGACCTGCTCGATCGCGCCGTGGTTGGGTGCGTCGCGGTCGAAGGGCTCCGCGGGGGTGGTCTCGTCAGTCATGGTCTCTCAGCCTCAGATGTCGAGGAAGCGCACGTCGCGGGCGTTCTTCTGGATGAAGGAGCGGCGGGCCTCGACGTCCTCGCCCATGAGGGTCGAGAAGATCGCGTCGGCCACCGCGGCGTCGTCGAGCGTCACCTGCTTCAGCGTGCGGGTCGCGGGGTCCATCGTGGTCTCCCACAGCTCGGTGTAGTTCATCTCGCCGAGGCCCTTGTAGCGCTGGACGCCGTTCTCCTTGGGCATGCGCTTGCCGTTCGCCTGGCCGTCGGCGATGAGGGCGTCGCGCTCGCGGTCGCTGTAGGCGTACTCGTGGTCGGCGTTCGTCCACTTGATCTTGTAGAGCGGCGGCGCGGCGAGGTAGACGTAGCCCATGTCGATGAGCGGCCGCATGTAGCGGAACAGGAGCGTGAGCAGCAGCGTCGTGATGTGCTGGCCGTCGACGTCGGCATCGGCCATGAGCACGATCTTGTGGTACCTGGCCTTCGACGGGTCGAAGTCCTCGCCGAGGCCCGCGCCGAAGGCGGTGATCATCGACTGGATCTCGGCGTTGCCGAGCGCGCGGTCGAGCCGCGCCTTCTCGACGTTCAGCACCTTGCCGCGCAGCGGCAGGATCGCCTGCGTGTAGGGGTTCCGCCCCTGCACCGCCGAACCGCCGGCCGAGTTGCCCTCGACGAGGAAGATCTCGGAGATCGCCGGGTCCTTCGACTGGCAGTCCTTGAGCTTGCCCGGCATGCCGCTCGACTCGAGCAGGCCCTTGCGCCGTGTCTGCTCGCGCGCCTTGCGGGCCGCGATGCGGGCGGTCGCGGCGCCGATCGCCTTGCGCACGATCTCCTTCGCCATCGCGGGGTTCGACTCGAACCAGTGCCCGAGCTCCTCGCCCGTGACGCGCTGCACGAACGACTTCGCCTCCGTGTTGCCGAGCTTCGTCTTCGTCTGCCCCTCGAACTGCGGCTCGCCGAGCTTGACCGAGACGATCGCCGTGAGGCCCTCGCGGACGTCCTCGCCCGAGAGGTTGTCGTCCTTCTCCTTCAGGAGGTTCGCCTGCCGCGCGTACTTGTTGACGAGCGTCGTGAGCGCCGCGCGGAAGCCCTCCTCGTGCGTGCCGCCCTCGTGGGTGTTGATCGTGTTCGCGTAGGTGTAGACCGCCTCCTGGTAGGAGGTCGTCCACTGCATCGCGATCTCGACCGAGATGCGCCGCTCGGAGTCCTCGGACTCGAAGTCGATGATCTCGGGGTGCACCGCCTCGGCGCGCTTCGAGTCGTTGAGGTGGGCGACGTAGTCCTTGAGCCCCTGTTCGTAGAGGAACTCGTCGGAGCGCTGGCGCGGCTGGGCGTCCTCGTCGTCGGCGTCGGGCTCCACGAGCGACTCCGGCCGGAGGTCCTCGATCGCGATGCGGAGCCCCTTGTTGAGGAAGGCCATCTGCTGGAAGCGCTTCGCGAGCGTCTCGTAGTCGAACTCGACCGTCTCGAAGATCTCGGCGCTCGGCCAGAACGTCACGGTCGTGCCCGTCTCGTCGGTCGCCTCGCCCGTCTCGAGCGGCCCGTCGGGCTCGCCGACCGTGAACGACTGGCGGTGCACGTGCCCCTGTCGCCTGATCTCGACCTCGAGCCGCGACGAGAGCGCGTTCACGACCGAGGAGCCCACGCCGTGCAGGCCGCCGGAGACCGCGTAGCCGCCGCCGCCGAACTTGCCGCCGGCGTGCAGCACGGTGAGCACGACCTCGACGGTGGACTTCGAGGGGTCGGAGGAGTGCGGGTCGACGGGGATGCCGCGGCCGTTGTCGGCGACGCGCACGCCGCCGTCCGGGAGGATCGTCACGTCGATGCTGTCGCAGTGGCCGGCGAGCGCCTCGTCGACCGCGTTGTCGACGATCTCGTACACGAGGTGGTGGAGGCCGCGGGGGCCCGTCGAGCCGATGTACATGCCCGGGCGCTTGCGCACCGCCTCGAGACCCTCGAGGATCTGGATCTGGTCGGCGCCGTAGTCGCCCTGCTCGCGCTGCTCCCTCGTGAGCTCCGGCTGCGTCGCCGCCTGGTCGTCGGGCTGCGTCTCGTGCTCGTTCGCCATGCTTCTCCCGGTCCGCCTTCCGCGCGGCCAGCATCGTGGCGGCGCAACCGTCCCAGTCTAGCCGGGATCCGTCCCCCGGGCCTCGCAGCGCGCGCCTCTGGGGAGCGATCCGGCTCCACGGGGAGAGAACAGCCCGCCGAAACGACGTTCTGCGGCCCTGGGTGCTCCAGCGGGGCTTCCTGGGCCGACCGAGCGACGGGGTCGCCCCCTCCCCCGGAAGCGGCAGCGGCCCGGGACCTCGCGATCCCGAGCCGCCGCGGCGCATCCGCCGTGCCTGCTCAGCCCATCGGGATGAGCACCCAGAGCAGCGATGTGAGGGCGAAGCCCAGCACGCCGAGGATGGTCGTGAGCACCGTCCACGTGCGCAGGCCGTCCTTGACCGACAGCCCGAGGTAGCGCGTCACGATCCAGAAGCCGGAGTCGTTCACGTGGCTGAGGCCGAGCGCGCCGTAACCGACGGCGACCGCGAACAGCGCGAGGTGGATCGGGTCGAGGCCGAGGCTCGCGACCGCCGGGATCAGGAGGCCGGCGGCGGTCGTGATCGCCACGGTCGCCGAGCCCTGCGCCGCGCGCATGATGAGGGAGATGAGGAAGCCGAGCAGCAGCACCGGCATGCCCGAGGCCGCCATGACGTCGGCGACCGCGCCGCCGATGCCCGTCTCGGTCAGGATGCGGCCGAAGGCGCCGCCCGCTCCGGTGACGAGGATGATGACCGCCGCCGCGGGCAGCGCGGACTCCATCACGTCGCCGAGGTGGCTCGCCGACCAGCCGCGGCGCAGGCCCAGCGCGATCATCGCGACGCCGATCGCGACCATGAGCGCGAAGATCGGCTGGCCGATCATCGACAGCAGGCCGTGCCAGAACGAGCCCTTCTCGAGCGTCGGCGCGATCGTCGTGCCGACCATGATGAGCGCGAGCGGCAGGATGATGATGCCGAGGATCGTCCACGCGCTCGGCGCGCGCTCCCCGTCGCCGAGGCGGCTGCCGCCGCCGACGGTGTCGCTCTCGGTGCCGAACGCGTCGAACATCGACTTCGTCGCGGGCAGCATCGCGTACTCGCGCCGGTTCATCCACTTCGCCACGAAGTAGGAGGCGACGGCGAGCGGGATCGAGACGAGGAGCGAGAAGATCGTGACCCAGCCGATGTCGGCGCCGAGGATCGTCGCGCCGCCGACGATGCCCGGGTGCGGGGGCACCGCGACGTGCACCGCGAGCATGATGCCCGCGATCGGCAGGCCGAACTTCAGCGGGCTGAGCCCCGCCGCCTTCGAGAACGCGTAGACGATCGGGATCAGGATGATGAAGCCCGCGTCGAAGAAGACGGGGATCGCGAGGATCGCCGCAGCCGCGGTGAGCGCGACGCCCACCCGCTTCGGGCCGAGCCAGCTCGTGAACCTGCCCGCGAGCGACTCGGCGCCGCCGGAGATCTCGATGATCTTGCCGAGCATCGAGCCGAGGGCGACGAGCACGGCGACCGAGCCGAGCGTGCCCCCGACGCCCGCGATGATGGCCTGGATGACGCCGAGCTGCTCGGGCGAGTCGTCGGTCGCGGGGATCGTGGTGAGCGGCAGGCCCGCGGCGATGCCGACGACGATCGAGGTGAGCAGCAGCGCGTAGAACGCCTGCACCTTGAACTTGATGATGAGCAGCAGCAGCAGGCCGATGCCCGCGAGGCCGATGGCGATCAGGACGCCGAGGGGGTGCTCCATCAGCGGGCCTCCCCTCGCAGCGTCGGGGCGACGACGCGGATGACCGCGGAGTCGTCGAGCGCGCCGAGCCCCTGCGCCTCGCCGAGGAGGAACAGCTGCTCGGCGGCGGCGGCGACGGGCGCGGCGAGGTGGTGGGCGCGCGCGGCGGCGCCGACGATGCCGAGGTCCTTCACGAAGATGTCGAGGCGGCTGAGCACCTCGGCGCCCTCCTCGTCGTAGGCCTGCAGCGCGCGCGGGCCGCGGTTGCCGAGCATGAAGGAGTTCGCGGCGCCGGCCGTGAGCGCCTCGAGCGTGCGCTCCCGGTCGAGGCCGAGCGCGTCCGCGAGCGCGAGCGCCTCCGCCGCGGCGGCGATGTGCACGCCGCACAGCAGCTGGTTCACCGTCTTGAGCGCCTGGCCGTCGCCGGGCCGCTCGCCCACGATCGACAGCGTCGACGCGAGCTGCTCGAGCACGGGCCGGGCGGTCTCGAGCGCGGCGGGCTCGGCGCCGACGACGATGAGCAGGTCGCCCTCGCCCGCGCGCACGGGGCCGCCCGAGAGCGGCGCGTCGACGAGGTGGGCGCCCGAGGCGGCGAGCCGCTCGGCGATCTCGGCGATGCCGTCGGTGCCGACGGTGCTCGTGAGGATGACGACGGCGCCGTCGGCGAGGTGCTCGGCGAGGCCCGTGTCGCCGAACAGCAGCTCGCGCAGCTGCTCGCCCGTGCGCACGGCCACGAGCACCGCGTCGGCGCCGGTGACGGCGTCGGCGGCGGAGGCGGCGGGCGCCACCCCCTGCTCCTCGGCGAGTGCGACCCGATCGGCCGCGATGTCGAATCCGCGGACGTCGAAGCGCGCAGCGAGCCGCGTCGCCATGGGCAGTCCCATGGCGCCGAGGCCGATGACTGCGACGGTGCTGGTCATGGCTGTTCCTATCTGTGTGAGGGTCAGGACTGGGAGCGGATCGACCGCCGCTCCCGGCGGCGGGTCAGCCCGCGAGCGTGCGCACGACCGCCGCGAGCGAATCGGTCGCGCCGACGTTGCCCGCGAAGACGATGTACGGGATGCCCTCGGCCGGCCCGTCCTGCGGCTGCCAGAGGGAGACGATCCCCGGCAGCATCGGGCCGACGACCCGCGCGCGGCGGATCCGCAGGGCCTCGGACGCGACGTCGCTCGAGGTGATGCCGCCCTTCGCGATCACGAAGCGCGGCGGAGCGAGCTCGAGCACGCGAGCCACGAGCTCGACGAGCCCTGCCGAGACGCGGCGGGCGATCTCGAGGCTCTCCTCGCCGTCGCGCCCGGTGACGAGCTCGCGGCTCGTGTGGACGATGACCGTGCCGGACCCGATCGCGCGCGCGACCGCATCCGCCTGCGCCGCGAGGTGCGCGTCGCGGCGCTCGTCGATGAGCGAGCGCACGTCGAGCTCGATCGTCGCGGTGCCGGGCCGGTCGGCGCGGAGCGCCTCGAGCTGCGCGGTCGTGAGCGGCACATGGCTGCCGACCACGACGAGACCGCCGCGCTCGTGGGCGACGTCGATGGCGTCGGCGGTGAGGGGAGCGGCGATCTCCTGGCCGATGTGGGCGCGCACGTACGGCGGTCCGACGCGCAGCAGCGCGCCGATGCCCTCGCGGTCGAGCGCGTGGAGGGCGAGCGCGACCTGCCGCATGTCGTGCTCGTCGACGGCGTCGACGACGACCGTGGTGCCGGTCGGCAGCGCGCGCAGGAACTCGACGACCGCATCCGTGCCCGAGCGGATGGCGTCGATCGTGAGCGCGGCGACGTCGGCGGGAGCGACGCGGCCGCCGCTCTTCTCGGCGACCCAGTCGCGCAGGTCGGAGGAGCGGTAGCCGAAGGTGGCGTCGGCGGCGAAGGCCGTCTCGCCGACCGGGGTCGCCTCGCCGTCGACGACCCAGTAGTGCACGGAGTCGACGGTGATGCGGCCCGCATCGGGGAACGCGGGGATCACGAGCGTGAGCTGCGGAGCGTCCCCGTGCGCGGCTATCGCCTCGCGCAGCACGTCGGTCTCGAGCGGGAAGTGCCCCCGCAGCGTCGAGTCGCCGCGGCTCACGAAGGCTACGCGCCGCCCGGCGCGCTCGGCCGCGGCGAGGGACGCCTCGACCACCTCCCGGTTGCGCTCGGCCGCGTCGCGCTCGCTCAGGGAGCGCGAGTTGGTGAGCACGTAGACCGCCGCCGCGCCCTGCGCGAGCGCCCAGTCGAGGTCGGCGGGGCCCCAGGCGGTGAGGACGGGCAGGTCGGCGACCGACTGCGTGCCGGTCGGGTCGTCGTCGAGGACGACGAGCACGAGGTCGGCGCTGCGCGCGTCGGCGACGGCGGCCGCCGGGATGTCGAGCGGAGCCGGCAAGGCTGCCAGCAGGCCGTCGAGGTGCACGAGAACTCCCTTGTCCGCGGGGGATCGGCGCAGGCGACGCGCGATCTGATGTCAGATATCTTGCGATACGCAAACGGCGTCTGTCAACCCGTGAGCCGGTTGCGCCCGCGGCGCCCGAGCGCGAATGGCCGCCGACGAGCGAGGCGCGTCAGGGCCCGACGAGCGTCACGAGGTCGTCGCGCGTCTGCCGCATGTGGCTCGCCATCGCGTCGCGCGCAGCCTCGGGGACCCCGGAGCGGATCGCCTCGAGCACCGCCGCGTGCTCCGCGATCGCGTGCTCCCGGATCTCGGCGACCGCGCTCGTCTCGCCGCGCGTGTCCGCGAGCATCGACGTGAGCGGTCGCAGCGCCGCGACCAGGATGCGGTTGTCGGCGGCGCGCATCACGATGTCGTGGAACTCGAGGTCGGCGCACACGAACGCGTCGACGTCGGCCCGCTCGTGGTGCGCCCGCATCGCGCCGAGCGCCTCCGCCATCGCTGCGAGGTGCTCGTCGCTGCGCCGCTCGGCGGCGAGCTGCGCCGCGCCCGTCTCGATCATCATGCGCACCTCGAGCAGCTCGAGCGACGACCGCCGGCGCTGGCCGGCGCTCCTCGCGTGCCGCACCACCGCATCCATGCCCGTCCACTCCGAGACCGGGGCGATGAGGTGCCGGCTGCCGGGCACCTGCACGATGACGCCCTGCGCCTGGAGGAGCCGCACCGCCTCGCGCATCGTGAGGCGCGAGATGCCGAGCTCAGCCGCGAGCTGGCCCTCAGGCGGCAGCTGCTCTCCGGCCGTGAGACGGCCCTCGATGATGGCGTCCAGCAGCGAGTCGACCGCGTCGTGCGTGCGCGATGGGCGTGGCATGGCTCCTCCTCGAGACCTCGGTATCAGACAGCGTAGCCGCCGCGCGCCAGAACCCGACGAGCGCTCAGCCGTACGTGTCGCGCACCCCCCGCCCGGGCACCGACCGGCGCCCGCGCTGGAAGCTCGGCAGGTCAGGGCCGATGAAGCGCACCGACTCGAGCCCGCACTCGGGGAAGCGGGCCAGGATGCGCGTGGTCGTCTCGGCGCGCAGGATCCGCATCTGCTGGGTCCAGGCGGTGGATGCGCAGCGGACCGTGAGCACGCCGTCCTCGAACGCGATCGGCTCGGTCCGCTCCGCGTTCTCCGCGCCGACGAGCTCGGGCCAGTGCGTCATGACCTCGGCGCGCGCGAGCGTCGTCGTCCAGCCGCGGTCCTCGGCGAAGCCGCCGAGCACGTCGCCGAGCGCGCGCGGGTCGCGGCCCTTGCCGAACGGCACCGAGGCCTCGGGGTCGCGGCGCGAGCGCCGGCGACCGTCGCGCGTGACCCTGTCGGGATCCCCGAACTTGGCCTTCAGCCGCATCCAGACCCGCTCGGGCTCCGTCTCGGCGAGCTCACGCATCCGTGATCACCTCCCCGCGGTCGATGCGGATGCGGTGGTGCCGCAGCGCGGCGGGGACATCCTCCTCCACCGCCGCGGTGATGAGCACCTGCTCGAACCCGCCCGCCGCCTCCGCGAGCCGCTCGCGGCGGCCGGCGTCGAGCTCGGCGAACACGTCGTCGAGGATCATCACGGGATCGCCGCCCGATCCGTCGCGCAGCAGCTCGGCCGAGCCGAGCCGCAGCGCGAGCGCGAACGACCACGACTCGCCGTGGCTCGCGTAGTGCCGCGCGAGGAGGTCGTTGAGCTGCAGCTCGAGGTCGTCACGATGCGGCCCCACGAGGCTCACGCCCCGGTCGAGCTCGTCGCGGCGGCGCTCCGCGAGCAGCGCGTGGAACGCCGCGGCGTCGTCGGGCACATTGGTCGAGAGCGCGATTCGCGCGGCGTGCTCGTCGCCCGCGACGAGCCGGTACGCGGCGTCGACGTGCGGCGAGAGCTCGGCGACGAGGGCCCGCCGCGTGCGCAGCACTTCGAGCCCGAGCTCGACGAGCCGGCCGTCCCAGACCTCGAGCGTCGTGAGGTCGTCGGGGCGCAGGCGCGCCGCGCGCGCGCTCTTGAGCAGCGAGTTCCGCTGCTTCAGCACCCGGTCGAGATCGCTGTGGACTCCCGCGAGCCGCGGCGCGCGCATGACGGCGAGCTCGTCGAGGAACCGCCGGCGACCGGCCGGGTCGCCGCGCACGAGCTGCAGGTCCTCGGGGCTGAACAGCACCGCCTGCAGGTAGCGCGGCAGGTCGCGGATGCGCACGGTCTGGCCGTTCGCCTGGGCGCGGTTCGCGCCGCGGGCGTTGAGCTCGACGTCGAGCTGGAAGGAGCGCTCGTCGTTCGTGACGGTGCAGCGCACGATCGCGCGCTCCTCGCCGGCGCGGATGAGCGCGAAGTCGCTCGGCACCCTGTGGCTCGATCCGGTCGCGATCCACACGAGCGACTCGACCATGTTGGTCTTGCCCTGGCCGTTGCGGCCGACGAGCAAGTTGGCCCCGGGCGCGAGCTCGACGTCCGCGGCACGGTAGTTGCGGAAGTCGGTCAGCGCGAGCCGACTGACGCGCACCTAGGCCTTCTTGGTCGCGTGGCCGCCGAACTGGTTCCGGAGCGCGGCGACGGCCTTCATCGCGGGGCTGTCCTCCTGGCGCGACTCGAAGCGCGCGAAGAGCGACGCCGAGATCGCGGGCATCGGCACCGCGTTGGCGATCGCCTCCTCGACCGTCCAGCGCCCCTCGCCGGAGTCGTCGACGTAGCCCTCGATCTCGGAGAGGTCGTCGTCCTCGTCGAGCGCGCGCACCATGAGGTCGAGCAGCCATGAGCGCACGACGGTGCCGCGCTGCCACGCCTTGAAGCTGCCGGCGACGTCGTGCACGAGGTCCTTGCGCTCGAGCAGCTCGAAGCCCTCGGCGTAGGCCTGCATCAGCCCGTACTCGATGCCGTTGTGCACCATCTTCACGTAGTGGCCCGCGCCCGTCGGGCCCGCGTGCACGAACCCTTCCTCGCGCGGTCCCTCCGGGCGCAGCGCGTCGAAGACCGGCATGAGCTCCGCGACGTCGGCCGCGTCGCCGCCGACCATGAGGCCGTAGCCGTTCTCGAGCCCCCAGATGCCGCCCGAGACGCCGACATCGAGGAAGCGGATGCCGCGCTCCGCCAGGAGCGCCGCGTGCCGCTCGTCCTCGGTGAAGCGCGTGTTGCCGCCGTCGATCACGAGGTCGCCCTCGCCGAGCCGCTCGCTCAGGTCGGTGACCACCGCATCCGTGATGGCGCCCGCGGGCACCATGACCCACACGATGCGCGGCGCGGGGAGCGCGGCGATGAGGGCGTCGACGCTCTCGACGTCGGAGACCTCGGGATTCTGGTCGAAGCCCGTCACCTCGATGCCCGCTCGCCGCAGGCGGGTGCGCATGTTGCCGCCCATCCTGCCGAGCCCGATGAGGCCGATGTGCGTCATGGTGCTCCCTCGTCGAGCCGGTCGGTCAGCGCAGCAGCAGATTCGGCTGCAGCAGGTACTTGAAGTCGGTCGCCTCCGCGTCGTCGCGCGAGGTCTGGCCGCGGATGAGCATGGGCCCGGGCTTGTTCGTGTTCTCGGAGTGCGTGAACGAGACCCGCACGAACTCGGAGTGCGTCGCCTGCACGCCGTCGATGAGCAGCTGCGGCTTGATCGACAGCACGATGTCGTCGCCCTCGAGGACGGCGTCGATCGTCTCCGACGCCTGCGCCTGCTCGGAGCCTATCGCCTCGAGCTGCACCTGGCCCGCGCTGAACGTGTAGCGGATCGCGGCCTCGGCGTCGAGCACGAGCTGCACGCGACGGGTCGCGTCGACGAGCTCGGCGGTGTTGAGCACAGCGTGGTGGTCGACCTGCTCGGGGAAGAGGCGGCGCACCGGCGGGTAGTTGCCCTTGATCAGGAGGCTCGTGACGGTGCGCTCGCTCGTGGAGAAGGCGATCTGCTGCCGCTCCCCCGCCTCGCTCATCGTGATCTCGATGCGCTCGGCGCTGCCGAACGTGCGGCCGACCTCGGTGAGGGTGCGGGCGGGGACGAGCGACGTGAGCGGTTCGGTCACCGCGCCGGCGTCCCACGGGATGCTGCGCACCGAGACGCGGTAGCGGTCGGTCGCGATGAGCGTGAGCGTGTGGTCGCTCGCCTCGAGCTGCACGCCGGTGATCACGGGCGTGACGTCCTCGCGGGAGGCGGAGATCGCGACCTGCGAGATCGCCTCGGCGAACGCCTTGCCCTCGACGACGCCCGTGCGGCCCTCGACGGTCGGCACCGTCGGGTACTCCTCGAGCGGCATCTTCGCGAGCGAGAACTGGGCGTTGCCGCACCGCACGAGCACCTTCGTGCCGTCGTCCTCGACGCGCACCTCCCGCTGGGGCAGCTTCGCCGCGATGTCGCTCAGCAGCCGGCCCGAGACCAGCACGACGCCCTCGCTCTCGACGTCCGCCGCGACCGAGGTGCGCGCCGACGACTCGAAGTCGAACGACGAGAGGATGACGCCATCGGCAGTCGACTCGATGCGCACGCCGCTCAGGATGGGCATCGTCGGCCGCTGCGGCAGCAGCTTGACGGCGAACGACACGGCATCGCTGAAGACATCGCGATTGATGACGAACTTCACCGGGCGTCCTCCTTCGTGGGGCATGGTGCTGCGCAGCTGGCGCGGGCGGTGAGCCGCACCGCGACCGGCACGGCGCTGTCGATTCTGGCACAGCCCCGTCGGATCGCCTCCGCACCGCGACCGGCGCCGCCGGCCGGTCATGGTTGGCGACGAGCTCGAGCTTCCTCTTCAGGATCCTTGTCATTCATAACCGCTGTGCAAGCTGTGGATGACACGCCTGCTCGGCGCTCGGATCCTGGGAACTACAACGGTGGAAGATGTTGACGCGCTGTTGACGCCCATCCACCGGTCGTGGAGACCCGCGGAGGTGCCTCGGCTCGACGTCCACAGCGCTCCGCGGGGTTGTCCACAGGCTCGCCGTCGCTCTCCACAGTCGAATCACATGAAGTGCGCGTTGAGAGTTCGGTGTGGTAGTTGAGCGCTCGCATGGCCATGGTGCTGCGGCTGCTGCGACCGGGGCGGCGAGCGGGCTGGTGGTGTGCGGGGAGACGGCTGGGGCCCGGGCGGGTCGAGGCGGTGGCGCGCAGTCGTGCAGCGGTTCTCGATGCTCGCGACGGGCGTGCTGTGATCGAGGCAACGGTGACCGACGCCCGAGACGGGCGTGCTGAGATAGACGCAACGGTGACCGACGCCCGAGACGGGCGTGCTGAGATGGACGCAACGGTGACCGACGCCCGAGACGGGCGTCGGCGCTGGCGTCGCGGCGGAGACCCGAAAGGGTCTCCGCTCTAAGCTCCAGCGCGCTGCCTGATGCGGGAGGTGAGCTCGGTGACCTGCGTGTAGACCGAGCGCCGCTCCTGCATGAGCTTCTCGATCTTCTTGTTCGCGTACATCACCGTGGTGTGGTCTCGGTTGCCGAACAGCTGACCGATCTTCGGCAGCGACATGCTCGTCATCTCGCGGCACAGGTACATCGCGATCTGCCGCGCGAGGGCGATCGTCTGCGAGCGCGACGAGCCGTGCAGGTCGTCGACGCTCAGCCGGAAGTACGCGGCGGTGTGGCTGATGATGTCGCTCGGCGAGACCACCGCCTCCTCGTCGAAGGTGAAGAGGTCCTTGAGCACCGTCTGCGCGAGCTCCATGGTGACCGGCAGCCGGTTGAGGCTCGCGAACGCCGTGACGCGGATGAGCGTGCCCTCGAGCTCGCGGATGTTCGACTGCACCTTGTCGGCGATGACCGACAGCACCTCGGCCGGGATCTGGATGCGCTCGGCCTCGGCCTTCTTGCGGAGGATCGCGATGCGGGTCTCGACGTCGGGCACCGTCACATCGGTGATCAGGCCCCACTCGAAGCGGCTCACCATGCGCTCCTCGAAGCCCTGCAGGTGCTTCGGGGCGACATCCGAGGTCACCACGACCTGCTTGTTGTGGTCGTGGAGCGTGTTGAAGGTGTGGAAGAACGCCTCCTGCGTCGACTCCTTGCCCTTCAGGAACTGGATGTCGTCGATGAGCAGCACGTCGACCTCGCGGTAGCGCTGCTGGAAGGACTGGTTGAGGTTGTTCGCGATCGAGTTGATGAAGTCGTTCGTGAACTCCTCGCTCGAGACGTACCGCACCCGGATCCCCGGGTACATCCCCTCGGCGTAGTGCCCGATCGCGTGCAGGAGGTGCGTCTTGCCGAGACCCGAGTCGCCGTAGATGAAGAGCGGGTTGTACGCCTTCGCGGGAGTCTCGGCGACGGCGAGCGCGGCGGCGTGCGCGAAGCGGTTCGAGCCGCCGATGACGAAGTTGTCGAACGTGTACTTCGGGTTCAGCCGCGAGTCGACGCGCCGCGCCGGCGCGTCCGTCGGCTCCCGCTCGTAGCTCTGCACGGGTGCCACCACGGGATCCGCCGCGGGGTCGTCGACGACATCGGGGAGGGGCTCCTCGTCGTCGAGCTGCGGGTTGACCACGATCTTGAACGACGTGATGTCCACAGCGTTCTCCACAAGGCTCTCCACGATGGGCACCCGGAGTCGCTGCTCGAGCATGTCGCGCGTCAGGTCGTTCGGGACCTCGAGGTAGAGCACGCCGCCGAGGACGCCCTGCGGCTCGACGAGGTCCAGGAATCCGCGCAGCGACGGGGGAATCCGCGGATCTCCCGCGAGGGTCGCCAGGACGGAGGACCAGAGCTGTCCGGTGCGGTCGTCCGGGGCCATCGGTATGCGGTTCCTCTGCGGTGCGGTCGTGCGGGCAAGTGTTTCCACACCATTATCCACAGGTGTTGTCCACGAGGCGTCCGCTCGCTGCGGTGCTCCCCGGGCACCTGCCGCGGCGCGGATCACACGAGTCTGCACGCATAGCGCATCCCGTGCAAGTGCCTGCTGCACGACGGCGGCGTGGCGGTGACTTCGACCCCGCGTCGTTGACCGGGCCGGGACTCTCGCGTATGGTTGTCAGGTTGCCGCACCCGTCTGCGGCGCATCGTCGAGCCTGGCAGCTCGGCCACCTCGATCTTGCGGCGCGCTCGCGCCGGACCACAGGAGATTCACCATGAGCAAGCGCACGTTCCAGCCGAACAACCGCCGCCGCGCCAAGAAGCACGGCTTCCGCCTCCGGATGCGCACCCGCGCCGGCCGCGCCATCCTCGCGGCGCGCCGCCGCAAGGGCCGCACCGAGCTCTCGGCGTAGTCAGCCCGAGGTGCTCGCGAAGGCGAACCGGATCGTGCGCGGCGACGACTTCCGTCGCATCGTTCGCACCGGGCGCCGCGCGGGCGGACCCCTAGCGGTGGTGCACCGTGCGAGACCCGAAGCGGCAGTCGCCCGCTTCGGGTTCATCGTGTCCAAGCAGGTGGGGAACGCCGTGGTCCGCAACCGCGTGAAGCGGCGGCTGAGCGAGATCGTGCGGGCGGAGCTCGACCGGATCGAGCCGGCCGACATCGTGATCAGGGCCCTGCCCGCGGCCGCCGATGCCGACTTCGCTACACTGAGGGCCGGCATCGCGCCGCTGCTGGAGCGACGGTCATGAGCCAGGGCCTCTCGGGGCTGGGGCTGCTGCCCCGCAACGTCTGCGTCGCGATCCTCGTCGCCTACCGAGCGGTGATCTCACCGCTCTACGGCGACGTGTGCCGGTACTACCCCAGCTGCTCGGCCTACACGCTGCAGGCCATCCAGCAGCACGGGGTGGTCCGCGGCATCTGGTTGGGCGCGAGGCGCATCCTCCGCTGCCATCCCTGGGCTGCCGGCGGAGTGGACGACATCCCTGAGCCGCGGTCGCGGCTCGCAACGACTCGAGCGGGGTTCGTCCTCGCTCACAAGGAGCAGTGACAGCTTGGACATCTTCGCCCTGCTGATGTGGCCCATCAAGTGGGTCATCGAGGCGATCCTGGTCGGATTCCACTGGATTGTGACGTCGCTCGGCGGCGACCCGGGCTCGGGCCTCACCTGGGTGCTCTCGATCGTCGGCCTCGTGCTCGTCATCCGGAGCGCCATGATCCCGCTGACGGTGCGCCAGATCGTGTCGTCGCGGAAGTCGCTCGAGATCCAGCCCGAGATCCAGCGCATCCAGAAGAAGTACAAGGGCAAGAAGGACCAGTTCTCGCGCGAGGCGATGCAGCGCGAGACCATGGAGGCCTACCGCAAGGCGGGGACGAACCCGTTCGCGTCGTGCCTCCCCCTGCTCATCCAGATGCCGATCTTCCTCGGCCTCGTGCAGGTGCTCACCGACGCCAACAACCAGAAGCCGGGCGTCGGTCTCCTCACGAAGGAGCTCGCGACGCTCTTCAGCGAGTCGACGCTCTTCGGCGTCGTGCCGCTGCACATGACGATGGCGGCCGGCTTCGAGCAGGGCGACGGCCCGGTGATCGCCGTCGCGATCATCCTGACGCTCATCATGACCGCGACGCAGTTCTACACGCAGCTGCAGATCATGACGAAGAACCAGACTCCTGCGATGAAGGAGTCCCCGATGTACAAGCAGCAGCGGATCCTGCTGTACATCATCCCGGTCTTCCTGCTCGTGTCGGCCTGGCTCTTCCCGCTCGGCACGATGTTCTACTGGCTCGTCTCGAACATCTACACGCTCGTGCAGCAGCTCATCATCATCAACAAGCTCCCGACGCCGGGCTCCGAGGCCGCGCTCGCGCGCGAGGCGCGCATGGCGCGCAAGCGCCAGCGGATGGGCCTGCCTCCCGTCGACGCGGCGGAGGCCGAGACGGAGGCGGAGATCGAGCTCCGCACGCAGCGGCAGCAGCCGCGGGGCAAGAAGCCCAAGTCGAAGCGAGAGGGTGGCTCATGACCGAGCAGCGCAGCGCGGCCGGACCGGACGAGGCCATCGACGAGGGCGAGATCGCCGCGGACTACATCGAGGGGCTGCTCGACATCGCGGACCTCGACGGGGACCTCGAGATCGAGCAGACCGAGCAGCGCACGAAGATCATCGTCGGCGAGGCCGGCGACGACTTCGGCCGGCTCGCGGAGCCCGAGGTCGTGGCCGCGCTCCAGGACTTGACGCGGCTCGTCGTGCAGCAGCGCACCGGCGAGTTCTCGCGCCTGGTGCTCGACGTCGCGGGGTCGCGGGACGCGCGCGCCCAGCAGCTCCAGCGGGTCGTCGACACGGCGGCCGCCGAGATCGCCGCCGGCGCGAGCCGGGTGGCGCTCGAGCCGATGTCGTCGTATGAGCGCAAGCTCGTGCACGACCTGGTGCGCGAGCACGGGCTCGAGAGCGAGTCCGAGGGCGAGGGGCCGCAGCGGCACATCGTGATCGTGCCCGCGTGAGCCGATGACCGACGCCACTCCCCCGGTGCTGGAGCCCGAGCCGGCCGCTGCGGTCGCCCTCTTCGGCGACCGGATCGATGTCGCTCGCTCGTTCGCCGCTTCGCTCGCCGCGCGAGGCGAGACGCTCGGGCTGATCGGACCGCGCGAGCTGCCGCAGCTTTGGAGTCGACACATCCTCAACTCTGCGTTGCTCGCGCCGCTGCTCCGGGGTCGCGTGGGCGACGTCGGGTCCGGCGCCGGTCTGCCGGGTCTCGTGCTCGCGATCGCCCGTCCCGACGTCGAGCTGACGCTGATCGAGCCGATGGAGCGTCGCACGGATTGGCTGCGCGCTGAGGCGGAGCGCCTGGAGCTCTCGAACGTACGTGTCGTCCGGGCGCGCGCCGAGGATGTGCCCGGCTCAGGCGACGTGCTCCCCCTCGATCAGGTGACCGCGCGCGCCGTGTCGGCACTGCGCACGCTGATCCCTCTGACCGCTCCCCTCGCCCGCAGCGGGGGCGAGCTCCTGCTGCTCAAGGGGGCACGTGCCGATGAGGAGATCGCGGCAGCGCAGAAGGTGATCCGCAAGCATCGCCTGCACGACGTCGAGGTGCTCGAGCTGGGCGGCGCCCACGGCCTCGACGTCACTCGCGTGGTCCGAGCCGTCGTCGATCCCTGATCCGATCCCGCGGCGGCATCGCGAGGCTCTGGTGCTGTTGCCGCCGGCCGTGTCGCCGCCGCGCCGCTGCAGCCCGGGCTCGCGGCAGTGATGCGCCGCCCTGGGCGTCAGGTCGTCCGTCGGCTGCCGACCGCTCAGCTCGTTGCGGAGTGTTCCACGTGGAACACCGCACGTCGACGCGCTGTCGCTGAGCGCGACGGCTGGATCCTGCATCCATGAGCCTCGTACAGCTGAGGGCGCGTCCCAAGGCATGCGGCACTCGGTGCAGCGATGCTCGTCCATCGCGCCGGAAGCCGTGCTACGGGATCGTCGCGCGGTGCGGACACGCGACCGGAGTGCTATGGGTCGGCGGCACGCCAGAGCGCGTTCGGACAGGGGCACCTGGAGCGGGCGCTCCGCTGGCGCTGGTTGGGCGCCAGCAACCGGAATCGAATGCGCTTCGCGCTGCCCCTGCGCTGTTTCACGTGGAACGTGCATCGGTGCACGACCTGCAGGGGTGCACAGGCCAGCGTCGCCTCGGGGCGGCTGCGGACGGGGCGACAGCCTCCCGCCGCCCACGCGGCGCTCATGGCCCGGGCACAGTGCGGAAAGTCAGCGGCAGCTGCGCGGTCTGCGTCGATATGACCTGCGGGCTCGGCGATCGCAAGCGGCACGGCCGCGTGGCGGAGTCGCTCAGGACGCGTTTCGGAGCGCGCTGGAATCGGTCGTTCCGCGGACGTCTCCCACCCCATTGGTGCGCGTGATGGCGGTATGTTCCACGTGAAACATCGCGAGAGTCGTCCGCCCAGCCCCCTGACGTGGACCGCGGTGTTGCCTCGATGTCACGAACCCCGTAGTGACGCGAGCAGACGGCGGACGGGACTCGTCGCACAAGGACCAGGCCCGCCTGCGACCGCCCACCCGCACCTATGGACCGGCGCTGCACGAGTGATTCACGTGGAACACGGGGTGCCCCGGCGTCCGCAGCGCAACCAGCATGTCGGTCACTCAAGGTCCGATTGCCGGCTGACGCAAGGCATCGGAGAGTGTCCGGCATGACCGCGCAGCGCGACGCGCACGAGCGCAGCAAGCTCATGGCGGAATGGCCGCCGACCGATGTTTCACGTGGAACATCGGCGCGCCCCCGGTCGTGACGCGATCCACGGGCCTGTGGAGAACTGTGGAGACCTCCGTGCGTGGCCGGAGCAAGTCCGGCATGAATGTGTCTATAACAGAGTCCAGATTCCGCGGAATGACGCGGCTTTTCGCCCCGTCAAGCGTTCCCATCGATCGGCTCGATTGCCGCAAGCGGAATGGCAAGGTCGCGAACCGCCTGTGGAGAACTGTGGATAACACGCACCGTGCAGGCAAGCTCGCCCATGTGTTCGCTTTGCGAAATGACGCTTCAGGCGCGACACTGGAAGTTCGCATCACAACACACTCCGTGGCGCCACGGCGTGATGTTCCACGTGAAACATCGACAGGAAGGCACGCGTGACAACGGGAAAGTTCGACACGACGCCGATCGCCCGGGAGCTCGCCGCGATGGCCCGCCGACGCCAGGCCCTCTCGTCGCTCGAGCTCCCGCTCCCCGCACGCACGCGCATCTTCACCGTGGTCAACCAGAAGGGCGGCGTGGGCAAGACGACGTCGGCCGTGAACCTCGCTGCCTCGCTCGCGGTCGCCGGCGCTCGCGTGCTGGTCATCGACCTGGATCCGCAGGGCAACGCGTCGACGGCGCTCGGGATCGACCACCACGCCGACGTGCTGAGCACCTATGACGTGCTGATCGACGGCGAACCGCTGTCGTCGGCCGTCGCGACGAGTCCGCAGAGCGAGCGGCTCGATGTCGTGCCATCCACGATCCACCTCGCGGGCGCCGACCTCGAGCTCGCTGGGATGGAGCGGCGCGAGCACCGGTTGCGCGAGGCGCTGGATGCGTACCTCTCTCAGCACGCGCAGCCGCCGCACTACGTCTTCATCGACTGCCCGCCCTCGCTCGGCCTGCTGACGATCAACGCCTTCACCGCCGCGTCGGAGGTGCTCCTGCCGATCCAATGCGAGTACTACGCCCTCGAGGGCGTCTCGCAGCTGCTCGACACCATCAACCGGATCAAGGCGCACCTGAACCCCAAGCTCGAGCTCTCGACGGTGCTGCTCACGATGTTCGACGGGCGGACGCTCCTCTCGCGCCAGGTGGTCGACGAGGTGCGCTCGCACTTCGCCGACCAGACGCTCGAGGCGGTGATCCCGCGCTCGGTGCGCGTCTCGGAGGCGCCCGGCTACGGGCAGACCGTCATCGCCTACGACCCCAACTCACCAGGCGCGCTGTCCTATCGCGAGGCGGCCGCCGAGATCGCGCGCAGAGGAGCCGCATGAGCAAGAAGGCAGGACTCGGCCGGGGCATCGGCGCGCTCATCCCCAGCGGCCCGACTCCGGAGGCGATCACGAAGACCGACGTCGTCGCCCCATCGGGTGAGCCGTCGGTGCAGCCACGGCGCACGAGGCGTCCCTCGAAGCCGGGCGCACGCCCCGTGGACGTGTTCTTCGCGCCCGAGGAGGAGCAGGACCAGGAGCGGGAGCTGCGGGAGATCCCGGGAGCGAGCCTGCGCGCGATCGCGCCCACCGACATCCGCCCCAATGCGAGCCAGCCGCGCACCGTGTTCGACGAGGACGACCTCGCCGAGCTCGAGCACTCGATCCGAGAGTTCGGCGTGCTGCAGCCCATCGTCGTGCGACCGGTCGCGGCGGGGGAGGACGGGACGCACTACGAGCTGATCATGGGCGAGCGGCGCTGGCGCGCGAGCCAGCGGGCCGGCCTCGAGACGATCCCTGCGGTCGTCAAGGAGACCCCGGACGACGCGATGCTGCGCGACGCCCTGCTCGAGAACCTGCACCGGGCGGAGCTGAACCCGCTCGAGGAGGCGTCGGCCTACCAGCAGCTGATGGAGGACTTCGCCATCACGCAGGAGGAGCTTTCCAAGCGCATCGGCCGCAGCCGGCCGCAGATCTCGAACACCATCCGGCTCCTGCGCCTGCCTCCGACGATCCAGAGCCGCGTCGCGAGCGGTGTGCTCTCCGCGGGCCACGCCCGCGCGATCCTGTCCGTGCCCACGACCGAGGCGATGGAGCAGCTCGCGGCGAAGATCATCAATGAGGATCTGTCAGTTCGTGCCGCGGAGGCCGCGGCAGGACTCGTGCAGACGCGCAGCCCCCGGCGCACGCCCACGAAGGGCGCCGTGCAGCACGGCCTCGACGAGGTCGCCGGGCGACTCGAGGACCGCCTCGACACGCGCGTGCGCATCTCCCTCGGGCGGTCGAAGGGCCAGCTCACGATCGACTTCGCGACGGTCGCCGACCTCAACCGCATCCTCGCCGAGCTGGGGGAGCAGGGCTTCAGCGGCGGGGGCACCGCGACCGAGGCCTGACCCCCGCGACGACGAGGGCCCCGTGGATGCGTTCCACGGGGCCCTCGTCGTCGCTCCGATCAGAGGAAGGAGGCGAGCTCCTGCTCGATCGCCGGCTTCGGCCGGGCCCCGATGAGCTCCTTGACGACCTCGCCGTCCTTGAAGAGCTTCATGGCGGGGATCGACGTGATGTTGTAGCGCATCGCCAGGTCGGGCTCCTGGTCGACGTTCACCTTCACGACGTCGAGCTTCTCCGTCTCGCCGTCGATCTGCTCGAGGATGGGGCTCACGGCGCGGCACGGGCCGCACCAGGCCGCCCAGAAGTCGACGAGGACGGGCTTGCCGGCCTTCAGGACGTCCTGCTCGAACGATGCGGTGGTGACTTCCTTCACAGTGCTGCCTCCTCAGGGCTCGCGACGAGTGCCGGCACGGCGTGCGCGGCCAGGTAGTGCTGGGCGTCGAGCGCGGCGACCGTGCCCGACGCGGCGGCCGTGACGGCCTGGCGGTAGGTGGGGTCGAGGACGTCGCCCGCCGCGAAGACGCCGGCCACGGAGGTGCGCGACGAACGGCCCTCGACGGCGATTGTGCCCTCGTCGGTGAGGTCGAGCTTGCCGTGCACCAGGTGGGTGCGGGGATCGGAGCCGATCGCGACGAACACGCCGTCGATCGGCATGCTCCACGTCTCGCCCGAGGTGGTGTCGCGCAACCTGACGGCGCCGACCTGCTCGGTGCCGTTGACCTCGGTGCCGGTGATCTCCTCGATGACGGCGTTCGTCAGGAACTCGATCTTCTCGTCGGCGCGCGCGCGGTCGAGCATGACCTGGCTCGCGCGGAACGACTCGGAGCGGTGCACGATCGTGACCTTGTCGGCGAACTTGGTGAGGAACGTCGCCTCCTCCATCGCGGAGTCGCCGCCGCCCACGACGATCAGCTGCTTCTGCTTGAAGAAGAACCCGTCGCACGTCGCGCACCACGAGACGCCGTGGCCCGAGAGGCGCTCCTCGCCCGCGATGCCGAGCTTGCGGTAGGCGGAGCCGGTCGCGTAGATGACGGTGCGCGCCTCGAGCACCTCGTCGCCCACGTGCACGCGCTTGACGTCGCCGTCGAGCTCGAGCTCCGTCGCGTCCTGCATGCGCACATCGGCGCCGAAGCGCTCGGCCTGCTGCTGCATCGCGAACATGAGCTCGGGGCCCTGGACGCCGTTCGGGAAGCCGGGGAAGTTCTCGACATCCGTCGTCGTCATCAGGTCGCCGCCCATCTCGACGCTCGAAGCGAGCACGACCGGCTTCAGGTTGGCGCGCGCTGCGTAGATCGCGGCGGTGAACCCGGCCGGGCCGGAGCCGATGATGATGACGTCGTGCACTGCGTCTCCTGTTCGATGGGCGATGCGTGGGGAACAACCGATTCTAGGTGGCGCCCATTCCCGGCCGATCGGGCTCGCCCAGCACCGTCAGCAGGTCGCCGGTCGCGGCGTCGACGACGAGGAGGCCTGTCGCGGGCCACTCGGGCGTGCGCCGGACGACCGGGTGCGGCACCCGAGCGCGCGTGCGGCGGTCCCAGGAGTCGACGAGCTGGGCCGTGTCGGCGTCGACGATGAGCACGGCCGGATGCGCGTGGGCGAGCGAGGAGGACGCGTCGGAGGACCACCACCCCTCGACCGCGAGCGGCCGAGCGGGCGCCTCGAGCTCGTGCTGGTGCTTGCGCTCGCGGACGAGCGAGGCGCCGACGATGGCGCCGGTGCCCGCGAGCACGCCGGCCAGGATGGGCGCGGCGAGTCGGATGAGCGCGCGTGCCATGGTTCCCCCTGCTCTGGCGCGGCCAGCGCCGGCGCCGTTCGCGGCTGATGCTAGCCGCGGCAGGTCTGCGATCGCCGAGAGGCGGGGGCGTCAGGCGTCCGCCGCGCCGCGGCCGCGCCGGAACTTCGCGAGCACGAGGTCGACCGTCGTGCGGAAGTCGGGGTTGCGCGTGACGTACAGCAGGCCGAAGTAGACGACGCCCATGACGGCGCCCGCGGCGACGCACGTGATCGTCGCGCCCGCGATGTTCCTCGTGCCGAAGCCGCCCGGCTCGTAGCCGCCGAGGGCGAGCACGACCGCGGCGCCGGCCGCCGCCGCGAGCAGCCCGTAGCCGAGGTACTGCACGTGCCGCAGCGCGATGACCTTGAACCCGAACTGGCCGATGCGACGCCGGACGAGCACGAGCCAGACCGCGCACGAGATGAGGTTGGCGATCGAGACCGCGAGCGCGGTGCCCGCGATCACCCACGAGGCGGGCAGCGTCGACGCCCACCACAGCAGGCCGAAGGTGATGAACATCCCCACGCACGCGTAGAGGAACGCGGTGCGGGTGTCGCCGAGGGCGAAGAACACGCGCTGCAGCACGTACTCGGCGCTGAACGCCACGAGGCACATCAGGAACGCCCAGATCGTGAAGGGCATCGCGAGCGTCGGGTCGAAGCCGCCCTCGAGGAGCCGCGAGAAGGGCACCGCGATGACGGCGAGCACGAGCGCGGAGATGGTGGTGAGCATGCCGACGGAGCGCAGGGCGCTCGAGAGGTCCTGGCGGATGCCCGGGAGGTCGTCGCGCGCGGCATGGTGCGACATGCGGGTGAAGAAGGCGATCGCGATCGACACCGCGATGATCGAGTGGGGGAGCGAGAAGACGTACCAGGAGTTCTGCATCGTCGCGATGTTCGCGCCCTCGCCGAGCGACGCGACGCGCGACTGCACGATGCCCTTGATCTGGCCGATGATCACGATGCCGAACAGCCACGTGGCCGCGCGGCCGGTCGCGCCGAGGCCCACCCCGCGCCATCCGAAGTCGAGGCGGAACTTGAGCCCGGTCTTCCGGAAGAACAGCACGAGCACGAGCGCCTGCACGGCGACGCCGCCCGTGGTGACGAGCCCGAGGAGCGAGATCCGGTCGGCGTCCCAGACCGAGATGTCCTCGTTCACCTGATCCGTGCCGAACAGCAGGATGAACAGGCCCAGACCCGCGATGGAGACCACGTTGTTGACCACCGGCGCCCAGGTGTAGGGCCCGAACTGGCTGCGCGCGTTGTAGATCTCGCCGAGCAGCGTGTAGATCGCGTAGAAGAGGATCTGCGGCATGCACCAGTAGGCGAGCGCGACCGCGAGCGCCATCTGCTCGGCCGAGAAGCCGCGTCCGTCGGCGCCGGCGGAGATGGCGTAGACGTCCACCAGCAGCGGCGCGGCGATCGTCGCGACGATCGTCAGCAGCAGGAAGACGGTGCCGCCGAGCGTGACGATCTTCGACACGTACGACTCGCCGCCGTCGGACGACTTCGACGCCTTGACGATCTGGGGCACGAGCACGGCGCTCATGACGCCGCCCGCCACGAGGGCGTAGACGTTGTTCGGCAGCTGGTTCGCCATGCCGAACGCCTCGGCGACGAGAGAGCCCGACTGGCCGATCGCGACGGCGAGCAGCACCATCTTCACGAAGCCGAGCACGCGCGAGACCATCGTCCCCGCCGCGATGATCGCGCTCGCCTTCCCTGTGCTCACTGCGCCTCCTCCGCGAGGTCCCGGTCGCCGGGGGCGTCGAGGTCGCCGTGTGCCTGACCGGTGCGGCGCTTGCGCACCGAGCGCCAGACGCCGAACACCAGCAGCAGCGCGATGGCGCTGCCGAGCACCCAGGCTACGGCGGTCTCGATCGTGGGCTGCGCGGTGACACGCAGCGTCTGCACCTGCCCGAGCGGCACGCCGTCGGGGGTGTGGAGCTGCGCGATGAGCAGCACCGTGCCCGTGCCGACGATCTCGACCGGCACCTGCACGCGCTGCTGGCTCCCGGGCGCGACCGTCACGCTCGTCGACCGCTGGGTCACGTTCACGAGCGCGTTCGACGCGCGCACCGACAGCACGACCTCCGCGGGCACGTCGAGCCGGTTGACGACGGTGATGGGCATCGGCACGCGCTCGCCGACGGCGTGGATCTCGCTGCCTCCGACGATCTCCACCGCGCTCCGCAGGTCGCTCAGGTCGCCGCCCAGGCTCGCGACCGCGGCCCTGTCGGCGTCCGAGACGCTCACCCCCGCATCCGGGAGCGCGACGAGCAGCGAGAGCCGCAGGGCCGCGACGAGGCTCGTGGGATCCCCGACGATGCTCGCGACGCGCGCGGCCTCGGCCTCCTGCGCGAGCGCCGTCTGCACGAGCTCGGCGCCGGCGGTGCGCTCGGGGTCGTCGACGGTGCGGAGCGCGGCCTCGCGCGGCTCGAGCGCGAGCGCTTCGTCGATGCCGACGGTCTCGACGAAGCGGGCCGCCGCGAGGTCGTCGAGCAGCTCGCGCGAGTCGCCGTGCGTCGTCGCCGGCAGCACTGCCGCGAGCGTGCGCGGGTCGCTCGGGCGCTCCCGCGTGATGGTGGCGAGCAGCGCGAGTGCCCCGGCGCGAGCGCGCGACGCCGCGATCTCGCCGTCGCCGGCCGACTCGCGCACGAGGGCCTGGAGCTCGGCGTCGGCGGCGAGCACGTCGACGTCGGCGACGGATGCGTGGGCGCTCGGCGTCCGCCCGCCGATCTCCTCCTCGAGGCTGCCGGTCGAGACCACGACCGTGCCGATCGTCGCGAGGGCGGCGAGGTCGGCCTCGTCGATCTCGGCGGCGGTCGCGTCGATCACCTGCTGGCGCGTGCCGATCGCGCCCGCGGACGCGGGCAGCGGCGGTGCTCCGCCGGCGCGCGGGATGCCGAGCGGCTCGATCGGGTAGCGCCCGGCGCGCACGATCGCGATCGGGTCGGCGTTCGAGTAGAGCAGCGGGTAGGTGCCCTGCTGGTCGGCGCGGTCGAGCCACGTCGTCGCGGAATCGGGCGCCTCGTCGCCGAGCGCGGCGGCGCTCGCGCCGATCGCCGGGTCGACGCCGATCGTCGCGCCGGCGGCGAGCGCCGCGCCGAGGGCGTCCGCGAGCGCGCCGCCCGGATCGGTGGCGGTGTCCAGCTGCGCGGCGGTGAGCAGGCCGTCGTCGCCCGTTGCGGCGTCGATGGGCGCGGCGAGCGCGAGGCGCGTCGGCTGGGCGTCGCCCGGCGCGTCGAGCACGACGACGCTCGTCGCCCCCGTGACGTCGTCGCCCGCGACCGCGAGGCCGTACGGGCCCCACGGCGCATCGTCGAGACCGAGCGCATCCGCCCCCACCTGCGCGGTGACGGTGACCTCGTCGAGCGCGGGCACCGCGGGCACCTCGACGGTCGCGACCACGCGGTTGGCCGCGATCGCGTCGCCGTCGAACCAGCGCGTGAGTCCGTAGCGGGTCGCGATGGGGGAGGTCGTGAGCAGCAGCTCGAGGGTCGTCGCCGGGGCGGCGGAGCCCGACGGGTTGTCGATCTCGATCTCGACGGCGAGCGGCTCTCCGGGGCTCAGCAGCGGGTCGACGGGCGCGACGGATGCGGTCGCCACCGGCTCGTCGACCGCCGTCGCGGCGGCCCGCTCGGCCGTGCCGATCGGGGCTGCGAGCAGTGCCGTCGCGACAGCCGCGACGGCACACGCTGACGCGCCCCGCCGCGCCAGGCGACCGGCCGACAGCATGCGCTCCAGTGTAGGGAACGCGCCCCGGCGCCCGGCCTGCGGCAGAATGGGCGGTCATGACCGACATGGCCGAGGCGACCGCGCGCCTGCACGCGCTCGTCGCATCCGCGCCCACGAGCGACCTCGCAGCCGCATTCGCGGCCGCGGGCCACGAGCTCGCCCTCGTCGGCGGCCCCGTGCGCGACGCGTTCCTCGACCGCCCGGTCACCGACCTCGACTTCACGACGAGCGCGCGGCCTGACGAGATCCTCGCGCTCGTCGCGCCGCTCGCCGAGGCGACGTGGGACGTCGGGCGCGAGTTCGGCACGATCGCCGCCCGCATCGGCGGCGCCGACGTCGAGATCACGACGTACCGCGCCGACCAGTACGACGGCGTCTCGCGCAAGCCCGCGGTCGCGTTCGGCGACTCGCTCGAGGACGACCTCGTGCGCCGCGACTTCACCGTGAACGCGATGGCGCTGCGGGTGACGCCCCCGCGCGGGGCGACGGGCGGGGCGGATGCGGCGCCGCAGCTCGTCGACGTCGGCGGCGGCCTCGAGCACCTGCTCGCGCGCACGATCGACACACCGCAGGCGCCCGAGCGCTCCTTCGACGACGACCCGCTGCGGATGATGCGCGCCGCGCGCTTCGCCGCGCAGCTCGGCTTCGACGTCGCACCCCGGGTCGTGACCGCCATGACGGCGCTCGCCGAGCGCATCCGCGACATCTCCGCCGAGCGCGTGCGCGACGAGCTCTCGAAGCTGCTGCTCACCGACCGTCCCGTGCCCGGCGTGCGGCTGCTCACCGAGACGGGCATCCTCGACCGCGTGCTGCCCGAGGTGCCCGCGCTGCGCCTCGAGGCCGACGAGCACGCCCACCACAAGGACGTCTTCGAGCACTCGCTCACGGTGCTGCAGCAGGGCATCGACCTCGAGGCGTCGCGCAACCCGGATGCGGGGCCCGACCTGGTCTCGCGGCTCGCGGGCCTGCTCCACGACATCGGCAAGCCCGCGACGCGCCGCATCGAGGGCCGGACCGTCACCTTCCACCAGCACGACCTCGTCGGCGCGCGCATGGCGAAGCAGCGGCTGCGCGAGCTGCGGTTCGACAACGAGACGGTCAAGGCGGTCTCGCGCCTCGTCGAGCTGCACCTGCGCTTCTACGGCTACGGCGAGCAGGCGTGGACCGACTCGGCGGTGCGCCGGTACGTGCGGGACGCGGGCCCGCTGCTCGAGCGGCTCCACATCCTCACGCGCTCCGACGTCACGACCCGCAACCGGCGCAAGGCCGAGCGGCTCGACTTCGCGTACGACGACCTCGAGCGGCGCATCGCCGAGCTGCAGGAGCAGGAGGAGCTCGACGCCGTGCGCCCCGACCTCGACGGCAACCGCATCCAGGAGGTGCTCGGCATCCCGCCCGGGCGCGCGGTGGGGGAGGCGTACCGGATGCTGCTCGAGCAGCGCCTCGAGCACGGCCCGCTCGGCGAGGAGCGCGCCGAGCGGGTGCTGCGCGAGTGGTGGGCGGCCCGCGGCGCATAGCATCGCGCCTGTGGAGGATCCCGACGTCGCGATCGACGCGCGCCCGCTCGTGCCGCACGCCCCGTTCGAGCTCGTGCTGCGCGAGCCGGTGCCCGATGCGCTCGAGCGGGCGCTCGCCGCGCTCCGCGCGGAGGAGCTCCTCGGCATCGTGTGGCACGACACGACCGAGGCGCGGCTCGGCGTGCTCGGCGGTGCCGTGCTGACGGATGCGACGGGCCTGGCGCTGCGGGCGATCGACCAGGGGTTCGTGCCCGGCCTCGCGCTCGGGACGATCGCCGCGCGGCTCTCCCGCGCGCTCGACGCCGCGGTGCAGCTCGTGCCGGTCTCTGCGTCGGGCGATGCCCTCGGCGAGCCCGCGACGTCGGTGCCCGCCGGCTTCGACCCGGAGGCCGCGATCGACGAGCGCACCGCGGTGCTGCTGCAGGAGTCGACGCGCGTCGCGGCGCTCGTGCGCCGCCCGCCCGACGTGGTGCGCGCGCGGCTGCCGGAGCTCGCGCTCGGCGCGGGCGGGCCGGTGGCGCTCGTGCCGGCCGGGGAGCGCTCGATCGTCGTGTCGGAGGGCCCGAGCTTCCCGCAGTGGACGAGCGACCTGCGCCCCGTGGCGTCGCTCATCGAGCGCGACGACCGCGTCGAGCTGCTCGCGTGGCTCAAGCGGCCCATCGGCCGTCGGCGCGGGCTCGCCGAGCGCCTCGGGCCGCTCGAGGCCGACTGGGCGCTCGCGTGGGGATCGCGGCCCATCGGGATCCATCCGGACGACGCGCGGGAGCCGTGGACGCCTGAGGCGCTGCGCCGGCAGGAGGCGCTCCGCGTCCGGACGCCGATGGCGGTGCCCGGGGAGGCCGCTGCCGAGCTCGGCCTCTCGCCCGAGGCGTGCGCTGCGCTCGAGCGGCTCTGGCACGAGGACTTCCCGGTGGTCGATGCCACCCGGGTCGCCGAGGCGATCGGGGCGCCGCCGATGCTCGCGGAGCTCGCGAGCGGCAGGGTCGCCGCGTCCGACCTGCCGGCTGCGCTCGTGCGCGAGCCGGCCTCGGTCGCGCGCACGGTCGCCGCCTCGATGCGGCTCGCCGCCCGACCCACCGGCGCCGGGCCGTTCGCCCGCATGGAGCGGTGGTGGTTCGAGCGGCCCCGGCTCTCGATCGCCGCGGGCGCCGCGATGCTCGTCATCGCCGCCGCCGTGCTCGTCCTCGTGCAGCTCGCGCCCGGGGAGGTCGGCGCCGACGAGCGCGGACCGTGGCTCCACTACCTCTCGATGGCGCTCGTGGCGGTGAACGGCGTCGCGACCATCGCGACCGGCGTGCTGGGCCTTCGGGACGCATCCGAGCCCGGCCCGGACGGGGATTGAGGCCCCGCCCTCCGCTGCGGTACAGTGGGCAGGTTGTGCGGGCTCTGCCCCGCACCATGCATACCCTCCTGCTGCAGACCGTCTGCAGCCGTTCTAGTCCGAAGGAGGTGGGTGAAGCATGCAGCAGTACGAGCTGATGGTGATTCTCGACCCGGAGGTGGACGAGCGCACTGTCGCCCCGTCGCTCGACAAGTTCCTCGGCGTCGTCCGCAACGACGGCGGCACGATCGACAAGGTCGACATCTGGGGCCGGCGCCGCCTGGCCTACGAGATCGACAAGCGCACCGAGGGCATCTACGCCGTCGTCAACTTCACGGCCGAGCCCGCGACGAGCGACGAGCTCGACCGCCAGCTGAAGCTGTCGGAGGCCGTCATGCGCACGAAGGTGCTCCGCGCCGACGTCGCCGTGACGCGCGCGGGCAAGGAGCCCGTCAAGCGCGAGTCGAAGCCCGAGGCAGCCGCAGAGGTCGAGGCCGAGTAGCCATGGCCGGCGAGACGATCATCACGGTCGTCGGCAACCTGACTGCCGACCCTGAGCTGCGGTACACGCAGAACGGCCTCGCGGTCGCGAACTTCACGATCGCGTCGACCCCCCGCACGTTCGACCGCCAGGCGAACGAGTGGAAGGACGGCGAGGCGCTGTTCCTGCGCGCGTCGGTGTGGCGCGAGTTCGCCGAGCACGTGTCGCAGAGCCTGCAGAAGGGCTCGCGCGTCATCGCGCAGGGCCGCCTGAAGCAGCGCTCGTTCGAGACGCAGCAGGGCGAGAAGCGCACGGTCATCGAGCTCGAGGTCGACGAGATCGGCCCCTCGCTCCGCTACGCGACCGCGCAGGTGACGCGCACGCAGGGCGGCGGCGCTGGCCGCAGCTCCGGCGGCCAGGTCGGCCACGGCGGCGGCTTCGGCCAGCCGCAGCAGGCGGACGAGCCGTGGGGCCAGCCGGCATCGCAGTCGCAGGGCGGCGGCGACGTCTGGGGCGCCCCGGGCACCTCCTACAACGACGAGACCCCCTTCTAAGGGCGCTCTCACCACGAAGCATCGACGGGACGGCAGTCCCGAGCACGAAAGAAGGACACATGGCTGGCAAGCCGCAGAACAACCGCAAGCCGCGCGGCGGCAAGGGCGGGAAGCCGCTCGCGCCCGCGAAGGCGATCAAGGTCGGCGTCATCGACTGGAAGGACGTCGCGACGCTCAAGAAGTTCATCTCGGAGCGCGGCAAGATCCGCGCCCGCCGCATCACGGGCGTCTCGGTGCAGGAGCAGCGCCTCATCGCCAAGGCGATCAAGAACGCTCGCGAGATGGCGCTCCTGCCCTACTCGGGCGCCGGACGCTGAGGGGACTGACACATGGCAAAGCTCATTCTCACGAACGAGGTCTCCGGCCTCGGCTCCGCTGGTGACGTCGTCGAGGTCAAGAACGGGTTCGCCCGCAACTACCTCGTGCCCCAGGGCCTGGCCGTCGCGTGGTCGCGCGGTGGCGAGAAGCAGGTCGACCAGATCAAGGCCGCCCGCGCAGCCCGCGAGCACGCCACGATCGAGGAGGCGCAGGACCTCCGCGCCCGCCTCGAGGCGAACACGGTCACGCTGCAGGCGAAGGCCGGCTCCGAGGGCCGCCTGTTCGGCTCGATCCAGACGAAGGACATCGCGGACGCGGTCGAGGCGGCCGGCCACGGCACGATCGACAAGCGCGTCATCGAGATCCCCACGCCGATCCGCTCGGTGGGCGACCACCAGGCGACGGCTCGCCTGCGCGACGACATCGTCGCGACCATCACCCTCAAGGTGGTCGCCGCCAAGTAGGCGCAGCGCACCCCGGACGGCCCGCATCCTCCACGGATGCGGGCCGTTCCTCGTTCGTATACGAAACACCGTGAGAAGAGCGTCATCTCTTCACAACGCCTCAAGACGGCGGCCAACCTTCAACGTGCACTTCACCCCCGACTCTCCCCACTGGGTGTGGAAACAGAAATGCCCGGTCAGCGCGGTTTTGGGTGAGGATCGGCGGATCGAGTCCACAGATCTGTGCACAGGTCCCGCGCGTGTCGAGCGTGTCAAGTCGCGGCGTTGTCCCCAGCTCTCCACATGCTTGTCCACAGTGCGATTCGCTGAGGCAACGCCCCGCTCCTAGCCTGGGGCAGGCTCCCGCTCGGCCGGTGTGGGCGGCCCGAGGCATCGTCGAGTCGGAGGGAGACGCGTGACTGACCTGGCGGAGATCGGGCTCGACGAGAGCCGCTACAGCGAGCGCACCCCGCCGCACGACATGCTCGCCGAGCAGTCCGCGATCGGCGGCATGCTGCTCTCGAAGGACGCGGTCGCCGACTGCCTCGAGACCGTCCGCGGCGCCGACTTCTACCTGCCGAAGCACGAGATCGTCTACGAGGCGATCCTCTCGCTGTACTCGCGCGGCGAGCCGACCGACGTGATCACCGTGAGCGACGAGCTCACGAAGACCGGCATGCTCTCGCGCGCGGGCGGGGTGCAGTACCTGCACTCGCTCACGTCGATGGTGCCCACCGCGGCGAACGCGGGCTTCTACGCCGAGATCGTCGCCGAGAAGGCGGTGCTCCGCCGGCTCGTCGAGGCGGGCACGCGCATCGTGCAGATGGGCTACGCCTCCGAGGGGGAGGTCACCGACCTCGTCAACCACGCCCAGGCCGAGATCTACGCGGTGATGGGCGAGGACCAGTCCGAGGACTACGTGCCCCTGAGCATGGCGGTCGAGTCGGCGATCGAGGAGATCGAGGCGGCGAAGGGCCTCGACGGCGTCATGACGGGCGTGCCCACGGGCTTCCGCGAGCTCGACGAGCTCACGAACGGCCTCCACCCCGGGCAGCTGATCGTCGTCGCCGCGCGCCCCGGCCTCGGCAAGTCGACCCTCGCGATGGACCTCGTCCGGTCGGCGTCGATCAAGAACGACATGCCGTCGGTGTTCTTCTCGCTCGAGATGGGCCGCACCGAGATCGCGATGAAGCTGCTCTCGGCGGAGTCGAGCATCCTGCTGCAGAAGCTCCGCAAGGGCGCGATCGAGGGTCGCGACTGGACGACGCTCGCGCAGGTCCGCGGCCGCATCAACGACGCCCCCCTGTACATCGATGACAGCCCCAACCTCACGCTCGTCGAGATCCGCGCGAAGTGCCGCCGGCTCAAGCAGCAGGTGGGCCTCAAGATGGTCGTCGTCGACTACCTGCAGCTCATGACGAGCGGCAAGAAGGTCGAGTCGCGCCAGCAGGAGGTGTCGGAGTTCTCCCGCTCCCTCAAGCTGCTCGCGAAGGAGCTGCAGGTGCCCGTGATCGCGCTCTCGCAGCTCAACCGTGGTCCCGAGCAGCGCGGCGACAAGAAGCCCGCGATCAGCGACCTCCGCGAGTCGGGCTCGATCGAGCAGGACGCCGACATCGTGATGCTGCTGCACCGCGAGGACGCCTACGACCGCGACATCCGCCCGGGCGAGGCCGACATCATCGTCGCGAAGCACCGCGGCGGCCCGACGAAGACGATCCCCGTCGCGTTCCACGGGCACCTCGCCCGGTTCGCCGACATCGCGCCCGGCATGGGCCCGGGAGGCGACGCGGGCGCCCCGCCGCTCCCGCCGGGCGGCACGCCCTTCGGCGGCGCCCCCTACGGCGCCCCGCCGCCCCCGTTCGAGGGCTGAGCGCAGACCGGGTGCGCCGCGCGCTGCCTCCGCGGCGCGATGCGGGATCATCGTCGAGTGCGTGACGAGACGGGGCCCCGACCGCTCGGCGGCAGCTTCTGGCGGCTGTTCTCGTCATCGACCGGCTCGAACCTCTCCGACGGCATCCTGCAGGCGGCGCTGCCGCTCGTCGCCGCGAGCCTGACCCGCGACCCGCTCCTCGTCTCGCTCGTCGCGTCCCTCGCGTTCCTGCCGTGGCTGCTGTTCGCGATCCCCGCGGGGGCGCTCGTCGACCGGGTCGACCGGCGTCGCGCGATGCAGGCGGCGAACCTCTTCCGTGCCGCGACGCTCTTCGGGCTCGCCGCCGCGATCGCGACGGGAGCCGCGAGCATCGGCGTGCTCTACGTCGCCGCGTTCCTGCTCGGCGTGGCCGAGACCGTCTACGACAACGCGGCGCGCGCGATGCTCCCGCGCGTCGTGCGGCGCGACCAGCTCGAGCGCGGCAACTCGCTCCTCTCGACCGCCGAGAGCGTCACGAACCTGTTCCTCGGCGCGCCGCTCGGCGCCCTGCTGTTCGCGCTCGCCGCCGTGCTGCCGCTCGGCGCTTCGGTCGCGCTCTACGTCGTCGCGGCCGTGCTCGTCGGCACCGTGCGCGGCTCGTTCGTCGCCGAGCGCGCCGCCCGCACCACGCTGGCCGGCGACATCCGCGAGGGCCTCGGCTGGCTCGTGCGGCACCCGATCCTGCGCCAGCTCGTGTGGGTCACGGGCCTCGGCGCCTTCGGCAACTCCGTCGCGAACGGCATCGCGGTGCTGTTCGCGCTCGACGTGCTCGGCATCGGCGAGGCGGCCTTCGGGCTCGTGCTCGCCGCGGTCGGCGTGGGCGCGGTGCTCGGCGCGCTCGCCTCGCCGGCCCTCACGCGCGCGCTCGGCCGCACCGGCGCGATGGGCGCGAGCGGCACCGTGCTCGGGCTCGCGCTCGTCGGCATCGGCCTGTGGCCGAGCCTGTGGGTGACGCTCACCCTCTGGCCGCTCGGCTCGTTCGCCGTGAGCGCGTTCAACGTGCAGGTCATGTCGGTGCGGCAGGTGCTCATCCCGGATGCCCTGTTCGGCAGGGTGCAGGGCGCCTACCGCACCGTCCTGTGGGGCAGCATCCCGCTCGGCGCCGTCACCGGCGGCGCGATCGCGGCAGCGACCGACCTGCCCACGGCGATCGTCGTCGGGGGCGTGCTCGCGACGGTCGCGGGCCTCGCCACCTGGTGGGTGCTCGCCGTGCACCGGCGCGCCATCGCGACGGCCTTCCTGCAGGAGGACGATCCGGTCACGGGGTGAGCAGCCGCCACGTGCCCTCCGAGACGACCTCGACCGCCCCGTCGGCCACCACGACGGCCGTCTGGTCGTCGATCGCGTAGGTCGGCACCCCGGCCTGCGCCGCCCAGCGCTCGATCGCAGGGAGCGTCGCGTCCTCCATGCCGGGGCGGTCGAGGTGCGGGTACAGGGCGAAGTCGACGAGCCCGAGGGTCTGCTCGGCCTCGGCCGCCATGTCGCTGCCGTCCGGGACGAACCGGAGGTCGAACTCGGCGTCGCAGTTGCGCGAGGTCGCCGCGACGCTGCCCGCGCTCACGCCCACGTACACGGTGCTCTCGAGCGACGGCAGCAGCGCGGCGAGGCCAGAGCGCCGCATCCAGTCGCAGAGGTAGAGCACGTCGCCGCCCCATACGAGCAACGCGTCCGCCTCGCGCACCGCCGGCATCCAGCTCTCGTCGCGGATCGTGGGCAGGGCAGTGAGCTCGAGCACGCCCACCGACTTCCAGCCGAGCCCCGCGAGCGGGCTGTCCGCTTCGCCGCGGATGGCCCGCCAGGCCATGGATGCGCCGTCGGGGAACGGGTGGACGGCCGTCGGGATGAGGAGCGCGGTCGACTCGGCGACCGGCTTGCCGAGCAGCGACTCGAGCGCGGCGGCGATGCTCGGGTTGCTGATGCCCGCGGAGGTGAGGAGCAGCTGCACGAGGGGCCCGTCCGTCGACGCCGGCCGAGCGTACACCGGGCCGGCAGGGGTGGCGTGGGCCGGCGCCTGCCAGACTGGCTGCATGCCCATCGACTCCGAGGCGCGCGTCGCCGTCTACATCGACTTCGACAACATCCTCATCTCGCGCTACGACCAGCTCCACGGGCGCGGTGCCTTCCACAGCGACAAGGTGCGCACGCTGCCCGTCGACGGCCGCGAGTCGAAGGCCCGCACCCGCTTCGCCGAGGCGACCGTCGACCTCGGCGCCATCATCGACTACGCGTCGAGCTACGGCTCGATCGTGCTCAGCCGCGCCTACGCCGACTGGTCGGTGCCCGCCCACGCCGCCTACCGCGACCAGCTGCTCGCCCGCGCCGTCGACCTCGTGCAGCTGTTCCCCACGACCAGGTCGCTCAAGAACGGCGCCGACATCCGGCTCTCGATCGACGTCGTCGAGGACCTGTTCCGCCTCGACGACATCACGCACATCGTCGTCGTCGCGGGCGACAGCGACTACATCGCGCTCGCCCAGCGCGTGAAGCGGCTCGGCCGCTTCATGGTGGGCATCGGGGTCGCCGGCAGCACGTCGAAGTCGCTCGCCGCCGCGTGCGACGAGTTCGCCGACTACGACGCCCTGCCGGGCGTGCAGCCGGTCGTGCTGAGCCGCGACGAGGAGCCGGGGGAGCCCGACGCCCCGGAGCCGACGCCCGCGGAGGCGAAGCGGATCGAGGCGGAGGCGGTCGAGGCCGCCGCGACCAAGCCGCCCCGGCGGCGCCGCCGCGCGACGAGCGAGTCGGTCCAGCAGGAGCGCGACGAGGTCGCGATGACGCCCGAGCAGCGGGGCGAGGCCGCGACGGGCCTGCTCGAGCGGGCCCTGCGCATCCTGCACCAGAAGGGCGACGACGAGTGGCTGCACGCGAACGTCGTCAAGGAGCAGATGAAGCGCATGGACCCGGTGTTCAACGAGAAGTCGCTCGGCCACCGCTCGTTCTCGGACTTCGTCGCCGCGCGCGACGCGCTCGTCGAGGTGCGCGAGGAGGGGCAGGCCCGGCTCCTGCGGCTGCGCCGCGCCTGATCCGCGCCTGGCCCGCGCTGCGCCGGCTCGTGGGCGGCCGGGTGCACACTGGTGCCATGCCGGAGCTGCCGGAGGTCGAGGCGCTCGCCGCCGATCTGCGCGCGCGGCTCGTCGGCCGCGTCATCCGCCGGGTCGACGTGACCGAGATCGCCGCGCTCAAGACCTACGACCCATCCGTCGACGCCCTGCGCGGCACGACCGTCACGGCCGTCGAGCGCCGCGGCAAGCACCTCGTGCTCTCGGTCGACAGCGGCCTGCACCTCGTCGTGCACCTCGCGCGCTCGGGGTGGATCCGGTGGCGCGGCGCGTCGCCGCGGCCGACCGCCGGGCGCGGTCGCGGCCCGCTCGCCGCGCGCATCCTGCTCGAGCCCGACGGCGACGGCGTCGACATCACCGAGCAGGCGACGCAGAAGCGGCTCGCGCTCCACGTCGTGCACCACCCCGAGCAGGTGCTCTCGATCGCGACGCTCGGGCCCGAGCCGCTCGAGCCGGGCTTCACCGAGGAGCGCTTCGCGGCGATCCTCGCGAAGGCGGGACGGGCCCAGATCAAGGGCGTGCTCCGCGACCAGCAGCGCATCGCGGGCATCGGCAACGCCTACTCCGACGAGATCCTCCACGCCGCGCGCATGTCGCCGTTCCATCCCGCCTCGATGCCCGCCGACGACGTGCACCGCCTCTACGAGGCGCTCCGGCAGGTGCTCGGCGACGCGGTCGAGCGCGCGAGCGGCGTGCCCGCGTCGTCGCTCAAGTCCGAGAAGCGGCAGGGGATGCGCGTGCACGGGCGGAAGGGCGAGGCGTGTCCGGTGTGCGGCGACACGGTGCGCCAGGTGATCTACGCGGACAGCACGTTCGAGTACTGCGCGACGTGCCAGACGGGCGGGAAGCCGCTCGCCGACCGGGTGCTCTCCCGGCTCGGCGTGCGCCGCTGAGCCTCCCCGGTCGGCGCGCGTCAGCGGAGCTCGGCGAGCACCTCGTTGAGCGCCTCGGTCGACGACGGATGCGTCCAGATGCCGTCGCGCAGCTCGCTCGCGGTCACGCTCGCGCGCATCGCGAGGGCCACGAGGTTGATGACCTCCTGCGCGTCGACGGAGTGCAGGGCGGCCCCGAGGATGCGGTCGGTGCGCGCGTCGACGATGACCTTGATGAGGCCGTGCGTCTCGCCGATCGCCTTGGGGCGCGGCATGGCGGTGATCCGGGCGACCGGCTTCGCGCCGACGCGCACGTCGAGGCCCTGCTCGCGCGCCTCGCGCTCGGAGAGCCCGACCCGCGAGAGCGGCGGGGTCGTGAAGATCGTCGTCGGCACGGCGCGGCGGTCGTCGCGGCTCCGGTCGCCCGCGCCGGTGAGCTGGGCGCTGACGATGCGATGGTCGTCGAGCGAGATCGGCGTGAGCTGCTGGCCGCCGTTCACGTCGCCCACCGCCCACACGCGCTCGGCGCTCGTGCGGAGCAGCTCGTCGACGGCGACGAAGCCGCGCTCGTCGGCGTCGATGCCGGCCGCGGCGAGGTCCAGCTCGGCGGTCGCCGGCTCGCGGCCGGTCGCGAGCAGCACCGCGTCGGCGGGGACCGCCCCGGCGCTCGTCACGACGGTCGCGGCGGTGCCGTCGTCGTCGATGCGCTCGGTCGCAG
>NZ_JANQCH010000040.1 GCF_024723325.1 Agrococcus sp. HG114
GCCTGGGAGGCCGAGTACGCCGCCGCGCAGGCGCGCTGGGAGGCGCACAAGGCGCAGGTCGCCGCGGCCCGCGACGCTGAGCTGCACTCGAACGACGTGCCCTCGGGTGCGTCGTCGTTCGGCGGCTCGTCGGACGACTCGGGCGTCGGCCCCCTCGCCGACGACGGGGCGCTCCTCGGCGAGGCGGCGGAGCTCGGCGACGGGGTCACCGCGGCGGACGGCATCGAGACGGCCACGTGGTCGTTCGAGCCGGCCGAGGTGCCCCCGCCGCACCGCACCGGCCCCCGGGTCGGGGTCAGCGGGCCCGGTGGTGACGCATCCGCCTACCCGTGGCGCTTCTGGATCCCGGGCGAGCCGAGCGTGTCGGCCTACCGGCCCGCCGTGCAGCGGAGGCGCTGAGCGCGCGTCACGAGAACGAGGCCGCCGCGACGGTGCGGCTGTAGGCGAAGACGATGCTCGTGCGGGTGGATGCGACGGCCGGGCTCGCCGAGAGGTGGTCGACGACGAAGCGACGCAGCGCCGACGAGTCCTCGACGGCGACGTGCAGGATGAAGTCGTCGGTGCCGCCGAGGAAGAACAGCTGGTTCACCTCGGGCAGGGCGCGCATGCGCTCGGAGAACTCGGTGATGCTCGTCTGCCGGGCGCCCGGGCGCAGCACGACGCCGATGAGCGCCTGCAGGCCGCGGCCGAGCCGCTCCTGCCGCACGACCGCCTCGTAGCCGGCGATGATCCCGCGCTCCTCGAGGCGGCGCACCCGCCCGTGGACGGTGGACTCGGCGAGTCCGGTCGTGCGCGCGAGCTGGCGGTTGGTCGCGCGCGCGTCGGTGCGGAGCGCGTCGACGATGCGCTCGTCGATGTCGTCGAGGGCCTCCATCGGCTGCAACTCCTTCTGCGCTCCCCCGCGCTGCGGTGCGCTGGGCCGAAGCTCTCGAGCAGTATCGCAGGATCGGCATCGAGATCTTCGGCTGCGGTCGCGCGAGCGCCGCCTTCCTCCGATACTCAGTCGGAACGACGAAGGAGTCACCATGCGCATCGGCATCCCCAAGGAGATCAAGCAGCACGAGCAGCGGGTCGCCATCACGCCCGCGGGGGTGGATGCGCTCGTGCAGCGGGGCCACGAGGTGTGGGTCGAGACCGGGGCGGGGCTGGGCTCGCGCATCGCCGACGACGACTACGCCGCGGCCGGCGCGCGCATCGCGGCCGACGCCGACGAGACGTGGGAGAAGGGCGACCTGCTGCTGAAGGTCAAGGAGCCGATCCAGCCGGAGTTCGCGCGCATGCGCGACGGCCAGGTGCTCTTCACCTATCTCCACCTCGCGGCTGCCCAGGAGTGCGCGCGTGCCCTGATCGACGCGGGCACGACCGCGATCGCCTACGAGACGGTGCAGCTCGACGACCGCTCCCTGCCGTTGCTCGCCCCGATGAGCGAGGTCGCGGGTCGGCTCTCGATCGCGGTGGGCGCGGCCCACCTCATGGGCCCTGCGGGCGGCCGCGGGATCCTGCTCGGCGGCGTGCCCGGCACCAGGCGCGCGAAGGTCGTCATCATCGGCGGCGGCGTCGCGGGCGAGCACGCGGCGCGGAACGCCGTCGGCCTCGGCGCCGACGTGACCGTGATCGACCTCTCGCTGCCGCGGCTGCGCCAGCTCGAGGCGCTCTTCGGCACCGAGATCCAGACGCGGCACTCGTCGCGGCTCGAGATCGCCGAGCAGGTCGCCGACGCCGACCTCGTCATCGGCTCGGTGCTCGTGCCCGGCGCGGCCGCGCCGAAGCTCGTGACCGACGACATGGTGTCGCGGATGCGCGCCGGCTCGGTGCTCGTCGACATCGCGATCGACCAGGGCGGCTGCTTCGAGGGATCGCGCCCGACGACGCACGACGACCCGACGTTCGCCGTGCACGACGCCCTCTACTACTGCGTGGGCAACATGCCGGGCGCCGTGCCCGAGACGTCGACGCGCGCGCTCACGAACGCGACGCTGCCGTACGTGCTGCGCATCGCCGACCTGGGCTGGGAGCAGGCGGCAGCACAGGATGCGGCGCTCGCGCGGGGCGTCAACGTGCACGCCGGCCGCGTCACGAACGCGGGCGTCGCCGAGGCGCTGAGCCTCGAGCTCGCCTCGATCGGCTGAGCCGCTCTCCCCCGGTCGGTCGGGCGCGCCCGCAGGGCCGCATCGAGACCGGTCGAGCAGCTACATCCGCTCGGGCGCCGACACCCCGACCGTCGTGAGCGCGGTGCGCAGCACCTGCCCGGCCGCGTCGTTGAGCCACAGGCGCGTTCGGTGCAGCGCGGTGACCTCCTCGTCGCCCTGCGGGGCGACGCGCGTCGCGTCGTACCAGCGGTGGTAGAGGCCCGCGAGCTCCTCGGCGAAGCGGGCGACGCGGTGCGGCTCCCGCAGCTCCGCCGCTTGCGCGAGCACGCGCGGGAAGTCGGCGAGCGCGCCGAGCAGCGCCGCCTCGGTCGGGTGCGACAGCAGCGTCGGGTCGAACTCCGAGCGGTCCACCCCTGCGGCGACCGCGTTGCGCGCGACCGCCGACATGCGGGCGTGCGCGTACTGCACGTAGTACACCGGGTTGTCGTTCGTGCGCTGGGTCAGCAGCTCGAGGTCGATGTCGAGCGGGGTGTCGGCGCTCGACCGCACGAGCGCGTACCGCGCCGCGTCGACGCCCACCGCATCCACCAGGTCCTCCATCGTCACGATGGTGCCCGCGCGCTTCGACATGCGCACCGGCTGGCCCTCGCGCATGAGGTTGACCATCTGGCCGATGAGGATCTCGAGGTGCTGGTGCGGGGTGTCGCCGAACGCCGCGCACATCGCCATCATGCGGCCGACGTAGCCGTGGTGGTCGGCGCCGAGCATGATGATGTTCTGCTCGAAGCCGCGCTCGCGCTTGTTCTGGTAGTAGCCGAGGTCGCCCGAGAAGTAGGCGGGCGCGCCGTTCGAGCGCACGATCACGCGATCGCGGTCGTCGCCGAACGTCGTGGTGCGCAGCCAGAGCGCGCCATCCTCCTCGAACACGTGGCCGCGCTCGCGCAGCACGTCGATCGCGCGCTGCACCGAGCCGTCGGACTGCACCTGGTGCTCGTGGAAGTAGACGTCGAAGTCGACGCCGAACTCGTGCAGGTCGCGCTTGATCTCCTCGAACATGAGCGCGACGCCGCGCGCGCGGAACGTCTCCTGCAGCGCGTCGTCGTCGAGGTCGAGCAGGTCGCCGTCGTAGCCGTCGTCGACGCGGCGGGCGATCTCGGCGATGTAGGCGCCGCCGTAGCCGTCCTCGGGGGTCGGCTCGCCCTTGAACGCGGCGACGAGGCTGCGCGCGAAGCGGTCGATCTGCGCGCCGTGGTCGTTGAAGTAGTACTCGCGCGTGACGAGCGCGCCCTGCCGCTCGAGCACGCGGCCCAGGCTGTCGCCGACCGCGGCCCACCGGGTGCCGCCCATGTGGATGGGCCCGGTCGGGTTCGCCGAGACGAACTCGAGGTTGATCTTCACCCCGTCGAGCGTCGTGCCGCTGCCGTAGGCGTCGCCGGCCTCGACGATCGTGCGGGCGAGCTCGCCTGCGGCGCCGGCCGCGAGCGTGAGGTTGATGAAGCCGGGCCCGGCGACCTCGGCCTTCGCGATCCCGTCGAGCGCGGCGAGCTCGGCCGCGACCTCGTCGGCGAGCTCGCGCGGCGCCGCGCCGACGCGCTTCGCGAAGCGCATCGCGGCGTTCGTCGCCCAGTCGCCGTGCTCGCGGTTGCGGGGGCGCTCGAGCACGATGTCGCTCTCGCGCACCTCGACCTCGGCCGCTCGTCGGCCCACGGCGCCCTGGACGGCGGTGAGCACGGCGGAGGAGAGCGAGGAAGGCTGCATCCCTCGATGGTATCCGCGCGCCGGTCCGGGCTCGCGCGCACGCGACCGTAGTCTGGCTGCATGCCGACCCGTACGCACCGCATCCGCCGCCTGTTCCCGACCCTCATCGTGGCGGCGACGGCGGGGCTCGTGCTGACGGGCTGCGAGCCGGGTGTGTTCGCGCCGAGCGAGTCGCCGGAACCTTCGAGCTCGGTGACCGCGGCCCCGAGCGAGACGCCCTCGAGCACGCCGGTCGACACGCCGACGCCGACGCCCGCACCGACGGGATCCGCGCTGCCGACGACGCCGCCGATCGCGGGCGAGCTGCCGTGCTCGGAGGTCTACACGGCCGACCAGCTCTACGAATTCAACCCGAACTTCGCCCCGTCGAGCGACGAGGGCTCGCTGCCCGGCGCGATCCAGGACGTGGCGGATGCGGGGGGCACGGTGTGCGCATACCAGCACGTCACCGGCAGCGACCGCCTCGTCGTGGGCGTGCTGCAGGACGCGAGCGGCTTCGCGGCGCCGGCGTTCGAGACGGTCGGCGACATGGGCGTCGCGGCGACACCGGTGGACGGCACGATCGTCGCGGTCGCCTCGCAGTACTTCGCGACCGAGCGCGATGCGCAGCAGGTGCTCGACCAGGTCATCGCGAACGTCGGCTGACGCCTCCATCGCTGGCCGAGCAGCCGGCGAAGCCGGCGCATCGAGGCCGGTCAGCTGATCTTGACGACAGCCCGCGGATCGTCCACGGCATCCGCCGCCAGCGCATCGTCATCGGCCTCGACCCGCACCGACTCGAGCCGCACGGGGTTCCGCGCCGTGGTCGCCCACGCCGTCTCGAGCGCATCCGCCCCGGTCGCGATGCGGATGAGGCTCCCCCGCGGCGCGAGCCCCGTCGCATCCACGACGAACCACTCCCCCCCGAGGAACACCTCGGCCACCGCGTGGAAGTCCGGCGGCCGCAGCCCCGGCGCGTACACGCCGACGTAGCGAGCAGGGATCCCCGCAGCCCGCGCGAGCGCGATCATCACGTGCGCGTAGTCGCGGCACATGCCGCCGGACTTCTCGAGCGTCATGACGGCGGTGTCGTCGATCGCCGACAGCGCCGGCGAGTAGCTGAAGCCGCGGGCGATCCAGTTGCGCATCGCGAGCACCTGCTCGTGCCCCGTCGCGCGGCCGAACCGCTCGTCGACGAACCCGCGCAGCGCGCTCGCCTCGACGTAGCGCGAGTCGTCGAGGTACCGCGACGGGTCGCCCTCGTCGACCTCGCGCTCGAGCCCCGTGATCGTCGTCTGCACGTCGACCTCGAGCAGGCCCGGGGGCGCCGTGAACATGAGCTGCCGCGTGTCGTGCGCGCCCGGCAGAATCCGCCACTCGACGGGCGCCTGATCAACCGTCACCGAGATGCGGTCGTCGGATGCGTAGGCCGCGGCGGGCAGGACGAGGAGCGTCGCGTCGGTCTCGCCCGAGAGCGTCATCGAGAAGGTGGCGTGGGCGGTGCGCATCGCCCACGATCCTCCCACACGCCTGGTTGCACTACATGCTGCTGAACGTCTCGATGATGCTCAGGATGGCGGGTCCGATGATGACGATGAACAGCACAGGCATGATGCACAGGATGAGCGGCATCAGCACCTTGACGGGCACCTGCTGAGCCTTCATCTCGGCTCGTTGGCGTCGCTTCAGCCGCATCTCGGCGGCCTGGGTACGAAGAACATCACCCACCGAGATGCCGTTCGCGTCCGCCTGGATCACTGCTCGGACGAACTGGCGCAGGTCGCTGACTCGAGTGCGGCTTGCGAGATCCCCGAACGCTTCTCGACGAGGCTTGCCCATGCGCATGTCCTGCAAGGTGCGGGTGAGCTCTTCCGCGAGCGCGCCCTTGCCGTTGCTCGCCGCTCTTGCCATCGCTGCGTCGAAGGCCAGACCTGCCTCGACCGCGATCGTCATCTGGTCGAGGGTGTCAGCGAGCTCGAGCTCCATTTGCTGATCACGCGTCAGGCCACGGTTGTAGAGCAACAGGTCGGGCAAGAAGTAGCTCACCGCGGCGACAAGGACGATCAGCAAGACCAGGGGCCGCTCTGCGCGGCCGAGGATCATCAGCAGCACCACGAAGACCGCGGCGGGCACCAGCACCATCTTCAGGACCAGGAGGCGGTCGACCGTCCAGTCGGCTGGCCGACCCGCACGCGCGTGCTGGCGGTCGAGCAGGTCGATGATCGGCCGGGGCGTCAATCGCCTCGCGAGTTCAGCGCGACTGGCCACGCTGGCGGCCGCGGCCGCTGAGGCGTCTGCGTCGCCTCGGCGCAGGTTGGCGAGGCTACGCACACGAGCAGGGCTGACCGACACCGCCATGGCCCAGGCTGCGGCTGCGAGGGACACACCGACGAGCAGCGCGGGCAGCAGCATCTCGACGGTCATCAGAACTTCACCTCGACCGTCTTCTTCATCCAGATCCCCCCGATGAGCAACAACAGCGCGCCCATGATGACCATCCCAATCCCGATCGGTGACGTCAGCAGCGGCGCCAGGTAGCCCGGATTGGAGAGCAGCATGAGGCCCGCAACACCGAACGGCAGGAACATCAGGATCATTGCCGAGAGTCGTCCTTCGGCGCTGAGTCCAGCGACATGTCGCCGGATCTGCCCGCGCTCCCGAATCGTGGCGGCGACGCCGTCGAGCACTTCAGCGAGACTTCCTCCGACCTCGCGGTTGATCGCGATCGCCTGGACCGCCCAGCCGAAGTCTTCACTCTGCATCCGCTCAGCCACGACTTCGAGCGAAGTGACGACCGGTCGACCCACCCGAGCTTCATTCACCGCGCGGGCGAACTCCGTCGCGGTCGGCTCCTCCGAGTCGCGGGTGACCGACGCCAAGGCTTGCATCGTGCTGTAGCCGGCGCGAAGGTTCGACGCCATGAGTTGCAGCGTGCTGTCGAGCTGCAGAGCGAAGTGCTTGCGACGGCGCTCGGTGCGAAGTCGCAGGACGATCACCGCCGCAACGGGTGCGATGGCCGCGAAGACCAAGGACAGCCATCCGCCGCCGAGGAGGAGCACAAGTGCGCCCACCACGATCCCCGCAACCGCGGTGAGGAATGCGAAGTCCTGCGGTCTCATCGAGAGGCCAGCCAGGTCAAGCGCGTGCGCGAGCGTCTGTCCTCGGCGACCGATCAGGCGACCTACCAGCGTGGTCGCGGCCTCCGCCGCCTCCGCCAGAACGCCGTCGTCACTGCGCTCGAGGGGGCGGCGCCTGCTGCGGGGCAAGCGCACGCGCCCGGGGTCGAGCGCGACGACTGCCGCTACAGCGATGCCGAGCGCGACGATCAACGCGGTGAGCAGTTCGAAGGTCATCGGACCAGTCGATCCTCGAAGGCGTCCGCAGGCAGTCGGATCCCCATGTCGGCCAGCCGTTCCGAGAAGTTAGGGCGCACGCCCGTCGCGCGCGGCACCCCGAGGAATCGGCCAGACTCATCCGTTCCGGCGGCGAAGTCGAAGGCGAAGACATCCTGCAGCGTGACGACCTGACCCTCCATGCCGACGACCTCCGTGACCGCTACGACGCGACGCGTCCCGTCTCGCAGACGATCGAGCTGCACGATGAGATCTACCGCGGAGGCAATCTGCTCCCTGATGGCCCGGAGCGGTAGATCCATGCCTGCCATCAGCACGAGCGTCTCGAGGCGAGAGATGGCATCCCGGGGGCTGTTGGCATGCACGGTTGACAATGATCCGTCGTGGCCGGTGTTCATTGCCTGCAGCATGTCGAGGGTCTCTCCGCCACGCACCTCGCCGACAACGATGCGGTCCGGGCGCATGCGGAGGGAGTTCCGCACGAGGTCGCGGATCGTGATCTCGCCCTTGCCTTCGCTGTTCTGAGGCCTCGACTCCAATCGGACGAGGTGCTCCTGCTGCAGCTGCAGCTCGACAGCGTCCTCGATCGTGATGATCCGTTCCCTGTCGGGGATGAAGGACGAGAGCACGTTCAGCAGGGTGGTCTTCCCAGTGCCGGTGCCTCCGGACACGATGATGTTCAGCTTGCCGTGCACGCAGGCTTCGAGCAGGCGAGCCATCGGCGAGGTCAGGGTGCCGAATCTGATCAGATCTGCGACCTTGAACGGGTCTTTGGAGAACTTTCGGATGGTAAGCGTCGATCCGGTGAACGCCAAGGGCGGAATGATCGCGTTTACACGAGACCCGTCTTCGAGTCGAGCGTCGACCATCGGCGAAGATTCGTCGATGCGCCGACCGATGCGTGTGACGATGCGCTCGATGATCTGGCGCAAGTGCTGCTCGGACGTGAACCGCACCGGGACACGCGCGATCTTGCCAGCACGCTCGACATAGACGTGGTCGGGACCGTTGACCATGATCTCAGTCACCTCGACGTCATCCAGCAGCTTCTGGAGCGGTCCGAGACCGAGCACGTCGGCGCGAACTTCGGTGATGAGCCGTTGCCGCTCCTCACTCGTCAGGGGGGCCTGTTCGGCCTCGACGACGCGGTGCAGCTCGTCGCGCACGAGCTGATGCAACTGCTCCTCGGACAAGTTGGGGTCGTTGAGTCGAGTGCCGATGCGGGCGTAGAGGGCCGCGGCTGCGCGTTCCTTGACGCGCGCGAGCCCGTCGCTGTCGGCATCCGCCTGCGCCACCGTTTGGGGCGGGTCGACGTCGCGATCCGTCGGGGGAGGCGAACTCGCCGCCGGCTGCGCCCCCGATGCCACCCTTGCAGCGCGCCGTGTCGATGCCCTCAATTCGGCTCCGTCGTCGACCGCCCCACCTCGATGGGCCGCCAGTCGCTCGCTCAACGAGGTCACGACAGGGCCTGAGTGAGCTGCTGCTGGAAGTGTGCGATCAGCTGTCGGACCTGCTTCGCTACCGGATCCTTGGGTCGCTGCAGCAGCAGCGGTATTCCGGTGTTGAGCGAGGTCGTGACGGCTCGCGAGATCGGCAACGTGGCGTCGACCCGAGTGCGGATCGTCGCCTCGACATCCGAGACGGTGAGCCCGCCCTTCGGGTCGGCGAAGTTGAGGACCACGTGGCGTGCGCTATTGAGCATGCCGAGCTCCCGCAACGTGTCGACCTCTTTGCGGAGCCCTCGAGCGCCCGTCACATCGAAAGTCGTGATGAGAACCGGATCCGTCGTCCGGTCGAGAGCCGCCAGAGTGCGAGGGTCGAGCCCTGCAGCGGTGTCCACCACCACGTAGCGGAACTGCGAGGCAAGCATCATGAGCAGGGCACTCACTTGCTCAGGGGTCACTGAGTCAGCAGCGACTGGATTCTCCGGGGCGCAGACGAGCGCAAGACCGGACTCGTGCAGCGTCAGGTGGGTCTTGAGCGCGATCGGGTCGCGAAGTGCCGCTCCGTGGACGACGTCCTCGAGCGTGAATTCCGGCTCGATGCCCAGGGCAGTCGCGATGTCACCGAACTGGACATCGAGGTCGACCAGGACCGTCGAGCCGGGTGCTGCCTGGGCCAGTCCCACGGCCAAGTTCGATGCGAGAGTCGTCTTGCCCGCGCCGCCCTTCGGGGAGAGAACCGTGATCACGCGCGCCGGAACGTGCACGGGCGCTCCGAACGGGGACGCGGCGGCCCCGGCGCTCATGCGGCGCAGCTGCACGGCCGCGTGAACGCGATGGAGTGTCGACCGCAGCTCGGCGGCGTCGGTGCTGGGCGGTAGGACGTCTCGCACGCCGACGCGGAGGGCCGGGATCGCCAGTGCATGTGGGTCGCCGATCAAGACGACGCCAGTGCCTGGCAGCTCCTGGTCGAATCGGGACGCCAATCCGAGCGCGCCCTCCGGGTCGACCGTGGCGTCAAGTATGACGACATCGGGCAGCGTCTGCTGACCCGACCGGGCGACAAGCTCCGCGGGCTCTGTGGGCAGTTCGCTCCCGATGCCGAGAGCAATGCAGGCGCCGTCCGAAGCAGCCAGCACCTTCTCATGCATATCGCGCGAGTCGGAGGTGAGCAGCACGTTGCTCATCCGAAGACCTCCTGCGGCGTCACGACTCGTGTGCCGTCCTGCGGCACCTCAGCTCCTTCCAGCGAGAGCCAGATCGAGCCGAATTCCTGACCGAACACGACCAGCTCGGCATCTGGTGGCGAGAGTGCGAGCGTGACCATCAGGGTCTCGCCGGCTCCCTCCTCGACTTCTTCGCCGTTCTCATCCGTCGTCACCGAGGCACCGCCATGCACTGCGGTGACGAGCACCTTGTGCAATAGCAATCTGGTCATGTCGGCTTCCGCGGCAGCTCCGTCCGGGCCCGTGCCCTTCACGGTGCCCGAGACGAAGATGCCTACCGTCTGCCCGGCACGCAGCTCGCCGCCGATGACTCGCTGACGATCGAGTTGAATGGAGAGCTGATGCATGTTCGCCGGGACTTCGAAGTCGCCTGCGACCGCTTCGGGTGCGACAAATCGTGATGCGAGCAGTTGTTCGCCGGGGATGAGATCCGCGTCTGCAACCAGTCCGGCGATATCCGCCAGGTCAGTGACCGCATCGGGAACTACCGCGCGCGCGGGAAGCTCGGACACGACGACCGAGCGCGCGAGTTCCTCAGCCGAAGTTCCGGCGACGATCGGCTCCGCGACGACCAGCACCTGGGTGGGGTTCATCTCGGCCATGGCGCGCGCGTCGGCGCCCGCCGCGTACAGATAGGTCATGACGCCTCCGATGGCGGCTACCAAGAGTGCGACAAGAGCCACGATGAGCCGGCGGATCACGTTCATCCCTCCCTGGGAAGAGTCAAGGTGACGACTGCGGAACCCAGGTCGGGCGCCGTCGGGCTGGTCTCGAAGTCCTCATCGTTCGCGATGTAGCGCTGGGGCTCAATCACGATCCAGCCGCCATTACCTCCGGCCGACGCGGCGCAAGCGCTTCCGCCGGTGACGCTCTCGCCGTAGCAGCGGTTCCCCTGGAAGTGGTAGCCCTCGAGCGTGACCGCGACATAGCCCACGACGAGGTATGTCTTGGGATCGTTGATGGATTCGGCGGTGTTCGATCGGAACACAGGAAGCAGTGCGGCTGCTGATGGATCGGCATCTGCGCGATCGATCGCGTTGCGCAGTGCGAGATAGCACGGGCTGTCGTGGTTGCCCTGCGCATTGCCGTTGGCAGAATCGACGGGCTGGCCGATCTCCGTCTGGACGCTGCACGGCTCCTCGCCTGCCTCGCCGTCCGGAGCAAGCCAACCGAAGCCGCCCGGCGCCCAGTTGCCGCTCTGGGGCTTGGTGGGGCAGTCGGCAGTATTCGTGACCTTCGACTGCTCGAGCTTGAAGCGCTGGCCGACGGCGGACTCGTTGAGCCCGACCGGATCCCCTGCGGCGTCCAGCTCGAGGATCCCGAAGCCTGACATCTCGCAGGCCGCGAAGGCGAAGGGGATCGCGGAACGACCGCCGCTGGGAGGTCCCCATGTCGCTGCGGATTCTGCGAACGGTTCGACGTCTGCCATGGCCGTGGCGACCGCTGGAGCGAACCAGTAATCCCGCTCAGAAGTCGTCTCTACGTGAACGTAGCCCGCGGCCAGGTCAGACTGATCGGTGACGTCGCCTGTCGCGGGACCGCCGAACGGATCGTTCGCCGTGGCGAGCGCCTGAGCGGTCGCATCGACATCGCCGCATGCACCCATCGCGCAATCCTGTGCGACTGCGAGCGCGGCGGCGTCCGCCCCGATCTGCAGCCGCTGTCGGTCGGCGTGCGCGGCTCCGATGTCGACCGCGAGGGCAGCAACGCCCATGAATGGGATCAGGAGGAGCGCCACCCAAACTGCGACGGCTCCGCGGTCGTTCTTTCCGGTCGTCAACCGTTGCATCGCATGCTCCCGCTTCCCGTCAACGTGATCGTTCCGAAGAAGCCGCCAAGCGGCTCGAAGTTGTTCAGGGTCACCGTGACACGCGCAGTCTGGCCGCTCGGGCACCCGGCCGGCCCAACCGCGATCTGAGCGTCGGTCAACGTCAGCGTCGGCGCGGCAGCAGCCCTGGTTGCTGCTCGCGCGTCCGCAGCTGCGGTTGGCCCGTCCGTGAGCGCGAAGACCCGGACGCCGTCGCGCGCAGCGTTGTCGATCGTCGTCTGGATGTGGAAGGTATATCCGAACGCGATGATGCCGAATGTCATCACAGCGAGCAGCGGCAGCACGAGGGCGAACTCCACCGCCGCCGCACCTCTGTCGCGTGGCTTTGCCGACATGACGCCTCCCATCCGCAGCCGCCACCAACCGACCGCGCGGCGCCCGATCGCTCAGGCGCCGCGCGGTTCAGCGATTCGACTAGCGAGTCTGGATCTGGGTGGTCACCTGGTTGAACATGCCGAAGATCTCGTCACCGAGGGTGAAGACGATCACCACGATCGCGACTGCGATGCCGGCGACGATGAGGCCGTACTCGACTGCGGTCGCACCGCGGTCGTTCTTCTTGTCGAAGCGGTCAGCCACGAAGGTCTGAGCCGCGATGAGGAAAGCGAGCATGAGTGGTTCCTTACGAGACAGGTCCGGACTGGGGATCCGGGGGGCTGGAGTGGCAGCCGGCCGTGGTGGCCGACCGAGAGGACTGTTTCACAGCTCTTGCCCGATGCGCAACATTGCGATCCCTCAAGATTCGCCCAAGACGAGTCTGCCTGCTCAGCATTTTTCCCGATCGTGCAGTATTGGCTTGACGCGGACCCAGCCGGGCGCGCACACTGACCCCGCCGCCTCAGTTCAGTCGGCCCCACCATCACGGAGAGTGCCGGCAGAGCATGAACGGATCCGCCCCCTTGATCGAGTCCACGGAGACACCGCCCCTGAGCGATGTTTCGATCACGCCGTTGCGGAACCTCGCTACAGTGAGGCCCCTCATGTCGCACCCTTCGGTCCCCACCCCCGGCGACGGCCAGCCCGAGCTCGGACTGCGCGAGCGCAAGAAGCTCATCACGCGACGCAACATCGCCGACGCCGCCTTCGCCCTCACGCTCGAGCGCGGACTCGACGACGTGACGATCGACCAGATCGCCGAGCGCGCCTTCGTCTCTCCTCGCACCGTCTCGAACTACTTCCCCTCGAAGGAGGCGGCGGTCGTCGCCACCGAGGCGTACTCCCCCGCCGCGCTGCTCGCCGGCCTCGAGGAGCGCCCCGCTGACGAGAACCCGCTCGCCTCGGTGCGCGAGGTGCTCGTCGCCGCCATGCGACGGATGCCCCGCGAGGACGTGCGGGCCCTGAAGCAGCGCGAGCAGCTCGTCGACCGCTACCCCGCGCTCCAGCCCCATCGCGCCGCCCAGTACGTCGACCTCGAGGACGCCATCCGTCTGACGGTCGCCGCGCGCGCTGGCCTCGACGCCGAGACCGACCCGCACCCGCGGCTCGTCGCCGGCGCGGCCACGGCCGCCTACAAGACCGCCATCCGCGTGTGGGTCAACACCAAGGGTCGCGGCGACAACATCGCCGACCTCATGGAGCAGGCCTTCCGCGATCTTGAGGCTGGCCTCAGCAGCGACGACTGACCGGCGAGCGCTCGACGTCATGCCGATCCCCTTCATCGCGCTCGCCGCCGTGGCGTGCGGTGCCATCGCGTGGGCCGCGACGCCGTGGGCACGGCGCCTCGTCGAGAGCGAGTCGCGCTGGCTGCGGGCATGGATCCCCGCCGCGCTCGGCGCGATCGGCGGCGCGGGCGCAGCCGCGATCGCCGACCACTGGGCGGTCGCGCTCGCCCTCGCGGCACTCGCTGTCGGGAGCGCACTGCTCATCCCCGTCGACCTCGCCGTCTTCCGCCTGCCGGATGCGATCGTGTGGCCCACCACCGGCGCGGTCCTGGCGCTGCTGCTGCTCGCCACCGCCGTCACCGGCGACTGGGCGCGCCTCGGCACGGCGCTGCTCGCGATGCTCGTCGTCGGCGTCGTCTACTTCGCGCTCGGCTGGTTCGCGCCGCAGAGCTTCGGGCTCGGCGACGTGAAGCTCTCGCTGGTGCTCGGCCTCGCGCTCGGGTGGTACGGCTGGCAGGCCGTGCTCTACGGGCTCGCCGCGGGCTTCCTCCTCTTCACGCTCGGCGCGATCCTCCTGCTCGTGCTGCGCCGCGCATCCCTGAAGTCGGATCTCGCCTTCGGGCCCTACATGCTCGTCGGCGCCGCAGTCGGCCTCGCCTGGGGCGCCGTCGCCGCGTAGCGCCGCGGGCTGATAGATTGGACGACGCTGCCGCGCGCAGCCCGGCCCCCATAGCTCAGGGGATAGAGCGTCTGCCTCCGGAGCAGAAGGCCGCAGGTTCGAATCCTGCTGGGGGCACCGCACGGCTCGACCGTCGATCCGCGCCCCTCGAACGAGGGGCGCATTCGTCTTTCTGAGCGAGCCGCGCCCCACCCCTCCCCGCCCCAGATCGTCTCTGGACGGCCCCTCCGGCCGGGCATAGCATCCGGCCGTCGAGCGACGGCGCTCGACCTTGGGAGGCGAGAGAGATGAACAGGCGATGGGTGGCGGGCGCTGCCGCGGCGGCGCTCGGGACCCTCATGGTGGCCGGCGGAGGCGCGGCTGCGACTGCTGCACCTGTGGGGTTCCCGGTGCACGTGGTCGTGCACACCGACTTCACATCAGAGGTGAGCGAGTTCGAGTCGACGATCCCGGGCTGCGAGACCGGCACGGTGGTCGAGGGCACGAGCCGCACGCACTTCACGTGGTGGGGCGGCGTCTACGTCGGGATCAAGGAGTTCACCTGCGACAGCGGCGAGGGCGGCTTCGACGTGCGGCTGAACGCGCGCTTCGGGGAGTTCGGCTCGACGGGCACCTGGTCGGTGGCGGATGCGTGGGGCGAGTTCGAGGGCGTGCACGCGAACGGCACGCTCGTCGGCGTGCCGGTGTCGGACACGATGATCGACGACATCTACACGGGCACCGCGCGGTAGGCGCGGCCGTCGGCGCGGCGGTCGGCGGCGCTCTCGAAGACGGGCGCGCCGCCGGTCCGAGCCCCTTGCGACCCACCCGGCCCCGACACCGTATGGTTCTGCTATGGGACGACCGCGCCTCCACGACGAGCACCTGCGCCAGCGCCTGCTCGAAGCCGCCACCGATCTGCTCGCGGTCGACGGACCCGACTTCTCGCTCCGGCCGCTCGTGGCATCCGTCGGCACGTCGACGTCTGCGGTCTACTCGCTGTTCGGCTCGCGCGGCGAGCTGATCGAGGCGATCACCCTGCGCGCGGCGCGCTCGTTCGTGGATGCGCAGCAGGCCGTCACAGCAGACAGCGCCGTCGAGCTCGTCCCGGCCCTCGCCCGCGCGATGCGCGACTGGGCACGCCAGCACGCCGCGATGTTCCAGGTCGTGTTCGGCCGCAGTGACGCATCCGTCGCCATCGCCGAGGCGAGGGAGAGCACGACGGATCCGCTGCTCGAGGCAGTCACCGCCGCGGCGGAGGAGGGCGTGCTGCACGGCGACCCCGCCGTCGTGACGCAGACGATCTTCGCCGGCGTGCACGGGTTCATCACCCTCGAGCTGCTGGGTCTCTACCCCGACGGGCAGAGCGACGCCCTCTTCGAGTCGCTGCTCGCCGCGATCTGGCGGAGCTGGGCGACGCCGAAGCACCTGCACGCGGTCGCCTGAGCTCCCGCCGACGCTTGTCAGCGATACCCCTCGGGGGTATAGTCGTCTCACCATGACCGACCACACGACGCACGGCTACACCGCCGACAAGGACGCGCTGCTCAAGCGACTGCGGCGCGCCGAGGGGCAGGTGCGCGGCGTCGCGCGCATGGTCGACGAGGACGCGTACTGCATCGACATCCTCACCCAGGTCTCGGCCGCCACGAAGGCGCTCGAGACCGTCGCGCTCCAGCTGCTCGAGGATCACCTCGCGCACTGCGTCGCGGAGGCTGCCGAGCACGGCGGCCCCGTCGCGCAGGAGAAGCTCACCGAGGCGAGCGCCGCGATCGCCCGCCTCGTCCGCTCGTAGGTCCACCCGAACCAGGAAGGCATCCCATGGTGCAGAACATCGAGATCATGTCCACCCCCGACGACGCTGCGACCGAGGCGCAGGCCGGCGGCTGCTGCGGCGGCGGCTGCTGCGCCGTGCCCGAGCAGTCGGCCGAGGCCGCGACGTCGCAGTCCTTCGAGGTCGAGGGCATGACCTGCGGCCACTGCGTCTCGTCGGTCACCGAGGAGATCTCGGGCCTCGCGGGCGTCGAGGGCGTCGACGTGCAGCTCGTGCCCGGCGGCCGCTCGAAGGTCACCGTGGCGTCGGATGCGCCGCTGCGGGTCGAGGATGTCCGTGCCGCGGTGAGCGAGGCGGGGTACTCGCTCGTCTGAGTGCTTGGTCGTGAGAGCGCCGGTTCCCTTCGAGGGGCCGGCGCTCTTGCCGTGAAGGGATCTCGATACACGTGCGGCCTGCGGCCGCGCTGCTCGATCGGCGGGGAAGAGGTGCGCACCCATACCCCTGGGGGGTATAGTGGACGGCATGGCTGAAGCCCAGGTGGTCGACCTCGAGATCGGCGGCATGACGTGCGCGTCGTGCGCCAACCGCATCGAGCGCAAGCTCGGCAAGCTGCCCGGCGTCGAGGCGAGCGTGAACTACGCGACCGAAGTCGCGCGCGTCACGCTCCCCGCGGGAGTCACCGTCGAGGACGCGATCCGCACCGTCGAGCAGACCGGTTACCAGGCGGCGCTCCCCTCCCCCGAGGCCGTGCGCGACGAGCACGGGACGAGCCTCGTCACGCGCCTCGTCGCATCCGCCGCCCTCGCCGTGCCGGTGGGGCTGCTGTCGATGATCCCGGCGCTGCAGTTCCCCGGCTGGCAGTGGGTCGCGCTCGCGCTCGCCCTGCCGGTCGCGACGTGGGGCGCGTGGCCGTTCCACCGCGCCGCCGCCATCAACCTGCGGCACGGCGCCGCGACGATGGACACGCTCGTCTCGCTCGGCGTGATCGCGGCAACGCTCTGGTCGGTGTGGGCGCTCGTGTTCGGCGACGCCGGCCACATCGGCATGCGCATGGAGATGAGCTGGTTCGGCGGCCACGGCGACGAGCTCTACCTCGAGGTCGCCGCGCTCGTGACCGTCTTCCTGCTCGCCGGCCGGCTCATCGAGTCGCGCGCGAAGCGCTCCAACCAGCAGGCGATGCGCGCGCTCGCGAGGCTCGGCGCGAAGGAGGCCACCCGCATCACCGTTGACGGCGACGAGCGCATCCCCGTCGGGCAGCTCGCGGTGGGCGACCGCTTCCGCGTCGTGCCGGGCGAGAAGATCGCCGCCGACGGCGTGGTCGTCGAGGGCGCGTCGGCGATCGACGCGTCGCTGCTGACCGGCGAGTCGCTGCCCGTCGAGGTGGGCCCCGGCAGCGAGGTCGTCGGCGCGACGATCAACGGCCACGGCATGCTCGTCGTCGAGGCGCGCCGCGTCGGGGCCGACACGGAGCTCGAGCGCGTCGCGTCGCTGCTACGCCGCGCGCAGGAGGGCAAGGCCGACGTGCAGCGGCTCGCCGACCGCGTCTCGCAGTGGTTCGTGCCCGCGGTGCTCGTGCTCGCGCTCGGCGCGCTCGTCGGCTGGCTGCTCGTCACCGGCGACGTCGCCGCCGCCTTCACCGCCGCGGTCGCGACGGTCATCATCGCGTGCCCGTGCGCGCTCGGGCTCGCGACCCCGACGGCGCTGCTCGTCGGCACGACCCGCGGCGCCGAGCTCGGCGTGCTCATCCGCGACGCGCGCGTGCTCGAGTCGAGTCGCGGCATCACGACCATGCTCGTCGACAAGACCGGCACGGTCACCGAGGGGCGGATGCGCGTCGAGGCCGTCGTCGCCGCCGACGGCGAGGACGCCGACGAGGCGCTGCGCATCGCCGCGGCCGTCGAGCGCGCGAGCGAGCACCCCATCGCGCGCGCGATCGCCGCCGCCGCGCCCGAGTCGGGGGTCGCGACCGACG
>NZ_JANQCH010000041.1 GCF_024723325.1 Agrococcus sp. HG114
GGCGGGCGCACGCCGCGCTCTGACGCGCCGCCGACCCGGGCTGCACAGCTGGCGCCGACCCCGGCTGCACAGCCGCTGCCAGCCGCCGCCGACCCCGGCTGCACAGCCCCTGCCAGCCGCCGCCGACTCCGGCTGCACAGCCGCTGCCGATGTGGCCTGGATACCCTGGTGGCGGACCCGGAGCAGGGTCCGCGGACGAGGGAGCCGTACCCGCAGCGCGACAAGACGGCCAGTGAGGGACTCGTCATGGCGTGGGTGATCCTGGTCGCCTCCGGCCTGCTCGAGGCGGTGTGGGCGGCCGCGATGCAGGCGTCGCAGGGCTTCCGCCGGTGGCGGCCGACCGTGCTGTTCGCCGTCGCGATGCTCGCCTCGATGGGCGGGCTCGCGTGGGCGATGCTCGAGATCCCGACGGGTACGGCGTACGCCGTGTGGGTCGGTGTCGGCGCTGTCGCGACCGTCGTGCTGCAGGTCGCGCGCGGCAGGGAGCGGCTCACGCTCGTGCGCTCGCTGCTGCTCGTGCTGCTCGTCGCGTGCCTCGTCGGCCTGAAGCTGGTGAGCTGACGTGGGCCGCCGCACCGCGTGGGCGACGCTGCTCGGCAGCGCCGTGCTCGAGGCCGTCTGGGCGACGGCGCTCGGGGAGTCGGCCGGCTTGAGCGAGCCGGTGCCCACCGCCGTGTTCGCCGTCGCCGCGGTGCTGAGCTTCGTCGGGCTCGAGCGCGCCGTGCGGGTGGTGCCGCTCGCGACCGGCTACGCGGTCTGGACCGGCCTCGGTGGCGCGCTGACCGTCCTGTGGGCGCTCGTCACGGGTGCCCAGCCGTGGAACCCGCTCACGCTCCTCTTCCTCGCGGGCATCCTGGTGGCCGTCGCGGGCCTGGCCCTCACCGAGCGCCCCGACTCTGACTCGCCCGACGCGGCCGCCGAGCCCACCGCATCCGACGCCTGACCCACCGCATCCGACGCCTGACCAGCCGCGGCGGCGCTCCCGATCCCGAGTGGTCACTCCGGTCGCTGAGTGGTCGCTCCCGCGCTTGAGCGGTCGTTCCGGTCGCTGAGTGGTCACTCCTGCGCTTGAGCGGTCGTTGCGGTCGCTGAGTGGTTACTCGGGTCCTCGAGCGGTCATGTCACCGAGCCGGCAGGCCGTCGAGCGGCGGTTCACCGGCAGCATCCGACCGGAGCGACCGCTCGCTGTCAGGAGTGACCTCCCACCGTCGGAAGTGACCGCTCACTGTCGGGAGTGACCCCTCGACGTCGGAAGTGACCGCTCACTGTCGGGAGTGACCGCTCGGCGTCGGGAGTGACCGCTCGGCGTCGGGAGTGACCACTCACGGGCTGAGGTGAGCGCTCGGCCTGAGCGGCGCGTGCGGTGCGGCGCTGCGCTGCTAGATGGAGTACTCGATGTGCGGCAGCTCCGCGGGCGCCGTGCCGCTCACCGGGCGGGCCGGCACGCCCACGAGCGTGACACCGGACGGCGCATCCTTCAGCACGACGGCGTTCGCGCCGACCTTGACGTCGTCGCCGAGCGCGATCGGCCCGAGGATCTTGGCGCCCGCGCCCACGAGCACGCGGTGGCCGAGGGTCGGGTGCCGCTTCACGGCGGCGTTCGCCGTGCCGCCGAGCGTCACCCCGTGGTACAGCATGACGTCGTCGCCAGTCTCGGCCGTCTCGCCGATCACCACGCCCATGCCGTGGTCGATGAAGAAGCGCCGGCCGAGCCTCGCCCCGGGATGGATCTCGACGCCCGTCATGAAGCGCGCGAACTGGCTGCCGGCGCGCGCGAGCGAGCGCGCGCCGGCGTGCCACAGGCGGTGGTTGATGCGATGGGCCCACACCGCGTGGAGGGTCGAGTAGGTGAGCGCGATCGTGAGCGCCCCGCGTGCGGCGGGGTCGTGCCGCTTCGCGTTCTCGATGTCCTCGCGGATGTTCAGCAGGCCCACCGCGACCCTCACCCCAGCTCGGCGTAGATGGGCATCGAGAGGTAGCGCTCGCCCGTGTCGCACACGATCGCGACGATCGTCTTGCCGGCCGACTCGGGGCGCCGCGCGACCTCGAGCGCGGCCCAGACGATCGCGCCCGAGGAGATGCCGGCGAAGATGCCCTCGTTCGCCGCGAGCTCGCGCCCGACGCGCACGGCGTCCTCGAGCTCGACGTCGACCACCTCGTCGTACACGTCGGTGTCGAGGATGGCCGGCACGAAGTTCGCGCCGAGGCCCTGGATCTTGTGCGGGCCGGCCTGGCCCTTCGTGAGCAGCGGCGAGTCGGCGGGCTCGACCGCGACGAGGCGGATGTCGGGGTTCAGCTCCTTGAGCCGGCCGCCGGCGCCCGTGATCGTCCCGCCGGTGCCGACGCCCGCGATGAAGACGTCGACGTCGCCGTCGGTGTCGGCCCAGACCTCCTCGGCGGTCGTCTCGCGGTGCACCCTGACGTTCGCCTCGTTCTCGAACTGGCGGGCGAGGATCGCGCCGGGCGTCTCGGCGACGATCTGCTGCGCGCGCTCCACGGCGCCGCGCATGCCGTCGGCGCCCGGGGTCAGGACGAGCTCGGCGCCGTACGCCTTGAGGATCGCCCGCCGCTCGACCGACATCGTCTCCGGCATCGTGAGGATCACGCGGTAGCCGCGGGCGGCGCCGACGAACGCGAGCGCGATGCCCGTGTTGCCGCTCGTGCCCTCGACGATCGTGCCGCCCGGCTGCAGCTCGCCCGACGCCTCGGCGGCGTCGATGATCGCGCGGCCGATGCGGTCCTTCACGGATCCCGCGGGGTTGAACGACTCGAGCTTGACCAGCACGGTCGCGTGCGTGTCGTTCGTGCGCCGGAGCCTGACGAGCGGCGTGCCGCCGATCGTCGCGGTGATGTCGTCGAAGATGCGGGCCATTCGCGGTCCTTTCATCGGATGGAAGCCAGGATTGTCACTCTACGGCCTCGCAACTGAGCAATCGCTCGCGCGCCACTGCGCATTCCCGCACGGCGGCGCGCGGCGACAGGGCTAGCGTTGGAGCGTGCAGCCGACCTCCGTCTCCGACGCCGTGCGCGACGCCCGCGCCCGGCTCTCGGCGGCGGGCATCGAGGGCCCCGACGCCGAGCTGCTCGCCGCGTGGGCGAGCGGCGCGTCGCTCGGCGAGGTGCGGGTCGACATGGCCACGGGCCGCGCGTTCGAGGCGGATGCGCTCGTGCGTTTCGCGCAGGCCGTGGCGCGCCGGGAGTCGCGCGAGCCGCTCCAGCACATCACCGGCGCCGCCCCCTTCCGCCACTTCGAGCTGCACGTGGGACCGGGCGTCTTCACGCCGCGACCCGAGACGGAGCTGCTCGTCGAGGTCGCGCTGCGGCACCTGCGCCGCGTCGTCGATCCGGTCGTGCTCGACGTCGGCACGGGTAGCGGCGCAGTCGCGATCGCGATCGCGCGCGAGTCGCGGGCGCGCGTCGTGGCGGTGGAGCAGAGCCCTGCCGCGTTCCCCTGGGCCAGACGCAACATCGCCGACCTCGCCCCCGAGGTCGTGCTGCTGCACGCCGACGCACGCGACGTCTCGGCTCTCGCCTCGGTCGGGGTCACGCCGGGCTCGCTCGACGCGTTCGTGAGCAACCCGCCCTACGTGCCCGACGCATCCGTGCCCGCCGACCACGAGGTGCGCGGCTTCGACCCGCACGCCGCGCTCTACTCGGGCGCCGACGGGCTCGACCTCATCCGCTCGCTCGCGCCGCTCGCCGCCGACCTGCTCGCGCCGGGCGGCCTCGTCGCGTTCGAGCACGCGGAGCACCAGGGGGAGGCGATCCGCGAGATGCTCGCCGACGCCGGGTTCACCCGCGCCGAGACGCGCGCCGACCTCACCGGCCGCGACCGGGTGACCTCCGCCGTCCGGTGACGCGCCTGCGCTGAGCGGACCGGCAGCCCATCGGGCCGCGGTCGTCGCCGAACTACGATGGAGGGGTGCCCGCGCTCTACGACTGCTCCGACCCCGCATCCCTGCTCGACGGCATCCGCGCCGCACGCACGGCCATCGGTGCCGGCCAGAGCATCGTGATGCCGACCGACACGGTCTACGGCATCGCGGCCGACGCCTTCTCGCACGCGGCCGTCGCGGGGCTCCTGGCCGCGAAGGGCCGCGATCGCGGCTTCCCCCCGCCCGTGCTCGTCGCCGACCGGCACATGGCCACCGCGCTCGCGGAGTCGGTGCCGCCAGAGCTCGAGCCGCTGCTCGACGCGCACTGGCCCGGGCCGCTCACGGTCATCCTGCGCGCGCAGCCGTCGCTCACGTGGGACCTCGGCGACACCGGCGGCACGGTGGCGGTGCGGGTGCCCGACCACCCCATCGCCATCGGCCTGCTGCGGGAGACCGGCCCGCTCGCCGTCTCGAGCGCCAACCTGCACGGCATGCCCGCGCCGACCGAGGCGGCGGCCGCGGCCGAGATGCTCGGCGACCGGGTCGCGCTCGTGCTCGACGCCGGCCCCGTCGGCGGCAGCGCCGCGCCGGGGGAGCAGAACGGCTCGACGATCCTCGACTGCTCGACCGACGGCGTCGCGCGGATCGTGCGCCAGGGAGTGCTGCCTCGCGAGGCGATCGCGGCGGTCCTCGGCGACCTGCTCGCCCCCGGGTGACGCCATGGTCTTCCTGCTCATCACCGCGGTCGCGGCGATCGTCACGTTCGTCGCGAGCCGCGTCGTCCTGCGCCTCGCGCTCCAGCACGGCATCCACCCGCCGGTGCGCGAGCGCGACGTGCACTCCCGCCCCACGCCCCGGCTCGGCGGGGTCGCGATGTGCATCGGCGTCGTCGCCGCGCTCGGCGTCGCGGCGCTCATCCCCGAGCTCTCCGGCATCTTCGCGGAGCCGGTCCGGGTGTGGACGCTGCTCGGCGGGGCGATCGCGATCTGCGCGATCGGCGTGCTCGACGACCTCGTCGACCTCGACTGGATGCTGAAGCTCGGCGCGCAGATCCTCGTCGCGACCGGCGTCGCGCTCTTCGGCGTGCAGATCGTGAGCCTCCCGATCGCGGGGATCATCGTGCCGTCGGCGACGACCGCGATCACCCTCACCGTGCTCATCATCGTGCTCGTCATGAACGCGGTGAACTTCATCGACGGCCTCGACGGGCTCGTCGCGGGCACCACGATCATCGGCTCGACCGCCTTCTTCGGCTACATCTGGATGATCAGCCAGAACCTCGGCCAGCAGAACGCCTACTTCTCGCTCGCGAGCCTCATCACGTCGATCATCGTGGGGGTGTGCCTGGGCTTCCTGCCGGTCAACTGGCACCCGGCGCGGATGTTCATGGGCGACGGCGGCGCGCTCATGCTCGGCCTGCTCACCGCGGCGAGCGCGATCGCGGTGACCGGGCAGATCGACATCGGCACGATGGGCGGGCGCAGCCAGATCCTGCCCGCCTTCATCCCGGTGCTGCTGCCGCTCGCGATCCTGCTCATGCCGCTCACCGACTTCGTGCTCGCGGTCGTGCGACGGGTCGTGAACGGCAACAGCCCCTTCGCCGCCGACCGGAAGCACCTCCACCACCGGCTGCTCGACATGGGGCACTCGCACCTGGGGGCCGTGCTCATCTTCTACGCGTGGACCGCCGTGGTCTCGATCGGCTGCCTGCTGTTCCTGATCGTGCCGTGGTGGGTCGCGGTCGGTATCATGGCGGTCGGGTTCATCGTGTGCGCCCTGCTCACGGCGGCGCCCGTCGGTCGCAGGGTGTTCCGCACGTTCCTGCGGGTGCTGCGCGAGCGTCGCGCTCGCCGCACCGGACTCCAGCCGACCAGCATCGACGCCATCGACTCCCAGGGAGACATCCGGTGACCACCACCCAGATCATGCGCCGGATCCTGCTGTGGGGAGCGGTCCTCGCCGGCGCCGTCGCCGTCGTCGGCGGCATCGTCGGGTGGGTCCTCGCGGCAGGCGCAGGCGTCGCCTCCGCGCTCGTCGGGACCGCGCTCGCCATCGTCTTCTGCATGCTCACCGCGGCGAGCATCATGCTCGCGCTCAAGGCCTCGCGCGGCCAGATGGTCTCCGGGGCGTTCTTCGGCATCGTGCTCGGCGGATGGCTGCTGAAGTTCGTGCTGTTCATCGTGCTCGTGCTCGTGCTGGGCGACCAGGAGTGGCTGCACCGCGGGGTCGCGTTCGGCGCGCTCGTCGCCGCCGTGATCGGCTCGCTCGTCATCGACTGCGTCGTCATCGCCACGAGCCGGCAGCCGCTCATCGACAGCGAGGCCGACGACGAGACGCAGGGCCGCCCGGCCTCCGGCGCCCGCGCGTGAGCCGTCCCGCCCGTCTGGCCCCGCTCATCCGCTCTGATAGAGTCGTAGCCGTTCCCCCAACTGCCCCGCTCGTCCTCGAGCGCGTTCGCGCGAGGGGGCGCACCGACGTCAAGAAGGCGCCAGGCGCCACGAGCTTGAGGAAGAGACGCTGAACGCCGTGTTGTCGCTGCTGGCCTCTGCTGGGAACGAGCCAGAGCCGTTCCACCCGCCGTCGATCGCGGAGTTCTTCCCGCAGGTCTTCCTGTTCATGGAGCCGGCCATCGCCTGGGCCGGGAGCGACGAGCCGATCTTCGGCATCAACCGCATCATGCTCATCCGCATGCTGTCGGCGCTCGCGATCATCCTGATCTTCGTGCTCGGCACCCGCAAGATGAAGCTCGTCCCGACGCGCGGCCAGAGCGTCGTCGAGCTCGGCCTCGGCTTCGTGCGCGACGGCATCGTCTACGACCTGCTCGGCGAGAAGGACGGCCGCCGCTTCCTGCCGATCATCACCACGATCTTCTTCATGGTGCTGGCGATGAACATCACGGGCATCATCCCGTTCCTCAACATCGCGGGCACCTCGGTGATCGGCGTGCCGCTCGTGCTGTCGATCGTCGCGTACGTCGCGTTCATCTACGCGGGCGTCAAGAAGCACCCGGGTGCGTTCTTCAAGAACTCGCTCTTCCCGACAGGCGTGCCGTGGCCGCTGTACATCATCGTGACGCCGATCGAGTTCGTCTCGACCTTCGTGCTGCGCCCCATCACGCTCACGCTGCGACTCATGATGAACATGTTCGTCGGGCACCTGCTGCTCGTGCTGTTCTTCGCCGCGACGCACTTCTTCTTCTTCTCGGCCGGCGGCCTCTTCACGCTCTTCGGCGTGGGCACCCTCGCCTTCGGCTTCGCCTTCACCGTGTTCGAGATCCTCGTCGCGGTCCTGCAGGCCTACGTCTTCGCCATCCTGACCACCGTCTACATCCAGCTCGCGCTGGCTGAAGAGCACTGACCCCGGACCCTCCGGACAACCGAAAGGAACGACCGTGGACAACGCCACGACCATCCTCGCCGAGATCAACGGCAACATCGGCACCGTCGGCTACGGCCTCGCCGCCATCGGCCCCGCCATCGGCGTCGGCATCGTCGTCGGCAAGACGATCGAGTCGGTTGCCCGCCAGCCCGAGCTCCAGGGCCGCCTGACGGTGCTGATGTTCATCGGCATCGCCTTCACCGAGGCGCTGGCGTTCATCGGCATCGCCACCTACTTCTTCATGAACGCCTGACGCACTGATGCTCACCACTCCTCTCTTCCTCGCGGAAGAAGCGGGGGAGACCACTCAGAACCCGCTGCTTCCGGCTCCGTACGACATCATCTGGTCGGCGGTCATCTTCGTCGTCCTCCTGCTGATCTTCTGGAAGGTCGTCCTGCCTCGCATGCAGGCGCTGCTCGACGAGCGCGCCGCCGCGATCGAGGGCGGCATCAAGAAGGCCGAGGAGGCGCAGGCCGAGGCTGCCGCGGCGCTCGAGTCGTACAACACGCAGCTCGCCGAGGCCCGCGCCGAGGCCGCGCGCATCAAGGACCAGGCTCGCGCCGACGCCGCGCGCATCGAGGCCGACCTCAAGGCTCGCGCCAACGAGGAGGCCGAGCGCATCACCGCCCAGGCGCACCAGCGCATCGAGGCGGAGCGCCAGGCCGCGTTCTCGTCGCTCAAGACCGAGGTCGGCACGCTCGCCCTCGACCTGTCGGAGAAGGTCGTCGGCGAGTCGATGGACGACGCGCGCTCGGCCGCGATCGTCGACCGCTTCCTCGCCGACCTCGAGCGCGAGGGAGCGAACCGCTAGTGGGCAGCGCGACCAGCCAGGCGCGAGCCGGCATCGACGAGGCCGTCCGGGCCCAGCCGCAGGCGGGCCTCGACGACGCGCGGGACCTCTTCCGGGCATCGCGCGCCATCGAGCGCAGCCCGCAGGTGCTCTCGTCGCTCGCCGACCCGGTCTCGACCCCCGACGCGCGCGCCGCGCTCGCGCAGCGCGTGCTCGGGCAGCTCGGTGGCGCGGCGGTCGCGATCGTCGCCCACCTCGCGCGCCAGCGCTGGTCCGAGGCGACCGACCTCCTGGCCGGGATCGACGAGGCAGGCGTCCGCGTCGCCGTGCGCAGCACGGAGGCCGATGTCGCCGGCGAGATCGCGTCCTTCGAGCGCATCGTCGCCTCCGACGCCGAGCTCGAGCTCGCGCTCGGCGGGCTGCAGGGCTCGGCCGACGAGAAGGCGGCGCTCGTGCAGCGACTGCTCGCGGGCCGCGCGAGCGATGCGACGGTCGCGATCCTCGACCACCTCGTGCGCGCGCCCCGCGGCCGCCGCATCGGCCAGCGCCTGCGCTCGGCCGCGACGCAGGTCGCCGCGGCGTCCGGCCGCTCGCTCGCGACCGTCACGACGGCCCGCGAGATCCCCACCGCCCAGCTCGACCGGCTCCGCGCCGGTCTCGAGCGCCAGTACGGCCGCACGCTGCAGCTGCAGCAGGTGGTCGACCCGGCCGTGCTCGGCGGGCTGCGCGTCTCGATCGGCGACGACGTCATCGACGGCACCGTCCGTTCCAAGCTCACCGACCTGCGCCTGAAGCTCGGCTAGGTCGAAGAAACCCGAAGAGGAAGACACATGTCAGAGCTCACCATCAGCCCCGACGAGATCAAGGGCGCCCTCGCCGACTTCGTCTCGTCCTACGAGGCGTCGGCCTCGACGACGGCCGAGGTCGGCCGCGTCATCGACGCCGCCGACGGCATCGCGCACGTCGAGGGTCTCCCCGGCGTCATGGCGAACGAGCTGGTCCGCTTCGCGGACGGCACGCTCGGCCTCGCGCAGAACCTCGACGAGACCGAGATCGGCGTCGTCGTGCTCGGTGAGTTCGATGGCATCGAGGAGGGCATGGAGGTCACCCGCACGGGCGAGGTCCTCTCTGTCCCCGTCGGCGAGGGCTACCTCGGCCGCGTCGTCGACCCCCTCGGCAACCCGCTCGACGGCCTGGGCGAGATCGCCTCGAGCGGCCGCCGCGCCCTCGAGCTGCAGGCGCCCGGCGTCATGCAGCGCAAGTCGGTGCACGAGCCCCTCCAGACCGGCATCAAGGCCATCGACGCGATGATCCCGGTCGGCCGCGGCCAGCGCCAGCTCATCATCGGCGACCGCCAGACCGGCAAGACGGCCCTCGCGATCGACACGATCATCAACCAGAAGGCCAACTGGGCGTCGGGCGACGTCAACAAGCAGGTGCGCTGCATCTACGTCGCCGTCGGCCAGAAGGGCTCGACCATCGCCTCGGTGAAGGGCGCGCTCGAGGACGCCGGCGCGATGGAGTACACCACCATCGTCGCCTCGCCCGCATCCGACCCCGCGGGGTTCAAGTACCTCGCGCCGTACTCGGGCTCGGCCATCGGCCAGCACTGGATGTACGAGGGCAAGCACGTCCTGATCATCTTCGACGACCTGTCGAAGCAGGCCGAGGCGTACCGCGCCGTGTCGCTGCTCCTCCGCCGTCCGCCGGGCCGCGAGGCGTACCCGGGCGACGTCTTCTACCTGCACTCGCGCCTGCTCGAGCGCTGCGCGAAGCTCTCGGACCAGCTCGGCGCCGGCTCGATGACGGGCCTCCCGATCATCGAGACGAAGGCGAACGACGTCTCCGCGTACATCCCGACCAACGTGATCTCGATCACCGACGGCCAGATCTTCCTGCAGTCCGACCTGTTCAACGCGAACCAGCGTCCCGCGGTCGACGTCGGCATCTCGGTCTCGCGAGTCGGCGGCGACGCGCAGGTCAAGTCGATCAAGAAGGTCTCCGGCACGCTCAAGCTCGAGCTCGCCCAGTACCGCTCGCTCGAGGCGTTCGCGATGTTCGCCTCCGACCTCGACGCGGCTTCGCGCCGCCAGCTCGACCGCGGCGCGCGCCTGACCGAGCTGCTCAAGCAGCCGCAGTACTCGCCGTACCCCGTGGAGGAGCAGGTCGTCTCGATCTGGGCCGGCACCAACGGCAAGCTCGACTCGGTGCCCGTCAACCAGGTGCTGCAGTTCGAGGCGGAGCTCCTCGAGCACCTGCGCGGCAACAGCACGGTGCTCACGACGCTGCGCGAGACCAACGTGCTCGACGACGACACCCTCGCGACGCTCGAGCGCGAGGTCGACGAGTTCGCCCGCAACTGGCAGGGCAAGGATGCCGCGAGCATCACCGACCCCGGCACCGAGGCGAACAACCCGATGGTCGAGGACGTCAACCAGGAGCAGATCGTCAAGGGCCGTCGCTGACGCGGATCGCTGAGGAGGCGGAATGGGAGCCCAGCTCCGGGTCTACACGCAGAAGATCAAGTCTGCGCAGTCGACCAAGAAGATCACGAAGGCGATGGAGCTCATCGCCGCGTCGCGGATCCAGAAGGCGCTCGCCCGCGTGCAGGCGTCGAACCCGTACGCTCGGGCGCTCACTCGCGCCGTGAGCGCGGTGGCCACGTTCTCGAACGAGGCGCACCCGCTCACGGTCGAGCGAGAGCAGCTCAAGCGCGCGGCGATCGTCGTCGTGACCGCCGACCGCGGCCTGGCCGGCGCGTTCAACTCGCAGATCCTCAAGGAGGCGGGTGAGCTGCGCGCGAAGCTCGAGGCGGAGGGCAAGGAGGTCGACCACTACCTGGTCGGCAACAAGGCGGTCGGCTACTTCAAGTTCCGCCAGCGCCCCTACGTGCGCGAGTGGACGGGCCAGTCCGACGTGCCGACGCCCGAGCTCGCGCAGGAGATCGCCGAGGCGGTGCTCGAGGCGTACGTCTCCGAGCAGGTCGACGAGATCCACATCGTCTACAACCGCTTCGTCAGCATGATGACGCAGGACCCGACGACGGTGCGCCTCCTCCCGCTCGAGGTCGTCGAGGCCGAGAGCGCCGATGCCGCCGAGCACTTCCCGCTCTACGAGTTCGAGCCCGAGCCCGCGCTCGTGCTCGACGCGCTCCTGCCGGTCTACGTCGAGAGCCGCATCTTCAACGCGCTGCTGCAGTCGGCCGCCGCGAAGCAGGCCGCCACGCAGAAGGCGATGAAGTCGGCGTCCGACAACGCCGACAAGCTCATCATCGACTACACCCGCCTGCGCAACAACGCGCGCCAGGCCGAGATCACGACGCAGATCTCCGAGATCGTGGGCGGCGCGGACGCCCTCGCCTCGGCGAAGTAGCCACGAAAGGCAAGCACATGACCATCACTGACACCACCGAGGCCCCGCAGCAGCAGGCCGGCGTCGGCCGCGTCGCTCGCGTGACCGGCCCCGTCGTCGACATCGAGTTCCCGCACGACGCGATCCCCGCCGTCTACAACGCGCTCAAGACGACCGTCGACTTCCAGGACGGCACCGAGCCGCAGGAGATCACGCTCGAGGTCGCGCAGCACCTCGGCGACGACCTCGTCCGCGCGATCGCGCTCAAGCCGACCGACGGCCTCGTGCGGGGCCAGGAGGTGCGCGACACGGGCGAGTCCATCACGGTGCCCGTCGGCGACGTCACCAAGGGCAAGGTCTTCAACGTCATCGGCGAGGCGCTCAACCTCGGCGAGGGCGAGACGCTCGAGGTCACCGAGCGCTGGTCGATCCACCGCAAGGCCCCGTCGTTCGACCAGCTCGAGTCGAAGACGCAGCTCTTCGAGACCGGCATCAAGGTCATCGACCTCCTCACCCCGTACGTGCAGGGCGGCAAGATCGGCCTGTTCGGCGGCGCGGGCGTCGGCAAGACCGTCCTCATCCAGGAGATGATCCAGCGCGTCGCGCAGGACCACGGCGGCGTGTCGGTGTTCGCCGGCGTCGGCGAGCGCACGCGTGAGGGCAACGACCTCATCCACGAGATGGAGGAGGCGGGCGTCTTCGACAAGACCGCCCTCGTCTTCGGCCAGATGGACGAGCCGCCGGGCACGCGCCTCCGCGTGGCCCTGTCGGCGCTCACGATGGCGGAGTACTTCCGCGACGTGCAGAAGCAGGACGTGCTGCTCTTCATCGACAACATCTTCCGCTTCACGCAGGCCGGCTCCGAGGTCTCGACGCTGCTCGGCCGCATGCCGAGCGCCGTCGGCTACCAGCCGAACCTCGCCGACGAGATGGGCATCCTGCAGGAGCGCATCACGTCGACGCGCGGCCACTCGATCACCTCGCTGCAGGCGATCTACGTGCCGGCCGACGACTACACCGACCCGGCCCCGGCCACGACGTTCGCGCACCTCGACGCGACGACGGAGCTCAGCCGCGAGATCGCGTCGAAGGGCCTCTACCCGGCCGTCGACCCGCTCACGTCGACGAGCCGCATCCTCGACCCCCGCTACCTCGGCGAGGACCACTACCGCGTCGCGACGACGGTCAAGCAGATCCTTCAGAAGAACAAGGAGCTGCAGGAGATCATCGCGATCCTCGGTGTCGACGAGCTCTCGGAAGAGGACAAGATCGTCGTCAACCGCGCGCGCCGCATCCAGCAGTTCCTCTCGCAGAACACCTACATGGCGAAGAAGTTCACCGGTGTCGAGGGCTCCACGGTGCCGCTCAAGGACACGATCGAGTCGTTCGACGCGATCGCGAAGGGCGAGTTCGACCACGTGGCCGAGCAGGCGTTCTTCAACGTCGGCGCGATCTCGGACGTCGAAGCCAAGTGGGCGCAGATCCAGAAGGAGAACGGCTGATGGCTCTGACCGTCAGCATCGTGTCGGCCGCGGCCGAGGTGTGGACGGGCGAGGCCTCGCAGGTCATCGCCAAGACCACCGAGGGCGAGATCGGCATCCTGACGGGCCACGAGCCGATGCTCGCGGTGCTCGCCGAGGGCCAGGTGCGCGTCACCGACTCGAGCGGCACGGTCCACAGGGTCGATGCCGAGGACGGCTTCCTCTCGGTCGACCACGACCGGATCGAGATCGTCGCGCGGAACGCCAAGCTCGCGTGATCGTCCTGCTGCCGCCCAGCGAGACGAAGGCGGCAGGCGGGAGCGGAGCGCCGCTGGAGACGGCCAGCCTGGGATTCCCCGGGCTGGCCGTCGCCCGTTCCCGGGCGCTCGCCGCGCTCGACCGCCTCGTCGCCCACGGCCAGGACGCGTCGACGCCCGCCAAGGCGCGAGCCGCCGCCGACAACGCCGCCGTGCGCACCTCGCCGACGATGCCCGCGATCGAGCGCTACACGGGCGTGCTCTACGACGCGCTCGCGGCCGCCGAGCTCCCGGCTGCGGCGCGGCGGTGGGTCGACGACCACGTCGTGATCCAGTCGGCCCTGCTCGGCTTCGTGCGCGCATCCGACCGCATCCCCGCGTACAAGGTGTCCGAGCACTCGAAGCTGCCGGGCGAGCGGATGCGCGAGCTCTGGTCGGGCGCGGGGGAGCAGATCGAGGGCTTCGCGCTCGACCTGCGCTCGAAGGCCTACGCGGCGCTCGCCCCGGTGCCGGGCGCCGAGCCCGTCGAGATCGTCTCGCGCGAGGGCAAGCCCCTCAACCACTGGAACAAGGCCGGCAAGGGCGCGCTCGTGCGCGCGCTCGCGCTCGCCGGGGTGCAGGCGGACACGGCGGATGCGCTGCTCGCGTGGGCGGCGTCGGCCGACGTGCCGCTCACGCGCGGCGACGCGGGCCTCCGGCTCGTCGTTGAGGACCCGCGGCTCGTCGCCGCCCGCTGAGCCGCCTCCGGACGGCGGCCCAGGCCCCGGTCAGGGCACCCGCCTAGCATCGCTCCATGACCGCTCGCCGCCGCAGCTCCACGTCGGACCGGATCGCGGAGGCGGCCCGCGAGTACGGCTGGGAGCAGCTGCGCCCGGGGCAGCGCGAGGCGGTCGAGGCCGTGCTCGCGGGGCACGACGTGCTCGCGGTCATGCCCACGGGGCACGGCAAGTCGGCGATCTACCAGCTCGCGGCGAAGCTCGTCGACGGGCTCACCGTCGTCGTCTCGCCGCTCATCGCGCTGCAGCGCGACCAGGTCGAGCAGCTCGAGGGCCTCGGCGCCGACGCGGCCGTCGCGGTCAACTCCTCGCAGCGGGTCGGCGAGACGCGCGAGGCGTGGGAGGAGCTCGAGGCAGGCGAGGCCGAGTTCGTGTTCCTCGCGCCCGAGCAGCTCGCGCGCGACGAGGTGCTCGCGCGGCTGCGCGAGCTCGAGCCGTCGCTCCTCGTCGTCGACGAGGCGCACTGCGTCTCGGCGTGGGGGCACGACTTCCGGCCGGAGTACCTGCGGCTCGGCCACGTCGTCGACGCGCTCGGGCACCCGACGACGGTCGCGCTCACTGCGACCGCCGCCCCGCCCGTGCGGGAGGAGATCGTCGAGCGGCTGCGGATGCGCGACGCGCGGCAGGTCGTGCGCGGCTTCGACCGCCCCAACATCTTCCTGGAGGTGCAGCGCCACAGCGGCGACGACGAGAAGCGCGAGGCGATCGTCGCGCGCGCCGTCGCCGAGGCGAAGCCAGGCCTCGTGTACGTCGCGACGCGCAAGGACGCGGAGCGGTACGCCGCCGAGCTCATCGCGGCGGGCGTGCGTGCCGAGTCGTACCACGCGGGCATGCCGCGCGCCGAGCGCGAGCGCGTGCACGCCACCTTCAGCGACGGCACGGCGGAGGTCGTCGCCGCGACCTCGGCGTTCGGCATGGGCATCGACAAGGCCGACGTGCGCTTCGTGCTGCACGCGGCGCCGCCGGACTCGCTCGACTCCTACTACCAGGAGATCGGCCGCAGCGGCCGCGACGGCGAGCCCGCGCTCGCCGCGCTCTTCCACCGGCAGGAGGACTTCGGCCTGCACCGGTTCCGCACGGGCGGCAGCGCCGACGTCGACATGCTCTCGGCGGTCGCCTCGCGCGTGCGGCGCGCGAAGGCGCCGGTGCCGCCCGAGCGGCTGCGCGAGCGGCTCGACGTCGGCGCGAGCCGGCTGACCGCAGCCGTCAACCTGCTCGAGCAGGCGGGCGCCGTCGAGACGACCGACGACGGCGAGCTCGTGTGGCGCGAGGGCACGGTGAAGCCCGCGGTCGAGGAGGCCGCCCGCATCGCCGAGGCCCGGCGGCGCGTCGACCGCTCGCGCGTGGAGATGATGCGAGGCTACGCCGAGACGAGCGGCTGTCGCCGGCGGTTCCTGCTCGGCTACTTCGGCGAGGAGCTGCCGGGCCTGTGCGGGGCGTGCGACACGTGCCGCTCGGGGTCGGCGGCGCGCGCCGAGGCGGAGCGCGAAGCGGCGGATGCGTCGGCGGACGCGGCGGGGGAGTGGTCGGTCGGGATGCGGGTGCGGCACGAGGCGTGGGGCGAGGGCGGCGTCGTGAGCGACGACGGCGACCGCATCACCGTGCTCTTCGACGAGGAGGGCTACAAGACGCTCGCGCTCGAGGTCGTCGCCCGGTCGGGCGTGCTGCAGCCGCTCTGACCCGGCCGCCGCCCGCACCGCGGCCGCGAGGCGACCGAGGCCGCGCATCCGTCACCGCCCGGTGCCATGATCGACGCATGCCCAACCGGCCCGAGACGATCGAGCGCATCCACGAGGCGCTCGACCCGCTGCCGATCCGCGTGCGCGCGATGTTCGGCGAGCACGCGGTCTACTGCGACGACCGCATCTTCGCGTTCGTGTGCGACGACACGCTGCTGCTGAAGCTCGTGCCCGAGGCGTCCGAGCTCACGGCCGACCTGCCGCGCGGCGAGGCGTACCCGGGCTCGAAGCCCTACGGCGTCGTCGACGCCGACCGGCTCGCCGACACCGAGTGGCTGCACGAGGTCGCGCAGACGATCGCGGCGACGCAGCCCCGGAAGGCCCCGAAGCCGCCCCGGCGGCAGGGCGGCGGCAGACCGGGGCGCCCAGCCGGCGGCGCCTAGGCTTGGAGCATGACGCGCACTCTCGGAACTTCGGGCATCGAGGTCTCGGCCATCGGCCTCGGCTGCAACAACTTCGGCCGCAAGGGCACCGTCACCGAGGAGCAGTCGGGCACCGACGCGGTGATCCACGCCGCGATCGACCACGGCATCACCCTGTTCGACACCGCCGACATCTACGGGAACCCCGCGACGACCTCCGAGACCCTCATGGGCGTCGCGCTCAAGAGGGCCGGCAGCGCCGCGCGCGACAAGGTCGTGCTCGCGACGAAGTGGGGGCACCAGGACCTCGCGGTCGAGGGCACCGAGACGTGGGGGCCCAAGGGCGCACGCCAGTACATCCGCAATGCGGTCGAGGCGTCGCTGCGCCGCCTGCAGGTCGACCACATCGACCTCTACCAGCTGCACATGCCGGACCCGGCGACGCCGATCGAGCAGACCGTCGCGGCGCTCGACGAGCTCGTCGACGAGGGCAAGATCCGCGCCTACGGCCACTCCAACCTCAGCGCCGAGCAGATCGCCGCCGCCGCCGAGGTCGAGAGCCCGAACGGCTTCTCGACCGCGCAGGACGAGTACTCGCTCGTCAAGCGCGACGTCGAGCGCGAGGTGCTGCCCGCGGTGCTCGAGGCGGGGCTCGGCTTCCTGCCCTACTTCCCGCTCGCGAACGGGCTCCTGACCGGCAAGTACTCGCAGGGCAGCGGGCCCGCCGACGCCCGCCTGACGCGGCTCAAGCCGCAGCTGCTCGAGCAGACCGACTGGGCGCGCATGGAGCGCTACGAGCGGCTCGTGCGCGACTCCGGCCGGTCGATGCTCGAGGTGACCTTCCAGTGGCTGCTCGCGCAGCCGGCGGTCACGAGCGTCATCGCGGGCGCCACGCGGCCCGAGCAGGTCGAGCAGAACGCGGCAGCGGGACGAGGGCAGCTCGACGCGGCGACGGTCGAGCAGATCTCCGACATCTTCGCGCTCTGAGCTCCGCTCGCGGCTCAGGCGGCCGCGCTCGTCAGCGCAGCGCCGCGTAGCCCTGCTCGTCGCGCGGGTTCGAGGCGGCGCGGATCGTGCCGTCGGGCGCGTGCGACGCCGACGAGAGGCGTCCGAGCGACCAGGGCCCCGCATCCGTCACCGCATGGCCGCGACGGCGCAGCTCGGCGATCGTCGCCTCGCCGAGCCGCGACTCGACGTGCAGCCCGCCCGGCTCCCACACGCGCGGCTCGAACGACGACACGAGGTGCGTCACGTGCCACGAGGGCGCGTCGATCGCGGCCTGCGCGTCGAGGCCGAGCACGCGCAGGCCGAGCAGCATCGTGAGCTGCCACTGGTCCTGCTGGTCGCCGCCGGGCGTGCCCAGTGCGATGACCGTGCCGTCGTCGTCGACGAGCATGGTCGGCGACAGGGTCGTGCGGGGGCGGATGCGCGGGGCGAGGCTCGTGGACAGGCCCGGCTCGAGCCACAGCATCTGGGCGCGCGTGCCGAGGCAGAAGCCGAGCTCGGCGATCGCGGGGCTCGACTGGAGCCAGCCGCCCGACGGGGTCGCGGAGATCACCAAGCCGTCCTTGTCGACGACGTCGATGTGGCACGTGTCCCCGCGGGTCGGCTCACCCGTGCCGGTCGGTGCGGCGCCCACGGCCGCGGCC
>NZ_JANQCH010000042.1 GCF_024723325.1 Agrococcus sp. HG114
TGCCCGTGCCGCACCCCGACGCGAGCGCGCCGCATTCGTGCAGCGCCGCATCCTTCGTCGTCGTGCGGCAGGCGCTGCGCCCGCCGCACGCGGGCACCGGGCGCGCCCGGCACCTCGCCGCGGTGCCGCCGCTCCCGGACGGGCCGCGAGCCGCACCGGCAGACCCCGGCGACGATGCGGAGCCCGACTCGGGCGCTCGCGACCCGATCCTGCCGACGATCGCGCCGGACCCGGATGCGCCTCCAGGCATGCCGGCGCCCGAGGCGGAGCCCCCGGCCGCACCCGATCCGATCTTCGCCGCCGGCGGCTCGCGCCGCCCGTGGCGCATCGTCGCTCCCGCGCGGGCGAGCTGAGCCTGTCGCGGCGACCGGGCTCCGCGCCCCGTCAGCCCTTCTCGCCTCCTTCGGTCGTCGACATGATGCGCTTCTGGAAGACGAAGAACATGATGGCGACGGGGATCGTCATGAGCACCGCGGCCGCGAGCTTGAGCGGGAACTGCGTGCCCGAGCCGAGCTGCCCGGAGACGAGCGTGCCGACGCCCGTCGTGAGCGTGTGCAGGTCGGGGCTCTGCCGCGAGATGACGAAGTGCGCGAACTCGTTCCACGACCCCTGGAACGACAGGATCGTGAGCGTGATGAGCGCGGGCGCGGCCATCGGCAGCGTGACCGACCAGAACGTGCGGAAGACGCCCGCGCCGTCGATGCGCGCGGCCTCCTCGATCGACGCGGGAATCGAGTCGAAGAACTGCTTCATGATGAAGATGCCCGCCGCATCCGCGAGCAGCGGGATGATCATGCCGCCGTAGGTGTCGTAGAGGCCGAGCTCCTTGATGACGAGGAACCGCGGGATCATGAGCACGACCGAGGGCACCGCGAGCACCGCGATGAACAGGGCGAAGACCGTGTTCCGACCGCGGAACCGCAGGCGCGAGAGCGCGTAGCCGGCGAGCGAGTCGAAGAACACCCGGAAGACCGTCACGACGATCGTGACGACGAACGAGTTCGTCGCCCACAGCGGCAGGTCGGTGCCGGTGAAGAGCCGCTCGTACGCCGCGAACGTGAACGTCTCGGGGATGAGCGCCATCGGGTCGGCGTTGGCCTCCTGGTCGGTCTTGAACGACCCGCTCACCGCGATGACGAACGGGTAGATGTAGAGCAGCGCCAGGACGACGAGGACGACGTAGCCCGTGATGAGCCCGCCGGTGACCCGTTCCTTCATGTCAGGCCCCCTCCCGCGCCGGCGGTCGGACCGACCTGCAGCCGGGCCGCGCCCTCGGCGAGCCGACGGCGCTCGCGGCGACGGTTCCGCGGCTCGTCGCGGTCGGCGAGGACCCATCGCTGGATGAGCGTCATCGCGATGATGATGAGGAACAGCACGAACGCGATCGCGGCCGCGATGCCGGGCTCGTTGTCGGTGAACGCCTGCTGGAACGCGAGGTACGCGGGGCTCGTGAGGGTCGACGCGGCGGGCGTGCCGCGCGTGAGGTACACCTGGTCGAACACCTGCCACGTGCCGATGAGGCCGAGCGTGAGCACGGTGAAGAGCGTCGGCTTCAGCATCGGGACGGTGATGGAGAAGAACGAGCGGATGGGCCCGGCGCCGTCCATGAGGGCGGCCTCGCGGATCTCGGGCCCGATGTTCTGCAGCCCCGCGAGGAACAGCAGCATGAACGTGCCCGAGGTCGTGAAGACGGCGAGCAGGATGAGCACGCACTGCGCGATCGAGGGGCCGGCGATCCACTCCCACGCGCTCACGCCGAGGAAGCCCGGCTCGAGCCAGCTCGCGGGCGGCTGCGGCAGCAGCAGGTGGATGATGCCGCGAGGGTCGGCGAACCAGTTCGGCCCCTCGACGCTCATGAGGGCGAGCACCCGGTTGACGACGCCGGTCGACGCGAACAGGAAGAGGAACACGCCCGTGATCGCGATCGACGACGTCACCGACGGGAAGTAGAACGCGGTGCGGAAGAAGCCCTTGCCGCGCAGCAGCCGGCGGTTGACCTGCACCGCGAGGAAGAGCGCGAGCGCCGTCTGCAGCGGCACGACGAACAGCACGTAGTAGACGTTGTTGCGGATCGAGCGGCCGAACAGCTCGCGCGTGAGCGAGTCGTCGGTCGTGATCGCGGCGTAGTTGTCGAGGCCGACCACCTCGACGTTGTCGTTGAACAGCGGGGAGTTGCGGCCGTTCCAGTCGGTGAAGGACACCCACAGCGCGAGCGCGATGGGCGCCACGAGGAACACGCCGATGATGAGGATGGCGGGCAGCGTGAAGAGCCACCCGGCCGCCGTCTCACCGCCCCGCGCGCTCCCGCGCCGCGTGCGCGGCGCGGGAGCGGTCGAGGTGGCGCCCATCAGCCCTGCGAGGCCTCGTACGCCGACTCGAGCTGCGACTGCAGCTCGTCGAGGAGCGCCTGGGCGTCGGCGCTTTGGAGGGTCGTGATCTTCGTGTTGAACTCGGTCACGACCTCCGAGGCGCCGGCGAACGCCACCGGGCTGATCGCGTAGTCCGCGCCGGTCACGAACGCGGCGTTCTCGGGGTAGGTCTCGGCGTACGTCGCGGCCGCCGACTCGGTCGACGGGATGACGCCGAACGCCTCCGAGAACTGCAGCTGCTGCTCGTCGCTCGTGAGGAAGGCGACGAGGTCCTGCGCGGTCTCGGCCGTGTCCTGGCCCTCCGGGATGCCCCAGCAGTTCGAGAACGTGAAGGTGCCGGGGCCGTCAGGGCCCGAGGGCAGCTCCGCCACCTGGAACTGGACGTCGGGGTAGTCGTTCTCGAGCGCGCCGCGGATCCACGGGCCCTCGATCACCATGGCCGCGCTGCCGCGGCCGAACGCCTCGCCGCCCCAGCCCGCGCCGAGGTCGGCCGGCCACTTGAGCACGCCCGCCTCGAGGAGGCCCTGCACGTACTCGAGCGCCTCGACGTTCTCGGGCGAGTTCGCGGTGACCGTGTCGCCGTCCATGAGCCCGCCGCCGGCCTGCTGCATGAAGACGCCGAGCCGCTGGTACTCCGGTCCCATCGAGAGCCCGACCGTCTCACCCGAGGTGAGGCGCTGCGCCGCGCTCTGCAGCGACTCCCAGTCGGTCGGGATGTCGGCGTCGGTGAGCCCGGCGGCCGCCCACAGATCGGTGTTGATCACGAGCCCGAGGGTCGAGAAGTCCTTCGGCGCGCACACGAACTCGTCCTCGAACGAGAACGCGTCCACGAGCGCCGGGTAGAAGTCGCCCGCGTTCTCGAGGTCCATCGCGTAGGGCTCGAGGTAGTCGTCGCTCGCGTAGGTCTGGAACTGGTCCCAGCCCATGTAGAACAGGTCGGGCGCGGAGTCGCCCGCGAAGCCCTGCGCGAGCTCCTGGTTGAGGTTGGATGCCACGACCACCTCGACGGGCACGCCGGACTCCTCGGTCCAGGCGTCGGCGGCCGCCTGGACGGCCTGCGTCTCCGCGTCGCCGGACGAGCCGATGAGCATCGTGAGGCTCTCGGCTGAGCCCTCCGGCTCGTCGGTCGCTCCGGTGCCGCCGCCCCCCGAGCAGGAGGCCAGGGCGAGCGCGAGCACGCCCGCGAGGGCCGCTGCGCTCATCTTGCTGTGCTTCATGATCTTCCTTCCGGGTTGGGGCTCCATCGCCCTGCGGCGGCGAGGTCGAGCCCCCACCGCGCGTCTCTTCGACCCACGAGCCGGGGTCGCACGATCGTGGTCTGCGGCTCGGCCGCCTCGAACGACGCGAGAGCCGCGCGCGCGACGGCGTCGAGGCGCTGGTCGACGCTCGAGAAGCCGACACCGGCGGCGAGCTGCGTGTTGTCGAAGCCGATGACCGGGAACCGCACGCCGAGCGGCCCGGCGGCCGCGACGATGCCCGCCGCGAGCGCGTCGGACGCGCACACGGCACCCTCGATGCCGTGCTCGAGGAGCGCCTGGACGGGCGCGATCGCGGTGCCGATGCCGTCGACCGCGCGGACGGTGAGCGCCTCGAGCGCCGCGTCGTCGAGCCCCAGGCGCTCCCGCATCGCGGCGGCCCACCCCTCTCGGCGGTCGTCGCCCGACGCGCTGCCTGCGGGCCAGCCGACGAACGCGATGCGCTCGAGCCCCTCGTCGAGGAGCGCCTCGGTCGCCATCCTCGTGCCGGCACGGCCGTCGACGTCGACCCAGTGATGGGGAGGAGCGGCGCACCACGGCCGACCGAACGCGACGAACGGCACGCCCGCCGCGAGCAGGGGCTCGATGCGCGGATCGCCGGGATGCGTCGAGGCGATGAGGAACTCGTCGGCGATCGACTGGTCGCGCAGCGCGAGGATCTCGTCGACCTCCTCCCGCTCGCTCGACACGGTGAAGAGCACGATGTGCTTGCCGACCGCGGCAGCTGCGGCCGTGAGCTCGTGCAGGAAGCGGTCGAGGAGCGTCGACGAGATCGTGTCGCTCGACGCGTCGATGCGGAGGCCGATCGTGTGCGTGCGGCGCTGGCGCAGCCGGCGCGCGGCGAGGTTCGGCGTGTAGCCGAGCTCCTGGACCGCGGCGAGGACGCGGTCGAGCGTGCCCCGCTTGAGCAGCCGCGGGTTGTTGAGCGCGTTGGAGACGGTCTGCACGGAGACGCCGGCGCGCGCTGCGACGTCGGCGAGCGTGGCAGCCATCGGCACTCCCTCGGGCCGGAGGGGCGCGCGGCACGTGCCCCCTTGGATCGTTCCAAAACCGACGCTAGCGTAAGAGCCGCCCCTCGTCGATCACGAAACGGACACGATGCGATGCACGCCGCCGCCGGCCTCCAGCCGCTCCTGAACGACGAGCTGGTCGTGCTGCGCGCGCCGACCCAGGTGTGGTCGGCCCGCGACGGGTCGATGGGCGCCTCGGCGATCCACGGCGTGTTCCGGGGCGATTGGCGGTTCGCTCGCGCACTCGAGGCCACCGTCGACGGGCTGCCGCTCGAGCACGTGGGCACGAGCCGCGGCCCGTCCCGGGCCGTCTTCCACAGCGTCGCGCGGATGATCGACGACGCGACGCCGGATCCGCGCGTGCGGGTCGAGCGCATCCGGTCGGTGCGGGGCGACGGCGTGGACGAGCGCCTCGAGCTCGTCAACGGCCTCGCCCAGGCGGTGACCGGGACGGTGGCGCTGCGGCTCACGGTCTCGTTCGCCGAGCTCATGGGCGTGAAGGCCGGCGCGCCGGTCGAGGCGGCGACGAGCGTCGAGATGCGCGGGGCCGATGCCGTCGCGAGCGATGGAGTCCGCACGCTCGTCGTGCGGGCCGCCGGCGCCGAGCTCGCCATCGACGGGGCGACGATCGTCGCCTCCCGCGAGCTCGAGGTGCCGCCCGGCGGGCGAGGGGCGCTCGAGATCTCGCTCGAGCTCGACGACCCCCGGGCGGTCGTCCGCGAGGCGACCGATCGGCCGACGATCGCGAGCCTGCCGGCGAGCGGCGATGCGTCGCTCGACCGCTGGAGCGCGCAGGCGCTCGCCGACGTGCGCGCCCTGCTGCTCGACGCCGGCCAGGGCTCGTTCGCCGCCGCGGGCGCGCCCTGGTTCCTCACCCTGTTCGGCCGCGACTCGCTCATCACGGCCCGGCTGCTGCTGCCGCTCGGCACCGACCTCGCGCTGTCGACGCTGCGCACGCTCGCGGCGCGGCAGGGGACGCGCGTGGACCCGACGAGCGCCGAGCAGCCCGGCAAGATGCTGCACGAGCTGCGCCACGCCCAGCTCGAGCTGCCGGGCGAGCGGATCTCGCTGCCCCCCGTGTACTACGGCACGATCGACGCGACCCCGCTGTGGATCGTGCTGCTGCACGAGGCGTGGCTCGCAGGGCTCCCGCTCGAGGCGGTGCGCGAGCTGCGACCCGCGCTCGTCGCCGCGCTCGAGTGGATGCGCGACCACGGCTCGCCCGACGGCTCGGGCTTCCTCAAGTACGTGGACGAGTCGGGTCACGGGCTCGCGAACCAGGGCTGGAAGGACTCGGGCGACTCGGTGCGGTTCGCCGACGGGCGCATCGCCGACGCCCCGATCGCGCTGTGCGAGGTGCAGGCCCAGGCGTGCCAGGCCGCGGCCGGCGGCGCCGAGCTGCTCGAGGCGCTCGGGGAGGACGGCTCGGAGTGGGCGGCGTGGGCTCGCGCGATGCGCGAGCGCTTCCGCGCCGCGTTCTGGGTCGAGCGCGACGGCGAGCGCTTCCCGGCGATCGCCCTCGACGGCCGTGGCGCGCCCGTCGACGCGAAGACCTCGAACATCGGCCAGCTCCTCGGCACGACGCTGCTCTCCCCCGACGAGGAGGCGCGCATCGCAGACCTGCTCGTCGACGAGCGCTTCGCCTCGGGCTATGGGCTCCGCACGATGGCGAGCGACGAGACCGCCCACTGGCCGCTCTCGTACCACTGCGGCTCGGTGTGGCCCCACGACACGGGAGTCGTGATCGAGGGGATGCTGCGGGCCGGCCTCACCGAGCACGCCCGCGTGCTCGCCGCCCAGCTCGTGCGCGCCGCGGACGCGTTCGACGGCCGGATCCCCGAGCTCTTCGCCGGGCTCGGCTCGGACGAGGTGTCGTCGCCGGTCGCGTACCCCGCGTCGTGCCGGCCGCAGGCGTGGAGCGCGGCCGCGGTCGTGCCGGTGCACCGGGCGCTCTCGCGCCGGCCGCCGCTCCGCTGAGGCGCGGGCGGACGTCCGCCCGCGCCTCGGCGCGCGTCAGCCCTTCGCCGAGCCCGCGAGGAGCCCTCGCACGAAGTAGCGCTGCAGGCCGAAGAACACGATGAGCGGCACGACGAGCGAGACGAACGCGCCAGCCGTCAGGCGCTCCCAGTTCTCGCCGCGAGAGCCGGCGAGCTCGGCCAATCGCTGCGTGAGCGGCGCGGTGTCGGGCGTGCCCGTCGAGAACACGAGGGCGACGAGCAGGTCGTTCCACACCCACAGGAACTGGAAGATCGCGAACGACGCGATCGCCGGCATCGCGAGCGGCAGGATGATGCGGAAGAAGATCTGCCCGTGGCCGGCCCCGTCGACGCGCGCCGCTTCGATGACGTCGCCCGGGATCGCCGAGATGAAGTTGTGCAGCAGGAAGATCGCGAGCGGGAGCCCGAAGATCGCGTGCGCGATCCACACCGGCAGGAACTGCCGCTCGCTGATGAACGGCACCGCCTCGTGGAGCGCGTCCTGGAACGGCTGGAGGAAGGTCACGAACAGCTGCAGCAGCGGGATGAGCGCCATCTGCAGCGGCACGATCTGCAGCGCGAAGACGATCACGAACAGCGTCGACGAGCCCTTGAACCGCACCCATGCGAACGCGTACGCCGCGAGGCACGCGAGCACGAGGGGGATGAGCGTGCCCGGGATCGCGATCGCGAGCGAGTTGACGAAGTACTCGCCGAGCTGCGGCGACGACGCCGAGCCCGAGAAGAGCACTTCGCGGTAGTTCGTGAGCGTCAGCTGCGGGTCGGAGAAGAAGGTCCACCAGCCGGTCGACTGGATCTGATCGGCCGGGCGGAACGACGACAGCAGCAGGCCGAACGTCGGCACCGTCCACAGCACCGCGATCACGAGCGCCGCGATGGTCGCCCACGGACTCGTGAGGCGCCGCTTCACGCGATCGGCGCGCGTCGTGACCGCGGGCGCGACGCGGTCCGGGGTGATCTCGGGGTCCGGGGTGAATGCGACGGAGCTCATCGGATCGCCTTCTGCTGGTTCAGGACGCGGACGTTGTAGATGACGATCGGCATGACCATGAGGAACAGGATCAGCGCGAGCGCCGCGCCGCGGCCGGGCTCGCCCGAGCGGAACGCCTGCGTGTACATCTCGTTCGCGACGACGGAGGTGTTGAAGTTGCCCGCGGTCATCGTGCGCACGATGTCGAACACCTTGAGCGTCGCGATCGAGATCGTCGTGATGACGACGACGATCGATGTGCGGATGCCGGGCACGGTGACGTTCGCGAAGCGCTGCCAGGGGTTGGCGCCGTCGATCTCGGCGGCCTCGAGCTGCTCGGTCGGCACGCCCTTGATCGCGGCCGAGAGCACGACCATCGCGAAGCCGGTCTGGATCCAGATCATCACGACGATGAGCGCGAGCGTGTTCCACGGGCTGTTCTGCAGGATCTGCTGCGGCTGCCCGCCGAACCACACGATGATCTGGTTGACGAGGCCGATCTGCTCCTGCTCGGGCCCGCGGTACGCGTACATGAAGCGCCAGATGATGCTGGCGCCGACCATCGAGATCGCCATCGGCATGAACACGAGCATCTTGTAGACCCGCTCACCGCGGCTCTTGTCGATGAAGACCGCGTAGGCGAGGCCGATCGCGGTCGAGAGCAGCGGCACGAGGATGACCCAGACGACCGTGTTCGCGAGCGTGATGAGCGCTTCGGGCTGCGTGAACATCCAGACGAAGTTGTCGACGCCGTTGAAGGCCCCCGTGCGGTCCGTGAAGGCGAGGACGGTCGTGCGGATCGCGGGGTACACGAGCCCCACGGTGAGGAGCAGCGCCGCGGGCATCAGGAACACGAGCATCGGCTTCGAGTCGTCGTCGTGGTCGGCGAAGTAGCCGAGCACGCCGATGATGCTCAAGCCGGCTGCCGCGGCCCACGGCCACACGCCCACCGCCTGCTCCCGGCCCTGCTCGAGGACCAGGCTGATGGCGACGACCGCCACCGCAGCGAGCAGCCACGCGATGAGGCGCACGCTCCGGCGCGTGCGATCCGGCAGGAAGGCGATGAGCGCGGTCGCGATGAGGGCGGCGGCGAGCGGCCAGCCGACGACGGTCGCCGCGAAGACGAGCGCCGGCGTGACCCAGTCGAGGGCCGGGATGCTCGGCGAGGCCTGCGCGACGAGCACGAGGGCCACGACGAGCACGGCGCCGAGCGCACGCATGACGGCGCTGCGCACCGGCGCGCTCGCCCGCTGCAGGAGCCGGTCGAGCAGCCACTGGAGCAGCACGACGACGATGCCCGCGACGCCGAGGCCGATGGCGGCGTTCGTCAGGCCCTGCGTCATCCAGGGCACGGCTCCGTAGAGCACGCGCGCGAGGATCGCCAGGAGCGCGAAGGCGGCGATGAGGACGAGCCGCGGGCGCAGGCCCGCGCGCATCGCCTCGCGCCAGCTCGCGGGACGAGGCTTGTCCTCCGGACGATCGAGGAAGGCGAGCAGCAGCGCCACCACGGCGCCGAAGGCCGCGAGGCCGACGACGACCTGGAGCAGCTTGCCGACGAGATCCATCGTGGTCATGCGAGTCCCATCCCTTGGTGATGCGGCCCGGGATGCGGGTGCGGAGGCCGCTGCGCGGCCCCCGCACCCCCATCATCCGACTACTGCGGCCAGCTCTGCTCGACCTGGGCGAGCACGGACGCCGAGTCGGCCCCCGAGATCCAGTCGACCATGCCCCGCCACAGCGAGCCCGAGCCGACGGCGCCGGGCATCGAGTCGGATCCGTCGAACCGGAACGTGGTGTTCGGGTCCTGCAGGATCTCGTACGCCTGGCGCAGCAGGTCGCTCGACGCGTTCGCCGGGTCGAGCTCCGAGTTCGCCGAGAGCACGCCGCCGAGCGAGACGCGGCTGTTGGCCCACTCGGGGCTCGACAGGTAGGTCTGCGTGGCCACGACCTCCTCGGCGTCGCTGAACGCCGCGACGATCTCGGCGCCACCGGTCACCGCGGCCGCGTCCGGCTCGGTGCCCGGGAGGATGAACGCCCACACGTCGCCGTCCTCGGCGACCGTCACGGAGTTGTCGTCGCTCCAGAAGCCCTCGTAGAACGACGCCTGGTGGTGCATGCCGCACTCGCCGTCGAGCACGGGCAGGCCCGCGTCGCCGAAGTCGGTCGTCGCGATCGTCGTCACGTCGCCGATGCCGCCGTTGACGTACTCCGGGTTCTTGATGAGGTCGCCGACGCGGTCGAGCGCCTCCACGATCCGCGGGTCGTCGAACGGGATCTCGTGCGCGACCCACTGCTCGTAGACCTCGGGGCCGTGGAGCCGAAGGACGTAGTCCTCGAGCCAGTCGGTGCCCGGCCAGCCGGTCGCCTCACCCGACCCGAAGCCCACGCACCACGGCGTGACGCCTGCCTCGGCGATGGTCGCGGTGAGCTCGTCGAGCTCGTCGAGGGTCGTCGGGACCTCCCAGCCGTTCTCCTCCCAGAGCGCCGGCTGGTACCAGACGAAGCCCTTCACCGACGACATGAGCGGCGCACCGTAGAAGGTGCCGTCGACGGTGCCGAAGCCCTGGAACGTCTCGTTCCAGTACGCCTGCGCGTTCTCGGCCACCGACTCGGGAGCGGGCAGCACAGCACCGGTCTCGACCACGGAGGCCAGCAGGCCGGGCTGGGGGAAGAACGCGAGGTCCGGCGGGTTCCCGCCCTGGATGCGCACGTTGATCTGCGCCTCGAACTCCGCGGAGCCCTCGTACACGACGTCGATGCCGGTGCACTCCTCGAACTGCACCCACGACTCGTTCAAGCGGTTGGCCTCCTCGTCGAGGATCGTGCCGTAGACGTTGACCTCTGCGCCGTCGAACGTGCCGTAGTCGGCGTAGTCCTCGCAGCCCTCGGCGGCCGCGCCGGTGCTGCCCGGCTCCTCCGAGGCCCCGGGCTCCGCGTCGCCGACACACCCCGTGAGGGCGAGTGCCGCGACGCCCACGATGCCGAGCGGCATCGCGATCCTGCGTGCGTGCTTCACGTGAACTCCTTCGCTCAAGTGCTCAACAGCACGGGCCGGGGCCGAGCGAGGCGCACGGCGACGTGCTCGAAACCGGAACCGGTTCCACTGGCTGTGACCGTAGCGCACACCGTCTCCTGCTGCACTCAGGAACGATGTTTCGATTCGGCAACGATCGTTGGGGCGCCCTGTTGGCCGCAGCGCTCGCCCGGGGCTATGGTCGGAACCGGTTCCACACTCTGGACGGCGGTCACCCGCCCGAGCGCGAGGAGGCGGCCGTGCCCAGGCTCGACGACGTCGCCCGCGCCGCGGGGGTCTCGAAGGCGACCGCGTCGCGCGCGCTCTCCGGCGCGCCGGGCGTCGCGGCCCGAACGCGAGAGCGGGTCCAGCGCGCCGCCGACGAGCTGGGCTTCCGGGCCTCGGGCGCCGCCCGCCGCCTCGCCACGGGCGTGACCCGCACGATCGGCGTGCTCACCCCATCCGTCAACCGCTGGTACTTCGGCAGCGTGCTGCACGGCATCGCGCACGCCGCCGACCTGCACGACCACGACGTGCTGCTCTACGACCTCGGCGCGTTCGGCACCGGCGGGCACGAGAAGTTCGAGCGCTTCATGCGGCGCGGCGAGGTCGACGGGCTCGTCACCATCACGTGGAGCCTCGTGGGCGGCGACCTCACCCGGCTCGCGGAGCTCGGCATCCCCGTCGCGACCGTGGGCGAGCCGACCCCGCACACCCGCTCCTTCGCGCTCGACGACGACGCGGCAGGCGAGCAGGCGGCCGAGCACCTCGTGCGGCTCGGCCACACCGACCTGCTGCACCTCGCGAGCGAGACCGAGGTGCAGCCCTTCGACGCCTCGTCCTCGGACCGGCGCATGCAGGCGTTCCAGCGCGTCTCGGAGCGGCACGGGCTGCGCCTGCGCCCGCCGCTCACCGTGCCGACGACGCTCGAGGGAGCGCACCTCGCCGCGCGCGGCATCCTCGCCCGCGCCGACCGGCCCACCGGCATCGTGGCGGGCACCGACGAGGTCGCGATGGGCGTGCTCCTCGCCGCCCACCAGCTCGGCATCCGGATCCCCGACGAGCTGAGCGTCACGGGGGTCGACGACGTGCCCGCCGCCGCCGCCTTCGGGCTGACGACCATCCGCCAGGACCCTGCGCAGCACGGCGAGGACGTCGTCGCGTGGATCATGGCGGCGCTCCAGGAGCCGGACGGCGAGCCGGACCGCAGCCACACCGCCTACGTGCCCGTGCTCGTCGTGCGCTCCTCGACGGGGCCGCCGCCATGAGCTTCACCAGCACCTTCACCGCGCCGATGCCGATCATCGGCGGGCACGCGCCAGGCCTCGCGCTCGATCGCGACTGGCACCGCAAGAGCGTCTTCTACGAGGTGATGGTGCGCTCGTTCGTCGACTCGAACGGCGACGGCTTCGGCGACCTCCCGGGCCTCACGTCGAAGCTCGACTACCTGCAGTGGCTCGGCGTCGACGCGATCTGGGTGCCCCCGTTCTACCGGTCGCCGCTGCGCGACGGCGGCTACGACGTCTCGGACTTCATGGCGGTGCTGCCCGAGTTCGGCACGATCGACGACTTCCGGCACTTCGTCTCGGAGGCACACTCGCGCAACATGCGGGTCATGATCGACCTGCCGATCAACCACACCTCCGACCAGCATCCGTGGTTCCTCGCCTCGCGGGAGGATCCCGACGGGCCGTACGGCGACTTCTACGTGTGGCGCGACGACGACTCGGGCTACCCGAACGCGCGCATCATCTTCGTCGACACCGAGGAGTCGAAGTGGGCGTTCGACTCGGTGCGGCGGCAGTTCTACTGGCACCGCTTCTTCTCGCACCAGCCCGACCTCAACTTCGAGAACCCCGCCGTGCACGCCGCGATCGAGGAGGTGCTGCGCTTCTGGCTCGGCCTCGGGGTGGACGCGATCCGGCTCGACGCCGTCCCCTACCTCTACGAGTCGGAGGGCGGCAACGGGGAGTCGGAGCCCGCGACGCACGCGTACCTCAAGCGCCTGCGCCGCATCGTCGACGAGGAGCACCCGGGCCGCGTGCTCGTCGCGGAGGCGAACCAGTGGCCCGCCGAGACGGCGGCCTACTTCGGCACGGCGGAGGAGCCCGAGTGCCACATGGCGTTCGACTTCCCCACGATGCCGCGGATCTTCTACTCGCTCCGTCCCGCACGCCGATGCAGTGGACGCCCGACCGCAACGCCGGGTTCTCCGACGCCGACCCGGGCAAGCTCTTCCTGCCGGTCGTGCAGTCGCTCGTCTACCACTACGCCGCCGTCAACGTCGAGGCGCAGATGGCGCAGGCCTCGAGCCTGCTCAACTGGATGCGGTCGGTGCTGCACGTGCGGCGCGCGCACCCCGTGTTCGGGCTCGGCCGTCTCACGGTGCTCGAGAGCGACAACGACGCGGTGCTCGCCTTCGTGCGCTCCTACGAGGGCGACGGGAGCTACGCGGGGGCCCGCGCCGAGACGGTGCTGTGCGTGTTCTCGTTCAGCCACAACCCCGTGCACGTGACGATCGACGCGCCGCAGTTCGCCGGCGCGCGGCTCAACGACCTCTTCGGCGGCGGAGCGTTCCCGACGATCGCCGAGGACGGGCGCTTCTCGCTCACCTTCGGCACGCAGTCGTTCTACTGGCTCGCGCTCTCCTGACGCGGCGTCAGCGCGCGGCGCCGCGCTGCACGCGGTCGTACGAGGGCTGGCGCAGCCGGCGCACCCAGTCGTACTGCCGAGCGCCGGGGAGCGGATGCCGCCCGGCGTCGAAGCGCAGCAGCGGGTCGAGCGGGCCGGGCTCGCGCCGCAGCTCGAGCTCCCCGAACGCGTGCCACGCGCCGCGCGGTCGCGCGACGAGCAGCTCGAGCCGCCACGGCTCGAGCGCGAGCCGCTCCGCGAGCTGCTCGGGGTGCGACGGCAGGTCGGACGGCGCGAGCGTGCGGGCGCCGAGCAGCACCGGCCCGCTCGGCGAGCGGTAGGGCAGCAGCGACCCGAGGTGCGCGCGCGAGGGCGAGCGGTGCGCGAGCAGCGCGAAGCGCCACGGCCACGCGGCGCCCGTGGAGGCGAGCTGCAGGTCGGCCCGACCCTCGGCCGCCTCGAACCGCGCCGCGAGCCCGACGACGTCGGGCAGCGGTACCGGCACGCCCACCGAGCGGGATGCGCGGGCGATGACCCGGATCGGCTCCGGCTCCGCCTCGTCGATCCACGCGATGCCCGTGCGCAGCGCGGTGCCGGAGCGGCGCACCGTGCCGTGCAGGACCACGCCGTGCGGATGCACGGGATGCGGGCGGCGCACCGAGGCGAGCGTCGCCATCCCGGCGCCGAGCGCGCGGCCCGCGCCGGTCGCGACCGCCCGGCCGATGCGGTCGATCACGTCGACGAGATCATCAGGCCGACCACCGCCGCCTGGACCGCGGCGATCGAGCGGTGCACCTCGCGGCTCGCCCACGAGCCCTCGGCGAGCTGGGCGCCGCGCGCGAGCAGCGGCTCGCGCGGCCGGTCGGGGAAGATCGCCGGCAGCGCGTCGGCCCCGTGGAGGATCGCGAGCGCCGCGCCGACCGTGGTGTCGTCGGCGCCGTCGAGCACCTCGCGCGCGCGCACCTGGAGCGCGTCCTCGACGTCGCGCCGCTCGCCGCGCTCCCAGCGCTGCCGCCAGCGGATGCCGAGGAAGCGGTCCTCCTCGCGCGCGAGCACGCCGGCCGCGGCGAAGTCCTCGAGCAGCTCGCGCCGGACGCGGGTCGTGGGAGCGGTGGGCCCGCCCCACCCCGCGACGATGCTGAGCGCGTCCGCCGGGGTCGCGCCGTCGATGCGGGCGACGAGCGGCTCGAGGTGGGGGCTCGTCGTGCCGGATGCCGCGACGAGCGCGCCGGGCGCCGAGCCGGGCTCGCCCGGGGCGACCAGGCGCATCCGCCCGTCGACGACGAGCTGGGCGAGCGCGGCGCCGGCGATCGCGATGCCGAGGGACGAGTCCTCGATGAGGGGCGAGCCGCGGTCGTCGTCGATCGCGAGCAGCAGCACCGCCTCGGGGATGGTGAGCGCCATGCCGCACACGGTACGCCCTCCGCTCGCGGGGCGCACTCGATCGACGCGACTCCGGCGTGGCCTGCGCGACGGCGCGCCATGGTGGAGACTGGCCCGATGCAGGAGCTCGCGATCCTCGGGATCGTCGTCATCGTCGCGCTCGCGTTCGACTTCACCAACGGCTTCCACGACACCGCGAACGCGATGGCGCCATCGGTCGCGACGGGCGCGCTGCGGCCGAAGCCCGCGGTGGCGCTCTCGGCGACCCTCAACCTCATCGGCGCCTTCCTCTCGATCGAGGTCGCCCGCACGGTGGGCTCGGGGATCGTCGACCTCGCGGGCGTCGACGGCGAGCGCCTCATGCTCATCGTGCTGTGCGGCCTCACCGGCGCGATCGTGTGGAACGTGCTCACGTGGCTGTTCGGGCTGCCGTCGTCGTCGAGCCACGCGCTGTTCGGAGGCCTGATCGGCGCGACGATCGCCGCGCTCGGCGTCACGGGCGTGCTGTGGGGCGGCGTCGCGCAGAAGATCCTCATCCCGGCGCTGCTCGCGCCCGTGATCGCGGGGCTCGTCGCGTTCTGCGGCACCTGGCTCGTGCAGCGAGCGACCGCGAACCTCAGCGAGCGGGGCGAGCAGCGCGGGTTCCGCTGGGGCCAGATCGGCGCGGCCTCGCTCATGTCGCTCGCGCACGGCACGAACGACGCGCAGAAGACGATGGGGGTCATCTTCCTCGCGCTCGTCGCCCACGGCTCGCTCGACCCGGACGCGGAGATGCCCATCTGGGTGCGGGTCGTCTGCGCGGTCGCGATCGCGGCCGGCACCTACATGGGCGGCTGGCGGGTGATCCGCACGCTCGGGAAGGGCATCGTCGACATCTCGCCGCGGCAGGGCATGTCGGCCGACTTCTCGAGCGCGTCGATCATCCTCACGTCGAGCCACCTCGGGCTGCCGCTCTCGACGACCCACGTCGCCTCCGGCTCGGTGATCGGCTCGGGGCTCGCGCGCACCGACGCGAAGGTGCGGTGGTCGGTCGCCCGGCGCATGCTCGTCGCCTGGCTCATCACGCTCCCCGCGGCGGGCGCGATCGGCGCGCTCTGCTTCCTCATCGCCGGGCTCTTCGGGCACCTGTGGGGCTCGATCGTCGTGACCGCGCTGCTCATCGGCGCGTGCCTCACGATGTGGCTCCGCTCCCGCCTCAGCCACGTCGGCCACCACAACGTGACCGACGAGTGGGAGCAGCCGAAGAAGGAGCGGAAGCGCACGATCGACCGGGAGCTGAGCGCGGTCGCGTCGGGCGTGGCTCCCCTCTCGCGGCCGCGCAAGCGCAAGAAGCGCAGTCGGCGCGACCAGGGAGGGGTGGCCTGATGGGCTTCGACGTCGGCGCGCTCGGCATCGCGATCGCCTCGGTGCTCGGCGTTGGGCTGCTGCTCGGCGCCGGCATCCCGCTCGTCTACGCCCTCGGCATCCGCTCCCTCGAGAGCGAGCGGCCGGGCTCGACGGTCGTCGGAGGAGCGCTGCTGGGCCTCTGCGTGCTGCTCGCGCTCGCGGGCATCGTCGTCATCGTCTTCGGCAAGCAGCTCTTCGGCATCTGAGGCGCGCCGCGTAGCGTGGAGCCGTGAGCAACGACGAGGCGCTGCTGGTCGAGGACGCGGAGGCCGCCGCCGACGAGGCGGGGGCCGCCGGGCTCGAGCTGCTCCTGCCGCGCGACGTGCCGCTCGGCGGTCCCCGCGCGATGCCCGTGCAGCGGGTGCTCCCGAACAAGCACCGCCACTTCATCGGCGCGTGGTGCTTCGCCGACGCGTTCGGGCCCACGTCGCTGCGCGACCGGCCGGGCATGGACGTGCCACCGCATCCGCACACCGGCCTGCAGACGTGGAGCTGGCTCGTCGACGGCGCGATCGAGCACCGCGACTCGGCCGGCTTCACCCACACCGTGCGCCCGGGCGGGCTCAACATCATGACCGCGGGCCGCGGCATCGCGCACAGCGAGTACTCGACTCCGGACACCGACGTGCTGCACGGCGTGCAGCTGTGGACGGTGCTTCCGCGGCACGAGCGCGGCCGCGACCCCTGGTTCGACGGCCTCGACGCCGTGCCCACGGTCGAGCTCGCCGCGGGCGTCACCGGGAGCGTCTTCGTCGGCGAGCACGCGGGGGCGTCGAGCGCCGTCGGCGCGTACTCGCCGCTGCTGGGCGTCGAGCTGCGGCTGCGGGCGGGCGCCGAGGCGCGGCTCGACCTGCGGGCCGGCTTCGAGCACGGCGTGCTCGCGCTCACCGACGGCGTGCGCGTCGACGACCTCCCGATCGGCCGCGGCTCGATGGTCTACACCGCGCCCGGCCGCGACGCGCTCGTCGTGTCGGCCGATCGCGACGCGGTCGCGATCCTCCTCGGCGGCGAGCCGTTCGAGGAGGAGATCGTCATGTTCTGGAACTTCATCGGCACCGACCACGACGAGGTCGCGGCAGCGCGGGACCAGTGGATGCGCGAGCGCGAGTCGGGGCCGGAGGACCGGCCGCGCTTCGGGTCGGTCGTCGACGACGCCAACCCGCC
>NZ_JANQCH010000043.1 GCF_024723325.1 Agrococcus sp. HG114
GCGCCGGTCCGGTCTGCTGCCCCGGTCGCGTCGTCCTCCGCGCCCTCCGGCGTCGCCGGCAGCTGCGGCTCGCGCGCGATCGCACCGAGCACGCTCCCGCGGAGGCCCGCCGGCGGCGGCACCTCGTCCGCGGCGAGGAGCGTCGCCGTCTCGGCGAGCCGTCGCGCCTCCTCGAGCGCCTCGGGCGACGCCTCCGCCTCGAAGCGCGCGCGCTCCGCGGGCTCGAGCGCGTCGAGCGCGTAGGCGGCGGCCAGCTCGTCGATGGGCCGGGGTCGGTCGGTCATGCGGTCACCCCCAGGGTCGCGCGGAGCCGCTGCATGCCGTCGCGCAGCCGTGTCTTCACCGTGCCGAGCGGCGCGCCCGTGCGCTCGGCGATCTCCGTCTGGGTCAGGCCGTGGAAGTACGCGAGCTCGATCGCTCGCCGCTGCGGCTCGCTGAGCGCCTCGAGCGCGCGGCGGGCGCGAGCCGCCTCGAGCGAGATCTCGACCTCCTCGGCGACCGAGTCGATCGGCACCGCGGTGTCGCGCACGCCCACGCGCTCGTCCCGGTCGCGCTGCGACTGGGAGGCGCGCACGCGGTCGACCGCCCGGGCGTGGGCGATCTGCAGGAGCCACGACATCGCGGCGCCCCGGCTCGGATCGAACCGCTTCGCCTGCCGCCACGCCTCGAGGTACACCTCCTGGGCCACCTCCTCCGACTGCGCGCGGTCGACGAGGATGCGGAGCACGAGCCCGAACACCCGCGCGGCCGTCGCGTCGTACAGCGCAGCGAACGCACGCTCGTCGCCCTCGGCGGCGCGCGCGAGGCACTGCTCGAGCGAGGTCTCCACGCGCCTGAGTATCGCAGGCCGCGCTGGCGCGGGAGCGCGGGAGGCTGCGAGGGCGGTCATGCAGGCGGTTCGTCGCGGGCGAACAGGCGGATTGGGCCGCACGGGGACCCACCCGGCTAGACTCGGACGATGGTCCGCCGCTCGCGGTGGATCCGGCGTGCTCACGCGCCGCCGGCCGACGCGCCGCACAAGCCACCAACCTCAGGAGACCACCCCGTGAAGACCACGGTCGAGAAGATCGAGAACACGCGCACGAAGCTCACCATCGCGGTCGAGCCGGAGGAGCTGCGGCCCGCGATCGACCAGGCGTACAAGACCGTCGCCGAGCAGATCAGCGTCCCCGGCTTCCGCAAGGGCAAGGTCCCCTCGGCGATCATCGACCAGCGCATCGGCCGCGAGGAGATCCTGAACCAGGCCGTCTCCGAGTCGATCGACGACTTCTACCGCCGCGGCGTCGCCGAGGCCGGCATCCGCCCGCTCGGCCGCCCGCAGGCCGACGTGACCGCGTGGCCGGAGCTCAAGGACTTCTCCGGCGACCTCGTGCTCGAGATCGAGGTCGACGTCCGCCCCGACTTCGAGCTGCCCGAGGTCGACGGCCGCACCATCACGGTCGACGCGATCGAGGTCGGCGACGAGGCCGTGCAGAAGGAGCTCGACGACCTGCGCGGCCGGTTCGGCACGCTCGTCACGGTCGACCGCCCCGCCGCGAAGGGCGACTTCGTGACGCTCGACCTCACCGCGACGATCGACGGCGACGTCGTCGACACCGCCAACGGCATCTCCTACGAGGTGGGCTCGGGCGAGCTGATCGACGGCATCGACGAGGCGGTCGAGTCGCTCACCGCCGGCGAGGAGACGACGTTCACCTCGACGCTCGTCGGCGGCGACCACGCCGGCAAGGACGCCGAGGTCACCGTCACCGTCAACGCGGTCAAGGAGCGCGAGCTGCCGGAGGCCGACGACGACTTCGCGCAGATGGCGAGCGCGTTCGACACGATCGACGAGCTCAAGGCCGACCTCAAGGAGCAGGCGGGCCGCAGCGGCCGACTCGGCCAGGCCGAGCAGGCGCGCCAGCGCCTGCAGGAGGAGCTGCTCGAGGCCGTCGAGATCGAGGTCCCCTCGGCCGTCGTCGAGGACGAGGTCGTCCGCCACCTCGAGGCCGAGAACCGCGCCGACGACGCCGAGCACGGCGAGGAGGTGCGGCAGGAGACCCGCAAGCTCCTCAAGCAGCAGATGCTGTTCGACCGCTTCGCCGAGGAGGCGAACCTCCAGGTCACGCAGCAGGAGCTCACGCAGATCGTCGTGCAGCAGGCGGCGCAGTACGGCATGGCGCCGCAGGAGCTCGTGCAGGCGCTCGAGGCCAACGGCCAGCTGCCGGTCCTGCTCGGCGACATCCTGCGCGGCAAGACCCTCTCGACGCTGCTCGGCCGCGTCACGGTCGTCGACGACAAGGGCGAGACGGTCGACCTGAGCGACTTCCTGCCGCCGGCCGAGGAGGTCGACGAGGACGACGTCGAGGGCGCGATCCGCGAGGCCGAGGCGAAGCTCGCGGCGCAGCACCAGGAGGACTGATCCGCTGCGAGAGGGCCGGGCGCGAGCCCGGCCCTCTCGCACGTCCGCGCGCCTCCGCCTGCGGCGAACACGCGCAGGCGGGGCCATCGCGCTCACCTAGTGTGGAAGCAACCGAGAGAAGGAGTCACCCGTGGCTGAACCCGTCTTCGCGCCGTCGGTCTTCGACCGCCTGCTGCGCGATCGCATCATCTGGCTCGGCGAGGAGGTGCGCGACGACAACTCGAACGAGATCTGCGCCAAGATCCTGCTCCTGGCCGCGGAGGACTCGACCAAGGACATCTACCTCTACATCAATTCGCCCGGCGGCTCGATCACGGCCGGCATGGCGATCTACGACACGATGCAGTTCGTGCCGAACGACATCGTCACCGTCGGCATCGGCATGGCGGCCTCGATGGGGCAGCTGCTGCTGACCTCGGGCGCGCCCGGCAAGCGCTACATCACGCCGAACGCGCGCGTGCTGCTGCACCAGCCGCACGGCGGCTTCGGCGGCACCTCGAGCGACATCCAGACGCAGGCGCAGCTCATCCTCGACATGAAGAAGCGCCTCGCCGAGATCACGGCCGAGCGCACCGGCAAGAGCGTCGAGCAGATCAACGCCGACGGCGACCGCGACCGCTGGTTCACCGCGCAGGAGGCGCTCGAGTACGGCTTCGTCGACCACGTGCGCGCGTCGGCGAGCGACGTCGCCGGCGGCGGCGGCACCGATCACGACGTCACCGATCCGAATCCCGCGAGCGAGAGCGGCGCGGCAGGCCAGGAGGGCAACTGATGGAGACCCCCATGTTCCAGTCGGGCGGCAGCGCGCTGCAGATGCCCGGCTCGCGCTACATCCTCCCGAGCTTCGAGGAGCGCACGGCCTACGGCTTCAAGCGCCAGGACCCGTACGCGAAGCTCTTCGAGGACCGCATCATCTTCCTCGGCGTGCAGGTCGACGACGCATCCGCCGACGACATCATGGCGCAGCTGCTCGTGCTCGAGTCGCAGGACCCCGACCGCGACATCGTCATGTACATCAACTCGCCCGGCGGCTCGTTCACGGCCATGACGGCGATCTACGACACGATGCAGTACATCCGGCCCGCGGTGCAGACCGTGTGCCTCGGCCAGGCGGCCTCCGCCGCCGCCGTGCTGCTCGCGGCGGGCGAGCCCGGCAAGCGCCTCGCGCTGCCGAACGCCCGCATCCTCATCCACCAGCCCGCGACGTCCGACGCGGGCCGGGGCCAGGCATCCGACATCGAGATCCAGGCGCGCGAGGTGCTCCGCATGCGCGAGTGGCTCGAGGAGACGCTCTCGAAGCACTCGAACCACGACGTGGCGCGCGTGTCGAAGGACATCGAGCGCGACACGTTCCTGTCGGCGCAGGAGTCGCTCGAGTACGGCCTGATCGACCAGGTGCTCTCGAGCCGGAAGACGGCGCCGCAGCTGCTCGGCTGACGCGACGACGAAGGGCCGGCCTCCCGCGAGCGGGAGCGCCGGCCCTTCGCCGTCGGGCGGATGCGTCGGGTCAGGCGCCGTCGCGCCGCTGCCGGGAGCCGCGGTTGACGGTGTACGCGACGACGGCGAGCACGGCGAGGATCGCGAGCACGCCGACCGCGATGAACGGGAAGCCGCCGCCCTCGCCCTCCGCGGGAGCCTCGGTCGCAGCTGCGTCGGGCGCCTCGTCGGCGACGGCGGATGCGTCAGGCGCGACCGCGCCGCTCGTCGCGGTCGCGTCCTCGGCGTCCTCGGCGGGCGCGGGCGCCTCGCCGCACACGGGCGCGGTGGGGGAGCCGGCCCCGCCCTCCTCGCCCTCCGCCGGGTCGAAGGAGAAGGCGATCGTGCCGTCGACCGCGTGGCCGTCGCCCGAGACGATCTGGTAGGTCAGGGCGTACTCGCCCGCCCCGCCGAGCTCGGCGTCGAGCGAGATCGTGTCGCCCTCGACGCTCGCGCAGCCGTCGCCGTAGAACAGGCCCGACGCATCCGTCAGCTGCAGGCGGTTCGCGCTGTCGGCGCCCTCGATCTCGAGGATCTCCTCGTTCATGACGACGCTCAGCGCGCCCGGCTGCTCGGTGAGGGTCGCGCCGTCGGAGGGCGTCGAACCGACGACGGCGGCGTGCGAGGGCAGGAGGATGACGGCCGCGAGCGCGGCGATGGCGGCATGCATCCGTCCAGCCTATCGACGGCCCTCGCGGCGGCCCGGGCAGCCGATCCTGCCGATCGCGGCGTGGTCGGTCGACGTGTCACCCGCCTGCCCTAGGCTCTCTGCAGGGGCGCGAGCCGCGTCCGTCAGCACTGGAGGTGGGCGAGATGGCACGACTCGGAGAGAGCGGCGATCTGCTGAAGTGCTCCTTCTGCGGCAAGAGCCAGAAGCAGGTGCAGCAGCTGATCGCGGGCCCCGCCGTGTACATCTGCGACGAGTGCGTCGAGCTGTGCAACGAGATCATCGAGGAGCGCGCGGCCGAGGCGGGAGAGACCGCTGCCCCGGAGCGCTTCACGCTGCCGAAGCCGCGCGAGATCTTCGAGTTCCTCGAGGAGTACGTGATCGGCCAGCAGAGCGCGAAGCAGTCGCTCGCGGTCGCCGTCTACAACCACTACAAGCGCATCGGCGCGTCGAAGCAGCTCGAGTCGGCCGACGCCGCCGGCGACGCCGTCGAGATCCAGAAGTCCAACATCCTGATGGTCGGGCCCACGGGCTGCGGCAAGTCGTACCTCGCGTCGACGCTCGCGAAGCAGCTGAACGTGCCCTTCGCGGTCGCCGACGCCACCGCGCTCACCGAGGCCGGCTACGTCGGCGAGGACGTCGAGAACATCCTGCTGAAGCTCATCCAGGCGGCCGACTACGACGTCAAGCGCGCCGAGACCGGCATCGTCTTCATCGACGAGATCGACAAGGTCGCCCGGAAGGCCGAGAACCCGTCGATCACCCGCGACGTGTCGGGCGAGGGCGTCCAGCAGGCGCTGCTGAAGATCATCGAGGGCACCGTCGCGTCGGTGCCCCCGCAGGGCGGGCGCAAGCACCCGAACTCCGAGTTCATCCAGATCGACACGTCGAACGTGCTGTTCATCGTCGCGGGCGCGTTCGCCGGCCTCGAGGACATCATCGCGAATCGCGCCGGCAAGCGCGGCATCGGCTTCGGCGCGCCCGTCGCGTCGCTCAAGCCCGACCTCGACGTGTTCCAGGACGTGCTGCCCGAGGACCTCCACAAGTTCGGCCTCATCCCCGAGTTCATCGGTCGCCTGCCGGTGATCGCCACGGTGTCGCCGCTCGACCGGGCGTCGCTCGTGCAGATCCTCACCGAGCCGCGCAACGCCCTCGTGAAGCAGTACCAGCGCATCTTTGAGATCGACGGCGTGAAGCTCGACTTCGAGCCCGAGGCGCTCGAGGCGATCGCCGACCTCGCGGTCGAGCGCAAGACCGGCGCCCGCGGCCTGCGCGCGATCCTCGAGACCGTGCTCGCGCCGGTGATGTTCGACGTGCCGTCGCGTGAGGGCGTCGAGCGGGTGATCGTCACGAAGGAGTCGGTGGCGGGCACCGAGGCGCCGGTCGTGCTCACCGGCGACGACATCCAGGAGCTGTCTGCCTGAGGTGCGGTTTGCGGGCGCCCTGAGGTAAGGCTACCCTTACCGATGTGAGGGATGACCGACCGAGCGCGCTGCGCGCGAACGACGTGCGCCTCGCCTACGGGCGCGAGGAGATCGTGCACGGCGCGTCGATCGCGCTCGCGCCGGGCCGGGTGACCGCGCTCGTCGGCCCCAACGGCAGCGGCAAGTCGACGCTGCTGCGCGGCCTCACCGCCCTGCACCGCCCGAGCGCGGGCAGCGTCGTCTTCGCCGACGGCGCCAACGCGGCCGGGCTCGGGGAGCGCGAGCTCGCGCGTCGCATCGCGCTGCTCGCGCAGTCGCACCCCGATCCGTCGGGCGTGAGCGTGCGCGAGGTCGTCGCCTACGGCAGGTTCGCGCACCGCGGCCGCTTCCGCGCGGGCGACCCGCACGGCGCCGACGTGATCGACCGCGCGATGGCCGCGACCGGCATCGCCGCGCTCGCCGACCATCCGGTCGCGCAGCTCTCGGGCGGCCAGCGGCAGCGCGTGTGGCTCGCGACGTGCCTCGCGCAGCAGACGGGCGTCGTGCTGCTCGACGAGCCCACGACCTACCTCGACGTGCGCTACCAGCGGGAGATCCTCGAGATCGTGCGCGACCTCGCCGACGACGGCGTCGCCGTCGGCGTCGTGCTCCACGACCTCGAGCAGGCCGCCGAGGTCGCCGACGAGGTCGTCCTGCTCGTCGACGGCCGCATCGTCGCCGCCGGCAGTCCCCGGGAGGTGCTGACCGCCGACCGGCTCAGCGCCGCCTACGAGGTGCCCATCGACGTCGAGCCCGAGCATGCGGGCTTGCGCATCCGACCGCGGCGGCTGCGCCGCCGGTCGCCCGTGCCGCGCGCCGCGTGACACGTTCCCCCAGCAGGCCCGACGGCGCGATGCCGCGGGCCGAGGAAGGCTGACCATGTTCAAGCGAACCGTGCCGTCGAGCGGTGCCCGGAGGACGCTGCTCGCGGGAGTCGCGACGCTGTCGGCGCTGGCCCTCGCGGCGTGCGGCACCACCGAGGCGCCGAGCGAGAGCGGCGCGCCGGCCGCAGGCGAGGCCGTGACGCTCACCGACGCCCGCGGGGCGGAGGTGGAGATCCCGGGCGGCGTCGAGGACGTCGTGGCGCTCGAGTGGGTCGCCGTCGAGCACCTCCAGACGGTGGGCGTGGCGCCCCTCGGGGTCGCCGACGTCGCGGGCTACGAGGAGTGGGCGGGCACCGGTGCGCCGCTCGAGGGCGACCCCGTCGACGTCGGGACGCGCGTCGAGCCGTCGATCGACGCGATCGCCGGGCTCGCGCCCGACCTCATCATCGCCGTCGCGGGTCGCGACGAGGGCGCCTACGCCGACCTCGAGGCGATCGCCCCCGTCCTCGTGCTGCAGGGCGCCGATGCCGCGGCCCCCATCGAGACCATGTACGACGACCTCCGCCTCGTCGGCGAGGCGGTCGGCGGCCAGGACGCCGCCGAGGACGCCATCGCGGCGTTCGAGGAGCACGTCGACGAGCTCGCCGAGCAGGTGGCCGAGGACGGCCTCGAGGGCACGCCCGTGGCCCACATGGACGGCTACGAGAACGGCGGGCAGATCGAGATCCGCCCGTACGCCGACGGCGCGCTGCTGCCCGCGGTCTTCGAGGAGATCGGCCTGCAGAACGCGTGGCCGGGCGAGGGCGACCCGCAGTACGGGCTCGGCGTGACCGACGTCGAGGGGCTCACCGTGCTGCCCGACGACGCGCACATCGTCTACATGACGGTCGGTGAGCGGGACGTGTTCACGCAGCAGCTCGCGAGCAACGCCATCTGGACGGGGCTCCCGCCCGTGCAGGCGGGCCGCGTGCACCGCCTGCCCGACGGGATCTGGCTCTTCGGCGGCACCGGCTCGATGACCGCCTACCTCGACGCGCTCGTCGCGGCACTCGCGCCCACGCCGTGACGAGGCTCCGACCGGGAGGGCTCGCGCTCGGCGCGGCCCTCCTCGTCGCCCTCGCCGCACTGAGCGCGTGGCACGCCACGCAGGGCACGACCGATCTCGGCGTCGACGAGCTGCTCGGCTGGCTCGGCGGCGAGGGCGGCAACGCGTCGGTCATCGTCGAGAGCCGGCTGCCGCGCATCGCCGCGGCGGTCGTCGTGGGGCTCGCGCTCGGCGCGGCCGGCTACGCGATGCAGACCCTCACGGGCAACCCGCTCGCCTCGCCCGACACGCTCGCGGTGAACGGCGGGGCGGGCGCTGCGATCGCCCTCGCGACCGTGGCGGGCGTGAGCCTCCCGGGCCTCGGCGGCGCCGGGATCGCCTTCGTCGGCGGCCTCGCCGCCGCGCTCGCGGTCGTCGCGATCGGTCGCGGCCGCGGCTCGACGACGCAGATGGTGCTCGTCGGCACCGCCCTCGCCCTCGCGCTGCAGTCCGTCACGACCGTCACGATCATCCTCAACGAGCAGGAGACCGCGGGGCTCTACGCCTGGGGCGTCGGCCGCCTGTCGCAGAACGGGATCGAGACCGTCGCGCAGCTGCTGCCGGTCGTGCTCGCCGGCATCGCCGCGCTGCTGCTGCTCGCCCGTCGGCTCGACGTGCTCGCGCTCGGCGAGGAGGCGGCGACGACGATCGGCGTCGGGGTCGGCCGCCTGCGGCTCGCGACCCTCGTCGCATCCGTCGCCCTCGCCGCCGCGGCGGTCGCGATCGCGGGCCCGATCGGCTTCGTCGGGCTCGCCGCGCCGATCCTCGTGCGCCTGATCGCCGCCCGCATCCCCGGAGCGGCGCGGCACGTCGTGGCGATCCCGCTCGGCGCCCTCGCCGGAGCCCTGCTCGTCGTCGGCGCCGACGTGCTGCTGCGCGCGCTGCTGCCCGGGTCGGCCTCGCTCGACGTGCCGACCGGCGTCGTGACAAGCCTCGTCGGCGCGATCTGCATCATCGTCCTCGCCCGCACGGTCGCGGGCGCGGCGGAGACGGAGTCGATGTCGGTGCTCGGCGCCCGGCCGCTCGTGCGCCGCGTCTGGCTCCCGATCGCGGTCGCCGCCGTCGCCCTCGTCGCGATGGTGCTCGGCGCCGTGCTGCTCGGCGACCGGATGCTGCTGCTCGGCGACGTCGCCAACTGGCTCGCGGGGCGCGCCGGCGACGCCGTGCGGGTGACGCTCGACACCCGCACGCCGCGCATCGCGGCCGCGGTGCTCGCGGGCGTCGCGCTCGCGCTCTCGGGAGCGCTCGTGCAGGCGGTCGCGCGCAACGCGCTCGCGGAGCCCTATCTGCTCGGCGTCGCGGGCGGTGCGGGGCTCGGAGCCGTCGCGGTCATCACCCTCGTGCCGGTCGCGACCGGGTGGGCCGTCGCCGGCAGCGCGCTCGCCGGCGGCGCGCTCGCCGGGCTGCTCGTGCTCGTGCTCGTCGGCTGGCGCCGGCTCGGCAGCCTGCGCCTCGTGCTCACGGGCCTCGCGCTCTCGGCCGCGACCGCCGCGCTCACGAGCCTGCTCATCGTGGTCACCGACCCGTGGAACCGCGGCAAGGCGATCGTGTGGCTCGCGGGCTCGACCTACGGGCGCGGGTTCGAGGACGTCGCGCCGGTCGCGGCGGCGATCCTCATCGCGGCGCTCGCGCTCGCGTGGATGCACCGCGACCTCGACCTCGCGCAGCTCGACGAGGCGACGCCGCGGCTGCTCGGCGTGCGCCTCACGGCCGTGCAGGTCATCGCGCTCGCGCTCGCGGTCCTGCTCGCCTCGACCGCGGTCGCCGCGATCGGCGTCGTGGCCTTCGTCGGGCTCGTCGCACCGCACGCCGCGCGCGCGATCGTGGGCGCGAGGCACCGGGCGCTGCTGCCGCTCGCGGCGCTGCTCGGAGGCTCGCTGACGCTGCTCGCCGACACGCTCGGACGCACGCTCATCGCGCCGGCGCAGCTGCCCGCGGGCGTCATGACCGCGCTCGTCGGCATCCCGTACTTCATCTGGCTCGTGCTGCAGGCCGGGCGCGCGCGGTAGGCCCGCGCGCGCCCGGCGCGTCAGCCGGCGGTCGTGAGGCCGCGGCGCTGCAGCAGCGGCGCGATGTCGGCGTCCCGGCCGCGGAAGTCGCGGAACGCCTCGAGCGGATCCTTCGAGCCGCCGACGCCGAGCAGTCGCTCGCGGAAGCGCTGGCCGGCCTCGCGGATGTCGGGCTGCTGCTTGAACCACTCGACGGTGTCGGCGTCCATGACCTCCGACCAGATGTAGGAGTAGTAGCCCGCGGAGTAGCCGCCGGAGAAGACGTGCTGGAAGTAGCCGGTCGAGTAGCGCGTCGGCACCGTCTCGCTCAGCAGGCCGACCGCTTGGAGCGCGTCCCGCTCGAACGCCGCGACATCCGTCACCTCGTCGCCCGCGACGCGCGCGTGCCACGCCTGGTCGAGCAGCGCCGCGGCGAGGTACTCGCTCGTGTCGTGCCCCTGGTTGAAGCTCTCCGACGCCTGGAGCCGCGCGATGACGTCGGCGGGCAGCGGCTCGCCGGTCTCGACGTGGCGCGCGTAGTGCTCGACGATGCCCGGCCAGAGCATCCACATCTCGTTGACCTGGCTCGGGAACTCGACGAAGTCGCGGAACACGTTCGTGCCGCCGAGCGACGGGTAGGTCACGTGCGCGAAGAGGCCGTGGAGGGCGTGCCCGAACTCGTGGAAGAGCGTCGTCGTCTCGTCGAACGTGAGCAGCGCGGGCGTGCCCGCCGGCGGCTTCGGCACGTTGAGGTTGTTCATGACGACCGTCGGGTGGTCGAGCAGCGCGTTCTGCTGGATGAGCGAGTTCATCCACGCCCCGCCGCGCTTCGAGTCGCGGGTGTAGAGGTCGAGCAGGTAGAGGCCGAGCTCAGAGCCGTCCTCGTCGCGCACCTCGAACACGCGCACGTCGGGGTGGTAGCCGACGAGGTCGTGCCGCTCCTCGAACGTGATGCCGTACACGCGGGTCGCGGCGTGGAAGACGCCGTCGCGCAGCACGCGCTCGGCCTCGAAGTAGGGGCGCAGCGCGGCGGCGTCGACGTCGAAGCGCGCCGTGCGCTCCTTCTCGGTCCAGTACGACCAGTCCCACGCGGCGAGCTCGTACGACTCGCCCGCGGCATCGATCTGCGCCTGCAGGGCCGCGGCCTCCGCGCGCGCGTTCGCCGCGGCGGGCTCCGCGAGCCGGGTCAGCATCGCCATGACCCGGTCGGGGCTGCCGGCGGTCTCGTCCGCCGTGATCGCGTGCGCGTGCGTCGGGAACCCGAGCAGCGCCGCCCGCTCGGCGCGGAGGGCCGTGAGCTCGACGACCGTCGCCCGGTTGTCGTGCTCGTTGCCGCGCGTGCCACGGGCGAGGGATGCCTCCATGACGCGCCGCCGGACGTCGCGGTCGGAGAGGGATGCGAGCCACGGGTGGCCCGAGAACAGCGGCAGGGTGATGAGCCATGTGCCCTCGAGGCCGCGATCGGCCGCCGCCGCAGCCGCGGCCTGGATCTCGCCGTCGCTCAGCCCGTCGAGCTCCGCGCGTGAGTCGATCACGACCGCGAGGTCGTTCGTGTCGGCCTGCAGGTGCTTGTCGAACCGGGTCGTGAGGGTCGCGATCTGCTGGTTGAGCTCCATGAGCCGGGCGCGGGCGGCGTCGTCGAGCCCCGCGCCCGCGAGCGTCATCTCGGTGTGGCGGCGCTCGACGAGGTAGCGCTGCTCGTCGGTCCACGTCGGGTCGGGCGCGGCGCGCAGCGCGGCGACGCGCGCGTACAGGCGGGGATCGAGCGTGATCGCGTCATCGTGGGCGGCGAAGCGCGGGGCGTAGCGCTCCTCGAGCTCCTGGAGGAACGGCGTCGAGTCGGTCGAGGTCATGCTCCAGAAGACGCTCGCGACGCGCGAGAGGACCTGCCCGGAGCGCTCGAGCGGCTCCATGGTGTTCTCGAACGTCGGCGCCGACCCGTCCTCGACGATCGCCCGCACCTCGTCGAGCTGCTCCGCGAAGCCCGCTTCGAGCGCCTCCTCGTAGTGCTCGTCGCGGATGTCCGCGAACGGCGGCAGCTGGTAGGGGAGCGGGCTCGGCGCCAGGAAGGGGTTGGTCATGCCACCACCCTAGGTGCGGGCGGAAGGGCACCTTGCCCATACACTCTGCGTATGCCCCCGGTTACGTACACTCATGGCCACCACTCGAGCGTGGTCGCGGCCCACGCCGCCCGCACCGTCGAGAACTCCGCGGCCTACCTCGCGCCCCTCGTCGAGCCCGGCATGCGCATCCTCGACGTCGGGTCGGGCCCCGGCTCGATCACGATCGACCTCGCGCGCCGCGTCGGGCCGACCGGGCGCGTGGTGGGCGTCGACGCGAGCGCCGAGGTCGTGGCGCACGCTCGCGCGGCGGCCCTGGCGGCGGGGGTCGACAACGTCGTCTTCGAGGTCGGCGACGCGTACGACCCGCTGCCGGGCGAGCGATTCGACGTCGTGCACGCGCACCAGGTGCTGCAGCACCTCGGCGACCCCGTCGCCGCGCTCGGCGCGTGGCGCGACCGGGCCGGCCTCGTCGCGGCGCGCGACATCATCTACTCGGCCACGGTCGTGCATCCGCTCACCCCCGAGCTGCAGCGCTGGCGCGAGCTCGTCGTCGCGCTCCAGGCGCGGAACGGCGGCGACGGCGACGCGGGCGCGAAGCTCAAGTCGTGGGCGCGCGCGGCGGGGTTCGCGAGCGTCGAGACCGACGTCGAGACCTGGTGCTTCGAGTCGCCGCGCGGCCGCGCCTTCTGGGGCGACCAGTGGGCGGAGCGAGCCGTGCACTCGGCCTTCGCCGACGGCACCGAGCGGCACGGCCTCGCGGATGCGGCGGAGCGCGCCCGGATCGCGGATGCGTGGCGCGCGTGGACCGCCGACGAGGACGGCTGGATGGCCGTGCTGCACGGCTGGATCCTCGCGCGCGGCTGACGCCTCGCACTCCCGGCACCCTTGCAAAGCGATCTTTGCAAAGGGTATGATGGATGCATGCTCGACGCCGCCGTCGACGGTCCCGGCGGCGAGAGCGAGGCCCCGGCCGTCGACCTCGACACCCTCAAGGCCCTCGCCCACCCGCTGCGCGTGCGCATCCTGCACGTGCTCACGACGCGCGGTCCGCAGACCTCATCGTCGCTCGCCGCGGCGCTCGGCGAGTCGACGGGCGCGACGAGCTACCACCTGCGCCAGCTCGAGGCGAAGGGCTTCATCGCCGAGGACGCCGCGCTCGGCACCGCGCGCGAGCGCTGGTGGCACCGCGCGGCCCCGCCGATCGAGGTGTGGACGAAGGAGCTCGCCGCGGCGCCCGAGGGCCGCGCCGCGTCCGCGACGGTGCTCGGCGCCTGGGCGCAGCACGACAGCGCCCTGCTCGCCGCGTTCGTCGCGACGGGCGAGGAGCGCTACGACGAGCCGACGCTCGACGCCGCCCGCGTCTCGAGCCGTTCCGCGACGCTGCGGGCGAGCGAGCTGCGGCGCCTCACGCGCGACGTCGAGCGGCTCATCCGCGCGCGCCTCGCCGAAGCCGCCGCTGCGGAGGACGCCACCGCGGAGGCCGACGCGGCCGACCCCGCCCACCGCATCCAGATCCAGTTCCACGCCTTCCCGATCGACTGATCGGGAGCACACCCACCACCCCAGGAGACACCATGCCCAAGCGCGAGGACCACCCCGTCACCATGCCCATCGCCGTCGTCAACGACGCGTTCGTCATGGCGCAGATCCTCACCCGGCCGATGCGGTAGCGCTCGGCACCAGATCACCTCTGTGCAAGGAGGGACGGCCCCGGCTCGATCGAGCCGGGGCCGTCATGCACCTGCGGCGGCGTCAGCCCTCGCGGCTCACGACCGCGGCGTCGCCCTCGAGGCGGATGGTCGTGCCGTCGTCGAGCTCGACGACGGGCCGGCCCTCGAGCCACGTGAGCGTCCAGCGCCACGACGAGGTGTCGGCACCCAGCTCGACGAGCGTGCGCTCCTCGTCGTCGATCGCCGCCCGCATCGCGATCGGCACCGACTGCGGCGCCTCGCCGCCGACGGCCCAGCGGGTGCCGATCTGCATCACGCCTCCTCGAGCACGATCTCGCCGACCGCGAGCTCGGCCGCGTCGACGAGCGAGAGCTCCCGGATGCGCCCGACGGCCCGGAGGTCGTCGGCCGCGGCCTCGAGGTGCTCGCGCAGCGCCGCAGGGACGGCGACGACGGCCGACGCGACCGGCGTCTTCTGGCTCGCCTTCGCATCCGTCTTCGCCCGGCGGATGCCGATGAGCGCCTGCCCGACCGTCGCGAGCATGCCGGTCGCCGAGTGCTCGGTGCCGAGCTTTGCCGGCTCCGGCCACGCGGCGGTGTGGATCGAGCCCTCGTGCGACCACGACCAGACCTCCTCGGTCGCGAAGGGCAGGAACGGCGCGAGCAGCCGCAGCTGCACGTCGATCGCGAGCCGCAGCGCCGCGATCGCCGAGCCGCGGCCCGCGGGCTCGCCCGAGTACGCGCGCTCCTTCACGAGCTCGAGGTAGTCGTCGCAGAACGTCCAGAAGAACGCCTCGGTCGCCTCGAGCGCCTTCGCGTGGTCGTAGCCCTCGAACGCGCGGGTCGCGACGCGCACGACGTCGGCGAGCTCGGCGAGCATCTCGCGGTCGAGCCGCTCGGTGATCTCGCCCGGCTCGCCGTCCATCGAGAGCACGAACTTCGCGGCGTTGAGCACCTTCATCGCGAGACGGCGCCCGATCTTGATCATCTTCGGGTTCTGCGGGTCGAGCGTCGCGTCGACGCCGAGGCGCGACGACGCCGCCCAGTAGCGAACGCCGTCGGAGCCGTGCTCCTCGAGCATGCCGAGCGGCGTGACGACGTTGCCCTTCGACTTCGACATCTTCTTGCGGTCGGGGTCGAGGATCCAGCCCGAGAGCGCCGCGTGCTTCCACGGCGCGCGGCCGTCCTCGTACATCGAGCGCAGCAGCGTCGAGAACAGCCAGGTGCGGATGATGTCCTGTCCCTGGGGGCGCAGGTCGAACGGCGCGAGCTTGCTCCAGAGCTCGCCCTCGTCGCCCCAGCCGCCCGCGAGCTGCGGGGTGAGCGACGAGGTCGCCCACGTGTCCATGATGTCGACCTCGCCGACGAAGCCCCCGGGCGCGCCGCGCTGCGACTCGTCGTAGCCGTCCGGCACGTCGCTCGTCGGGTCGAGGGGCAGCTGGTCGGGGCGCGGCAGCAGCACGCGGTCGAAGTCCGTCTCGCCCTGCTCGTCGAGCGCGTACCAGACGGGGATCGGCACGCCGAAGAAGCGCTGGCGCGAGATGAGCCAGTCGCCGTTGAGCCCGTGCACCCAGTTCTCGTAGCGCGTGCGCATGTGCTCGGGGTGCCAGGCGATCTCGCGGCCGTGCGCGATGAGCCGCTCGCGCAGCTCGGCGTCGCGGCCGCCGTTCCTGATGTACCACTGGCGGGTCGAGACGATCTCGAGCGGCTTGTCGCCCTTCTCGTAGAACTTGACGGGGTGCTGGATGGGCTTGGGGTCGCCGATCATGCGGCCTGCGGCCTGCAGCTGCTCGACGACGGCCTTGCGGGCGCTGAAGACCGTCTTGCCGGCGAGCTCGGCGTACGCGGCCTGCGCCGCCTCGCTCGCGAGCGCCTCGGGCGCCTCGGCGGCGAAGCGGCCGTCGAAGCCGATCACGGAGCGGTTCGGCAGGTCGAGCTCGCGCCACCACGTGACGTCGGTGACGTCGCCGAACGTGCAGATCATCGCGACGCCCGTGCCCTTGTCGCGCTGCGCGAGCTCGTGCGCGACGAACGGCACCTCGACGCCGAACACCGGGGTCGTGACGGTCGTGCCGAAGAGGTGCTGGTAGCGCTCGTCGTCCGGATGCGCGACGACGGCCACGCACGACGGCAGCAGCTCGGGCCGGCTCGTCTCGATCCGCAGGTCGCCGTCCTCCGACGTGAAGAGGATCGTGTGGTACGCGCCGGGCTGCTCGCGGTCCTCGAGCTCGGCCTGGGCGACCGCGGTCCGGAACGTCACGTCCCACAGGGTCGGCGCATCCGCCTGGTAGGCCTCGCCGCGCTCGAAGTTGCGCAGGAACGCGAGCTGCGACGTGCGGCGCGCGTCCGCGGAGATCGTGCGGTACGTCTGCGTCCAGTCGATCGAGAGGCCGAGCGTGCGCCACAGGTGCTCGAAGCGCTCCTCGTCCTCCTCCGTGAGCCGCTCGCACAGCTCGATGAAGTTGCGGCGCGAGACGGGCTGCTGGTCGGCGGCCTTCGAGCTCTTGCCCTCGCCGCCCTGCTGCGGCGGGGTGAAGTCGGGGTCGTAGGGGAGCGTCGGGTCGACGCGCACGCCGTAGTAGTTCTGCACGCGGCGCTCGGTCGGCAGGCCGTTGTCGTCCCAGCCCATGGGGTAGAAGACGTGCTTGCCGCGCATGCGCTGGAAGCGCGCGACGAGGTCGGTGTGCGTGTAGGAGAAGACGTGGCCGACGTGCAGCGAGCCGGACGCCGTGGGCGGCGGCGTGTCGATCGAGTAGATCGCGTCGCGGTCGAGGCCCGTCGCATCGAAGCGGTACGTGCCGGCCTCCTCCCACCGCTGGCCCCACTTGGCCTCGAGTCCCTCAAGGGCGGGGCGGTCCGGCATCCCGGGCTTCGGGCTGGCGCTCATGGCGTCTCGCTTTCGATGTGCGCGGCATCGCGTCGGGCCGAATCCTCGGGCCGAGGGCTCGGCATGATGCCTGGTTGTGCTGCTCGCCAGTCTACGTGCCGCGCTCAGCGCTCGCGGCGCATCCGCCACTGCACGACCGCGGTGATCGCGAGCGCCGCGGCCGCGACGAGGAAGAGGGTGCGGCTGAGCGCGTCGCCCTGCAGCAGCGCGGCGACCGCGAAGCACGCGGCGGCCACGATCCAGATCCACAGGGGGGCGGGCTTGCGGGAGACGGGCATGGTGCCACGCTAGCCGCGGCGGCTGGAGCGGCCGCTGCGCTAGCGCCGGGCTCCGCAGGCCGCCTGGGATGCGGTCCCGGGCCGCCGTGGCATGGTGGCGGCGTGGAGTTCGTCAAGCAGGCGCCCGGCGGCGCGCGGCACCGGCTCGCGATGGAGGCGGCGGGGCTCGCGTGGCTCGCCGAGGCGGAGCCGGCCGGGGGGACCCGGATCG
>NZ_JANQCH010000044.1 GCF_024723325.1 Agrococcus sp. HG114
TCGTGCTCGTGCACGACGCGGCTCGCGCGCTGACCCCCGCGACGCCGTTCTCCCGCGTGCTCGGCGCGCTCGCCGCCGGCGCCGTCGCCGTCGTGCCGGTGCTCCCGGTCGTCGACACCGTGCGGGCGGTCGAGGGTCCGGCGGGCTCGGGCGGGGCTGACGCGGTGGAGGCGCTCGGCGCGATCGTCGACCGCTCGGGCCTCCGCGCGATGCAGACGCCGCAGGGGTTCGACGCGGCGCTCCTGCGGCGCGCGTACGCCGCGGCGGGAGCGGCGCGCGAGACCGCGACCGACGATGCGCAGCTCGTGCAGGCGCTCGGCGCCGAGGTCGTCTCGGTGCACGGCGACGAGCTCGCGTTCAAGATCACGACGGCGGCGGATGCCGACCGCGCGGAGGCGCTGCTCGCGCCGGAGGGGAGCGGCGTGCCTGAGCTGCGCACCGGCATCGGGGTCGACGTGCACGCGTTCGGCGGCGACAGGCCGCTCATGCTCGCGGGCCTCGAGTGGGAGGGCCAGGGACTCGCCGGCCACTCCGACGGCGACGCGGTGTGCCACGCGATCGTCGACGCGCTGCTCGGCGCCGCGGGGCTCGGCGACATCGGCGGGCTCGTCGGCGTCGACGATCCGCAGTACGCGGGCGCGAGCGGCGGTGTCTTCGTGCGTGCCGCGCTCGAGCGGCTCGGGGCCGAGGGGTGGGCGCCCGTGAACGTCGCGGTGCAGGTGCTCGGCGTGCGGCCGCGCATCGGCACCCGCCGCGACGAGGCGCAGGCGGCGTTGAGCGCCATGCTCGGCGCGCCGGTGAGCGTGAGCGGCACGACGACCGACGGCCTCGGCGCGATCGGCCGCGGCGAGGGCGTGCAGGCGATCGCGACCGCGCTCATCCGCCGCTGACCTCCTCCCCCGCCAGGAGCGGCCCAGTAGCCTGGCACGCGTGACCGTGCGCATCTACGACTCGAAGCAGCAGGCGATCGTCGACCTGCAGCCGCTCAAGGCAGGCGAGGTCTCGATGTACGTGTGCGGCCCGACGGTGCAGTCGTCGCCGCACATCGGCCACGTGCGCAGCGCCGTCGCGTACGACGTGTGGCGCCGCTGGCTCGAGCACCGCGGCCACCGCGTGACGTTCGTGCGCAACGTGACCGACATCGACGACAAGGTGCTCGTGAACGCGGTCGCCGAGCCGTGGTGGGCGCTCGCGTACCGCGTCGAGCTCGAGTTCACCGCCGCCTACCGGGCCGTCGGCGTCGCCGCGCCCACGTACGAGCCGCGGGCCACCGCATCCGTCATCGAGATGCACGCGCTCATCGCCGAGCTCATCGAGCGCGGCCACGCGTACCCAGCGCTCGACGGCTCGGCCGACGTCTACTTCGACGTGCGCTCGTGGCCCGAGTACGGCGCGCTCACCCGCCAGTCGATCGACCGCATGGAGCCGGCCGCGGACGCCGACCCGCGCGGCAAGCGCGACCCGCGCGACTTCGCGCTCTGGAAGGCGCAGAAGCCCGAGGAGCCCGGCTCGGCGTCGTGGCCCTCGCCGTGGGGCCGCGGCCGCCCGGGCTGGCACATCGAGTGCTCGGCGATGGCGCGGCGCTATCTCGGCGACGCGTTCGACATCCATGGCGGCGGCCTCGACCTGCGGTTCCCGCACCACGAGAACGAGCTCGCGCAGTCGACCGCCGCGGGCCTGCCGTTCGCGAGCGTCTGGAACCACAACGGGCTCGTCAACGTCGACGGCGAGAAGATGTCGAAGTCGCTCGGCAACTCGATCTTCGCCGCCGACCTGCTGCGCGCCGTGCGCCCGATCGTCGTGCGCTACTTCCTGCTCGCCCCGCACTACCGCTCGACGATCGACCTGCGCACCGCGGGCGGCAGCCTCGAGGGCGGCTCGCTCGCCGAGGCCGACGCGGCGTTCGGCCGCATCGAGGCGATGCTCGACCGGGCCGCGCGCCTCGGCGAGCTGCCCGAGGCCGAGGTGCCGGATGCGTTCGGCGCGGCCATGGACGACGACCTCGCGACCCCGCAGGCGGTCGCGGTGCTGCACGAGGTCACCCGGGCCGCGAACGCCGCCCTCGACGCGGGCGACCGCGACGCCGCCCTCGAGCGCGCGGGGCGCGTCCGGGCGATGCTGCGGGTGCTCGGGCTCGATCCCGCGGCGGAGGTGTGGCAGGCTGAGGGGTCGGCCGAGGCCGACGCGCTCGCGAGCATCGTCGAGTCGCTGCTCGCGGAGCGCCGCGAGGCCCGGGCGCAGAAGGACTTCGCCGCCTCCGACCGCATCCGCGATGCGCTCGCCGCCGCGGGCATCGCCGTCGAGGACGGCAAGGACACCACCACCTGGAGCATCTCATGAGCAAGCCGCAGCGCTCGGCCCGCAAGAAGGGCCCGCAGAAGGGCACGGGCGGCCACGGTCGCAAGGCCCTCGAGGGCAAGGGCCCCACGCCGAAGGCCGAGGACCGCTCCTGGCACGTCGCGGGCAAGCGGAAGGCCGCGCGCGAGCGCTTCGAGACCGCGGCCGCGAAGGGCCGCCGGCCCGAGCCGCCCCGGCACCGCAAGCCCTCGTCGGCGAAGGACGACTCGGAGCTCGTCACCGGCCGCAACTCGGTGCTCGAGGCGCTGCGCACGAAGGTGCCCGCCACGACGCTCATCCTCGCCGCGCGGCTCGAGATGGACGAGCGCGTGAAGGAGATCCTCTCGATCGCGAACAAGCGCGGACTGCCGGTGCTCGAGGTCATGCGGCCCGAGCTCGACCGCATCTCCGGGCACGACGCCGTGCACCAGGGCGTCGCGCTCAAGGTGCCGCCCTACCAGTACGCCCACCCGATCGAGCTGCTCGAGACGATCCTCGACCGGCAGCAGACGCCGCTGCTGCTCGCGCTCGACGGCGTCACCGACCCGCGCAACCTCGGCGCGATCATCCGCTCGGCCGCGGCGTTCGGCGCGCAGGGCGTCATCGTGCCGCAGCGCCGCTCGGTCGGCGTGACCGCGTCGGCGTGGAAGACGAGCGCGGGCGCCGCCGCGCGCGTGCCGGTCGCGATGGCCACGAACCTCACGACGACGCTCAAGGAGCTCAAGTCGCAGGGCGTGTTCGTCATCGGGCTCGACGGCGACGGCGACGTGCCGCTCCACGAGCTCGACCTCGCCGACGGGCCGCTCGTGATCGTCGTCGGCAGCGAGGGCAAGGGGCTCTCGCGGCTCGTCGCCGACACGTGCGACGCGATCGTGTCGATCCCCATCTCGGCGGCGACCGAGTCCCTCAACGCCGGCATCGCCGCATCCGTCACCCTCTACGAGGTCGCGAAGCGCCGCGCGCTGGAGCACTAGAGCTGAGCCGGGTGGGCTAGACGCGGTCGCGCCAGTCGCCGGCGTCCTCCTCGTCGTCGAGCAGGTGCTGCACGGTCACGATCGGCATCGTCATGGTGACGGGGATGTCGAGCAGCGCCGCCTCGTCGCGCCGGAACGCGAGCTGCGTCGCGATGTAGCGCTCGGCCGCCTCGGCGAGCGGCACGGCCCGCTGCTCCTTCTCGGAGAGGAACCAGCGGTGCTCGAGCACCTCGTGGAAGACCTCCGCGCGCTCGAGCTTGCCGCGCAGCTCGATCGGCACCGACTCGACGATGGGCGAGAACACGCGCTCGAACCACTCGTTGGCGAGCGCCTCCTCGCCGGCGCCCGGGCGCAGGTCGTGCTGCGTCGCGACGTACTCGTCGAGGTCGTTCAGCAGGCGCCGCGCCTGGTTCTCCTGCGCGTCGATGCCCGTGAGCGACTGGAGGCGGCGGTGGTGGTGGCCCGGGTCGACGACCTTGGGCTGGATGCGCACGGTCGTGCCGCCGTCGCCCGTGCGGATCGCGAGCTCGCCCACGTCGTAGCCGAGCAGGTTGAGCCGCTCGATGCGGGCGGCGATGCGCCAGCGCTCATCGGCGGGCAGCACCTCGTCGGTGTGCAGCTCGTGCCAGAGGGAGCGGTACTGCTCGACGATCGAGCCGGCGACCTGCACGGGGTCGATGCTCTCGTCGAGCCGGTCGCCCGCGGCGAGGTCGAGCAGCTCGCCGGCGATGTTGACGCGGGCGATCTCGAGGTCGTCCTCGCGCCGGCCGTCCGAGAGGCCCTCCGGCACGAGCGTGCCGGTCTCGGCGTCGACGAGGTAGGCGGCGAACGCGCCCGCGTCGCGACGGAAGAGCGTGTTCGACAGCGACACGTCGCCCCAGTAGAAGCCGACGAGGTGCAGCCGCACGAGGAGGCCGGCGAGGGCGTCGACGAGCCGCTGGGCGGTCGGCGCGCGGAGCGACGACGAGTAGAGGGCCCGGTAGGGGAGCGAGAAGCGCAGGTGGCGCGTGACGAGCGCGGCCGCGAGCGGCTCGCCGTCGGCGTCGACCCGGTCGGCGATCACGGCGAGCGGTTCGACGCACGGCACGTCGAGGCGCTGCAGCGTGCGCAGCATCGCGTACTCGCGCGCCGCCATCTCGGGCGTCGTCTCCTTGATCGCGACCACGCGGCCGCCGAGCCGGGCGAAGCGCACGAGGTGGCGCGAGATGCCCTTCGGCAGCTGCACGACGTCGGTCTCGGTCCACTGCTCGAGCGGGAGGTCCCACGGCAGGTCGAGCAGGGTCGCGTCCATCACCGCGGAGGTGATGCGCAGATCCGAGCGCATGCCGCCATGGTAGGTCCCGCGCGCCGGGCGCGCGCGGGTGGGCTCTGCGCCGACGGCGACGGCCCCGCCGTGCGGGCGGGGCCGTCCGGTCCGAGCGCTCAGAGGCGCCGGCCGCTGTCGGAGTCGAACAGGTGGAGGTGCTGCGGGTCGGGCGTGATGTACACCGTGTCGCCGAGCGACGCGTGCGTGCGCCCGTCGACGCGCGCGACGATGTCGACGCGGCGGCCCTCGACATCCGCGTGCCCGTAGAGGTAGCCGTCGGCGCCGAGCTCCTCGACGAGGTCGACGAGCACCGGCAGGCCGTCGCCGCCCTGCTCGGCGACCGAGACGTCCTCGGGACGGACGCCGACGACGATGTGGCCCTTCGCCGCGGCGATCTTCTCGCGCGGGATGGGCGTGACGTGCGGGCCGAAGTGGATGCCCTCCTCGGTGACCGGCAGCTGCATGAGGTTCATGGCGGGGCTGCCGATGAAGCCGGCGACGAACTGGTTCGCGGGCTCGCCGTAGAGCTCGCGCGGCGTGCCGACCTGCTGGAGCACGCCGTCCTTGAGCACCGCGATGCGGTCGCCCATCGTGAGCGCCTCGGTCTGGTCGTGCGTGACGTACACGGTCGTGACGCCGAGGCGGCGCTGCAGCGACGCGATCTGGGTGCGGGTCTGCACGCGCAGCTTCGCGTCGAGGTTCGACAGCGGCTCGTCCATGAGGAACACCTGCGGCTGGCGCACGATCGCGCGGCCCATCGCGACGCGCTGGCGCTGACCGCCGGAGAGCGCCTTCGGCTTGCGGCCGAGGTAGTCGCCGAGGTCGAGCAGCTTCGCCGCCTCCTCGACGCGCTTCGCGCGCTCCTCCTTGGCGACGCCGGCGATCTTGAGCGCGAAGCCCATGTTCTCGGCGACCGTCATGTGCGGGTAGAGCGCGTAGTTCTGGAAGACCATCGCGATGTCGCGGTCCTTGGGCGGCATGTCGGTGACCTCTCGATCTCCGATGAGGATGCGGCCGTCGTTGACCTCCTCGAGGCCCGCGAGCATGCGCAGGGTCGTGGACTTGCCGCAGCCCGAGGGGCCGACGAGCACGAGGAACTCCCCGTCGCCGATCTCGAGGTCGATCGCGTCGACCGCGGGGCGCGTGCCCCCGGGATAGACGCGCGTGGCCTTGTCGAATGTGACAGACGCCATTGTCATCTCCTTTTCCACCGGCAGGTACGTGCCGGACGATCCGTCGTGGTGAGGACGAGCGTCGCCGCCCGCGCCGCCATCCTCGCACGATCGGCTCGCGATACCCTAGAAGACGGCGCACTCCCAGCCGCGCCCCCGCCGTTGCACGGCCGACCCAGGACAGGACGCATGACCGACAAGCTGACGAAGAACGAGCGTCGCGCGCAGGCCCGCGAGCAGGCGCGCAAGATGCAGGAGGAGCGCCGCAAGAAGGAGCAGCTGCGCAAGGGGCTCACGATCGGCGGCATCATCGTGGCCGCGGTCGCCATCGTGGCGATCGTCGCGGTCGTCATCGTGAACAGCATCCGGCCGGCGGGCCCCGGCCCGGAGAACATGGCGAGCAACGGCATCGTGCTCGGCCAGGACTTCGTCGCCGAGCGCACCGCCGCGACGCCGCCCGAGGGGGAGCCCACGCCGACGCCTGAGCGCGACGACATCATCCAGATCCGCATCTACCAGGACTTCGGCTGCCCCGCCTGCAAGGCGTTCGAGGAGGCCAACCGGGCGACGCTCGAGCAGCTCGTCTCCTCCGGAGCCGCGACGGTGGAGATCCACCCGATCTCGATCCTCGACCGCTTCTTCCTCGGCACGAAGTACTCGACGCGCTCGGCGTCGGCCGGAGCCTGCGTCGCCGAGTACGCCCCCGACCAGTTCTGGGACTTCAACAAGGCGATGTACGAGAACCAGCCCGCCGAGCAGACCGCGGGCCTCTCGAACGACGAGATCGTCGACGTCGCCGAGGGCGCCGGGATCGACACGGCGGGCGGCCTCGCCGACTGCATCACCGAGGGCCGCTTCATGGGCTGGGCCGAGGACGCCACGATCCTCGCCGGCAGCGAGCCGCTGCCCGGCACCGACGGCGTCGTCGCCGACCGCACGCCGACCGTGCTCGTCAACGGCGAGCTCTTCCCGGGCTCGCCCGGCGACGCGGCCGGCTTCCAGGCGTTCGTGACCGCGACGGCCGGCTCGCTCACCGAGTCGACCGAGGCGCCGACCGAGTCGCCCGCCCCGAGCGAGGGCTGAGCCCGTGCGTACCCTGCCGGCCGGGGGCGCGCTCGTCGCGCTCGCGCTGCTGGCAGGGTGCGCCGCATCGCCCCCGCCGCCGATCACGACGATCGGCGAGCTCGGCGCCGCCTACCTCGACGCGGGAGGGCAGTGCGACGAGCTCGTCGAGCAGTACCGCGACAGCGACGACGCGCCCGTCGTCGCGACGTGCGGCGCCGACACCGAGCTCATCCTCGCCGGGAGCCCCGACGAGGCGCTCGCGATCGCGACCGAGCGGCAGCTCCGCGAGCAGACCGTGCTCGTGTCCGACCGCTGGGTCATCCGCGACCCCGACATCGAGACGATCCAGCAGGAGCTCGGCGGTCAGGTGGTGACGCTCGCGCCCGCCGACGGCCCCGCCAACATGGCCGACGCCATCGCGTTCGACGCCGACGGCGTGGTCGAGGCCGACCCCGTGCCGGCGCAGGGCGACCCCGAGCCGCTGCCCGCCGCATCCGGGACGCCCGACGTGCTCGTGGTCATCGACCCGGCGTGCGAGTACTGCGACCGGCTGCTGAGCGCGAGCGGCGAGCAGCTCTCGGCGCTCGCCGACGAGGGCGGCGCGCGCGTCGCGTACCTGCCCGTCTCGCTCAGCGACTCGATCGCGAACGGCTACGCCTCGACGCTCGGCGCGAACGCGCTCGCGTGCGTCGCCGATGCCGCGCCCGACGCGTACCGGTCGTTCCAGACGGCGCTCGTCGCCGAGCTGCAGGGGCAGCCGTTCGACGCGGCCTCGGCCGCGGCGCTCGCCGCCGAGCACGGCGCCGACGGCGACGACGTCGGCACGTGCATCGCCGAGGGCCGCTTCGCGTGGTGGGTGCGTCAGGCGACCGTGCGCGCGATCGAGCAGCCGCTGCAGGGCGCCGAGCCGCTCCGCGGCGTGCCGACGGTGCTCGTCGACGGGCAGGCGTTCGCGGGCGACGTGAGCGACCCCGCCGCGCTCGCCGCGTTCATCGGGCAGCCCGCGGGGCGCTGACGGTCGGATCGTGAGCGGGCCGGCGCTCGAGCCCCCTGTCAGGATCGAACTGACGACCTACGCTTTACAAGAGCGTTGCTCTACCACTGAGCTAAGGAGGCGCGGCGCGGATTCGCCCGCGGCGCCCAGCCATTCTAGGCTTGCCCGGTGAGACCCTCGCGCGCGTGCACCTCGACCGGCGGGCCGCGGGCCCTCGCGTGAGCGGCATCCTCTGGCTGCTCGCATCGGTCGCCGCCGGCGCGGGCCTCGCGGTGCAGAGCCGCGTCAACGGCGAGCTCGGGGCCCGGCTCGAGCACGGCATGCTCGCCGCGCTCGTCTCGTTCGCCGTCGGGCTCGCGCTGCTCGGCGTCATCCTGCTCGTCTCGCCCGGCTCGCGCGCGGGCGTGCGCCGGCTCGTGGGCGTGATCCGCGACGGCTCGATGCCGTGGTGGTACGCGTCGACCGGTCTCCTCGGCGCGTTCCTCGTCGCGACGCAGGGACTCGTGGTCGGCACGACGGGCGTCGCCCTCTACACGGTCGGCGTCGTCGCGGGCCAGACCACGAGCGCGCTCGCCGTCGACCGCGCCGGCTTCGGCGGCCTCGCGAGGAAGCCGATCACCGCGCCCCGCGTGCTCGGGGCGCTGCTCGCGCTCGTCGCGGTCGGCATCGCCCTCGCGGGCGCCGGCGCGATCGACGGCGCCTGGCTCGTCGTGCTGCCGTTCGTCGCGGGGCTCCTGCAGTCGTTCCAGCAGGCGTTCGGCGGGCTCGTGCAGCGCCACGCGCGCTCGGCGATCGCGCAGACGGTGTCGAACTTCCTCGTCGGCACCGTCGCGCTCGCGATCATCGTCGGCATCCAGGCGCTCGCCGGCGTCACCGCTCGGCCACTGCCGGCGGAGCCGTGGCTCTACGTGGGCGGCGTCCTCGGCATCGTGTTCATCTACCTGATGTCGATCGCCGTGCACCACCTCGGCGTGCTCACCATGGGGCTCGGCGTCATCTGCGGGCAGGTCGTCGCGTCGCTGCTGCTCGACTGGCTCGTGCCGGCCGGCCACCCCGTGACGGTGTGGTCGCTCATCGGCGCCGCGCTCACGATCGCGGCGGTCGCGGTCTCGGCGATCCGCCGGCCCGCGCGCGCGATCCGCGCGGTCTGACGCGAGGCGAGCGCAACGGGTCGGCTGGGCCGGAAGCTCGATGGGGCTGAGCGCGTGCCCGAGCCGCATGCGCGCTCGACGAGTCGCTCGGGCCGATCGATCTTCCCGGACCGGTCAGCTTCGGCTCAGGATGTCCCGCGCCGTCGTCGCCGGCCGTGCGCGGACGGCGGTCACGACTCGGGCGTGAACGTCATCGCGAGCGAGTTCATGCAGAAGCGGTCGCCCGTCGGGGTCTGCGGCGCGTCCTTGAACACGTGGCCCAGGTGGCTGCCGCACTTCGCGCAGCGCACCTCGGTGCGCACCATGCCGAGCGAGCGGTCCTCGATGAGCTCGACCGCGTCCTCGCGCGCGTCGAAGAAGCTGGGCCAGCCGCAGCCGGAGTCGAACTTCGTCTCGTCGTCGAAGAGCTCGTTGCCGCACGCGCCGCACGCGTAGACGCCCTGGCGCTGCTCGTCGAGCAGCGCGCCCGTCCACGGCCGCTCGGTGCCGGCCTCGCGCAGCACGCGGTAGGCGTCGGGCGAGAGCGCCTCGCGCCACTCGGACTCGGAGCGTTCGATGCGATCGGTCATGGCATCCAGGGTACGCCCGCACGCGCGTGTTTCGCGGCGGGCGGAACCCGACCCGGCTCTAGGATCGATCGCATGCCCATCGAGCCGCGACCCCGCCCGGCGGGCTCCGCCGACGAGGCGGCGGCCCTCGCGTTCGCGGCGGCGGACTCGCTCGCCACGGTCACGACGCCGGCGGCATCCGGCGCTGACACGCCCGCGCTCGACCTCGCCGCAGCGCGCGAGGAGCGCATCCGCCGGGTGCTCGACTTCGAGGCCGGCTGGACGAGCCACGGCGGCGCGAAGGCGCGCGCGATCCGCGCGGAGTTCGGCTGGACGACGACGCGCTACTACCAGGTGCTCGACGGCCTGCTCGAGACCCCGGAGGCGTTGCGCCACGACCCGATGCTCGTGCGGCGGCTGCTGCGGCTGCGCGAGGGCCGATGAGCCCGACGCAGCGCGTCGGCGCGCATCGCTCGGCGTCGTCGCCGCGCGCGCCGCGCTGGGCCATCCTGCTCGGCGCCCTCGCCGCAGTCGTGGTCCTCACCGCCGCGGGCCTGTTCCTGCTCGACCGGCTGCGGCCGCAGGCGACCGCGCCGACCCAGGTCGCGACCGATGAGCCGGAGGTCGTCTCCGACCCGGGCCAGGTCGATCCCGGCACCGACGCATCCATCACCGTCCTCGACCAGACGGGCGAGCGCGGCTTCGCGGCCGGCGTCGGCCAGGCCCTCGCCGACGCGGGCTGGAGCGTGGTCGCGACCGGCGCGAGCACCGGCGGCGACGCGCAGCGCACCGTCGTCTGGTACGACGCGCCCGAGCTCGCGCCCGTCGCGCGCGGCCTCGCGCAGGGCATCGGCGTGGGCGAGGCGCGCCAGTCGGACGGCCGCTTGAGCGGCACGCCCATCACGATCGTGCTCGGCACGGATGCGGTCGGCACGGCCCCGAGCGTCGAGCCGCGGCACGACGGCGACGTGTCGCACTCGCCCACGCCCACCGCCCCCTGACGCGGCTTGCACTCGACTGGTGAGAGTGCCAGACTTGGGTACTGGCACTCCCTTGGTCGGAGTGCCAGTTGAACGTCCACAGCGTCCAGGAGGGACGAACTGCAATGGCAAAGATGATCGCATTCAACGAGGAGGCCCGTCGCGGGCTGGAGCGTGGACTCAACACGCTCGCCGACGCGGTGAAGGTGACCCTCGGCCCGCGCGGCCGCAACGTCGTGCTCGAGAAGAAGTGGGGCGCCCCCACCATCACGAACGACGGCGTCTCGATCGCCAAGGAGATCGAGCTCGAGGACCCGTACGAGAAGATCGGGGCCGAGCTCGTCAAGGAGGTCGCGAAGAAGACCGACGACGTCGCCGGTGACGGCACGACGACGGCCACGGTGCTCGCGCAGGCGCTGGTCCGCGAGGGCCTCCGCAACGTCGCCGCCGGCGCCGACCCCATCAGCCTCAAGCGCGGCATCGAGAAGGCCGCCGCCGCCGTGAGCGAGCAGCTGCTCGCCAACGCGAAGGAGGTCGAGACCAAGGAGGAGATCGCCGCCACCGCCTCGATCTCGGCCGCCGACGAGGAGATCGGCGCGCTCATCGCCGAGGCCATCGACAAGGTCGGCAAGGAGGGCGTCGTCACCGTCGAGGAGTCGAACACCTTCGGCACCGAGCTCGAGCTCACCGAGGGCATGCGCTTCGACAAGGGCTTCCTGTCGCAGTACTTCGTCACCGACGCCGAGCGCCAGGAGACGGTCTTCGAGGACCCGTACATCCTGATCGTCAACTCGAAGATCTCGAACATCAAGGACCTGCTGCCGATCGTCGACAAGGTGATCCAGGCGGGCAAGCAGCTCGTCATCATCGCCGAGGACGTCGAGGGCGAGGCGCTCGCGACGCTCGTCGTCAACAAGATCCGCGGCATCTTCAAGTCGGTCGCCGTCAAGGCCCCGGGCTTCGGCGACCGCCGCAAGGCCATGCTCGCCGACATGGCGATCCTCACGGGCGGCCAGGTGATCTCCGAGGAGGTCGGCCTCAAGCTCGAGAACGCGACGCTCGACCTGCTCGGCCGCGCGCGCAAGGTCGTCATCACGAAGGACGAGACGACGATCGTCGAGGGTGCCGGCGAGGCCGACGCCATCGCGGGCCGCGTGCGCCAGATCCGCCAGGAGATCGAGAACACCGACAGCGACTACGACCGCGAGAAGCTCCAGGAGCGCCTCGCGAAGCTCGCCGGCGGCGTGGCCGTCATCAAGGCGGGTGCCGCGACCGAGGTCGAGCTCAAGGAGCGCAAGCACCGCATCGAGGACGCCGTCCGCAACGCGAAGGCCGCCGTCGAGGAGGGCATCGTCGCCGGTGGTGGCGTCGCGCTCATCCAGGCCGCGAAGACCGCGTTCGAGGGCCTCGAGCTCGCGGGCGACGAGGCGACGGGCGCGAACATCGTCCGCGTCGCGGTCGACGCTCCGCTGAAGCAGATCGCCGCGAACGCCGGCCTCGAGCCGGGCGTCGTCGCCGAGAAGGTGCGCGGCCTCGAGGTCGGCCACGGCCTCAACGCCGCGTCGGGCGAGTACGTCGACATGCTCGCCGCGGGCATCGCCGACCCGGTGAAGGTCACGCGCTCCGCGCTCGCCAACGCCGCGTCGATCGCCGGCCTCTTCCTCACGACCGAGGCCGTCGTCGCCGACAAGCCCGAGAAGGCCGCGCCGATGCCGGCCGACCCGACGGGTGGCATGGACTTCTAAGGAGTCCCCCGAGTCGAAGGGCCCCAGCTGCACAGCTGGGGCCCTTCGCCGTCGCCGAGCCCGCTCAGCCGGCGAAGAGGCGCGTGTTGCCCTGCTCGACCTCGTCGTACTGGCGGCCCGCCATCGCGAGCGCCTCGTTGATGCTCGCGAGCGACTCCTCGACGCGCAGCTGCGTCGCCCGCCACTCCTGCAGCACGCCCTGGAACGCGACGGACGCCTGCCCGCTCCAGGAGTCCTGCAGCGCCTGCAGCTGCGCGTGCATCGCCGCGACCTCGGACTGCAGCCGCGACGCGGTGCCGCGCACCGAGATGTGCGCGCCGTGGATGGCGTCGCCATCGACGACGTACCTGCTCATGATCCCCTCGATCCCGCGCGGAGCATCCGCGCTCGGGGCCCGACGGTAGACGGATGCGCGGGGTCAGGAGCGGGAGGCGGCGCGCGCCTGTGGATGGTCGCGCGTGATCGTGTTGGGCGTGCCCTCCGGGCGCAGCCGGTGGCTGAGCGCCATGACCGCCTCGTCGGGGGCGAGCGGGATCGCGATGCGGAACGTCGCGCCGCCGCCCGGGGTCTCGACGACGTCGATGCGGCCGCCGTGCGCGCGCACGATGCCGCGCACGATCGCGAGCCCGAGGCCCGAGCCGCCCGTCTCGCGGGCGCGGGAGTCGTCGGTGCGGTAGAAGCGCTCGAACACCTTCTTGCGCGCCTCCGGCGGCACCCCGGGGCCGTGGTCGATCACCATGACGATCGCGCGGCGCCGCCGGGTGGCGACGCCCACCGCGAGCTCGATCGGGGAGCCCTCGGGCGTGTACCGCAGCGCGTTGCCGATGAGGTTCGAGATCACCTGCCGCAGCGTGTGCTCGTCGCCGAGCACGATCGCCGGCGGCGTGAGCGGCGGCGGCGTGAAGATCGCGTCGGGCGTCGCGTCGTCCTCGTCCTCCACCGGACCCATCGCATCCGCGTCGATCGGGAGCACCTGCACGTGGCGGTCGGGCGCCCCGACGCGCGTGTCGGACGCCGCGTCGTTCACGAGCGGCACGAGGTCGAGCGGCTGCAGGTCGAGCGGGCGCCGCTCGTCGAGCCGCGCGAGCTGCAGGAGGTCCTCGACGAGGCGGGCCATGCGCTTCGCCTCGCTCTCGATGCGCTCCATCGCGCTCGCGACGTCCTCGGGGCGGGCGATCGCGCCCATGCGGTAGAGCTCGGCGTAGCCGCGCACCGACACGAGCGGCGTGCGCAGCTCGTGGCTCGCGTCGCCGACGAACTGGCGCATCTGCTTGACCGACTCGTCGCGGGCCTCGATCGCCGCCTCGATGCGGTCGAGCATGCTGTTGAGCGAGCGCTGGAGCGAGCCGACCTCGGTGCGGGGGTGCTCGGTCGTGAGCCGCGTGTCGTAGTCGCCGTCGGCGAAGCGCTGCGCCTGCTTCGCGACGTTGCGGAGGCCGCGCAGCGTCGAGACCGCGAGGATGCGCGTGAGGGCCGCGCCGAGCACGACCGCGAGCACCGAGAAGCCGGCGAAGACGAGCATGAACGTCGTGGTCGTCTGCTCGAGCCGCTGCAGGTCGACCGCGACGATCGAGATGAGCAGCTCGCCCGTCGACTCGACCGTCGTGGGCGTCACGAGCGCGCGCCACGTCGACTGGTCGTCGATCGAGGGCAGCACGAACGGGGTGCGCTCCTGCGCGAAGGTCGCGAGCGAGAGCGTCGAGACGTCGGGGTTGCCCGGGCTCGGCAGCTTGTTGTCGCAGATGATCTGGCCCGTCGCGTCCGCCACGCCCAAGTAGTACGTGTTCGGCATCCGCTGCGCGAGGTCGCACTGCTCGGGCGAGTCGGATCGCGTGACCGGCTCGCTCGCGAACGCCTGCATCGCCTGCTCGATCTCGACGTCGACGTCGGCGACCTGCGCGTCGCGGATGATGCTGAGCGTGCCGATGCCCGCGAGCACGAGGCCGAGCGCCATCACCACGACGGTGAGTGCACTGATCCGCCCGGCCAGCGACATGCGGCCGAGCAGGCGGATCAGCGCCTGGCGCACCTACGCCTTCGGGGACTTCAGCATGTAGCCGAACCCGCGCTTCGTCACGATCATGGGCTCGCTCGAGCCGTCGTCGATCTTGCGGCGCAGGTAGGAGATGTACGACTCGACGATGCCCACGTCGCCGTTGAAGTCGTACTCCCACACGTGGTCGAGGATCTGCGCCTTCGAGAGCACGCGGTTCGCGTTGAGCATGAGGTAGCGCAGCAGCTTGAACTCGGTGGGGGAGAGCTCGATCTCCTCGCCGCGCACGGTCACCTCGTGGGTGTCCTGGTTCATCGCGAGGTCGCCGACGTGCAGCGTCGCGTCGTCGGCCTCGGCCATCGTGCGCCGCAGGATCGCCTTGATGCGCGCGATGATCTCGTCGAGCGAGAACGGCTTCGTGACGTAGTCGTCGCCGCCGACCGTGAGGCCGTTGATCTTGTCCTCGGTGTCGTCCTTCGCGGTGAGGAACAGGATGGGGGCGGTGAAGCCGGATGCGCGCAGGCGCTTGGTCACGCCGAAGCCGTTGATGTCGGGGAGCATGACGTCGAGGAGGATCAGGTCGGGCTCCTCCTCGAGCACGGCGGAGATCGCGGCGGCGCCCGCGCCGACGGCGCGCACGTCGAAGCCGGCGAAGCGCAGGCTCGTCGTCAGCAGGTCACGGATGTGCGGCTCGTCGTCGACGACGAGGACTTTGGCGTTCGGCTCGGTCATGGTGACAATCCTCTGGTCGTCTCCTGAACGCTGACTGAGAGTCACCGGGACGCGCTCAGACCGCCGCGCGGTCGGCGAGGCCGAGCTCGTGCTCGTCGAGGATCGTGTAGGCGTAGCCCTGCTCGGCGAGGAAGCGCTGCCGCCCGAGCGCGAACTCCTGGTCGACGGTGTCGCGCGCGACGATCGTGTAGAAGCTGGCCGAGCGGCCCCCCTTCGGGCGCAGCAGGCGGCCGAGGCGCTGCGCCTCCTCCTGCCGCGAGCCGAACGACCCCGACACCTGCACCGCGAGCGACGCGTCCGGCAGGTCGACCGAGAAGTTCGCGACCTTCGAGACGACGAGCACGCGCTCCTTGCCGGTGCGGAAGGCCTGGAACAGCTCCTCGCGCTCGGAGACCGGCGTCTCGCCCGTGATGAGCGGCGCGCCGAGGGCGGCCGAGAGCTCGTCGAGCTGGTCGAGGTACTGGCCGATCACGAGCGTCGGCTCGTCGGGGTGCTGCGCGAGCACGCGCCGCACGGTGTCGACCTTGCGGGGGCTCGACGCGGCGATGCGGTATCGGTCGCGGTCGCTCGCGGCGGCGTACTCGAGCCGCTCGTCCTCGTCGAGGTCGATGCGCACCTCGAAGCACTCGGCCGGCGCGATGAAGCCCTGCTGCTCGATCTCCTTCCACGGCGCGTCGAACCGCTTCGGTCCGATGAGGCTGAAGACGTCCGACTCGCGGCCGTCCTCGCGCACGAGCGTCGCGGTGAGGCCGAGGCGGCGGCGCGCCTGCAGGTCGGCGGTGAGCTTGAACACGGGAGCGGGCAGCAGGTGCACCTCGTCGTAGACGATGAGGCCCCAGTCGAGCGCGTCGAGCACGCCGAGGTGCGCGTACTCGCCGCCGCGCTTGACCGTGAGGATCTGGTACGTCGCGATCGTGACGGGCTTGATCTCCTTCGACTGCCCCGAGTACTCGCCGATCTCCTCCTCGGTGAGGCTCGTGCGCGCGAGCAGCTCGGCCCGCCACTGCCGGGCCGAGACGGTGTTCGTCACGAGGATGAGCGTCGTCGTGTCGGTCGCGGCCATCGCCGCAGCACCGACGATCGTCTTGCCCGCGCCGCACGGGAGCACGACGACCCCGGAGCCGGCCTCGGCGAAGTGCGTCACCGCATCCGCCTGGTAGGGCCGCATGCTCCAGCCGTCCTCGACGAGGTCGATCTCGAGCGGGGTGCCCGGGGTGTAGCCCGCGAGGTCCTCGGCGGGCCAGCCGAGCTTCACGAGCTCCTGCTTGAGCTCGCCGCGCGCCCAGTCGACGACCCGGATGCCGTCGCCCGCGGGGCCGCCGAGCAGGGGCGCGATCTTCCTCGAGCGGCGCACCTCCTCGAGCACCGGGCGGTCCTGGCTGCGCAGCACGAGGCCCTCGTCGTCGCGCTCGATCACGAGCCGGCCGTAGCGGCCGATGGTCTCGCGGATGTCCTGGGCGACGCCGGCGGGGACGGGGAACTTCGCGTGCCGGTCGAGGGTGCCGATGATCTCGTCGGCGGTGTGGCCGGCCGCGCGCGCGTTCCACAGCCCCAGCCGCGTGACGCGGTAGGTGTGGATGTGCTCGGGCGCGCGCTCGAGCTCGGCGAAGACCTGGAGCGCCTGCCGGGCCGCCGCCGCGTCGGGGTGGGCGACCTCGAGCAGCACGGTCCGGTCGGACTGGACGATGAGGGGCCCGAGAGTCATAGCCTTCGAGCCTACCGGCCGCTCAGCCGACCGCGCCGAGGCCCGCGACGCGCGTGATGGCGCTGAGCGGCAGGGTGCGCTCGACGTCGCGGTTCGCGTCGCGCGCCCGCAGGCGGCCGTTCGCGACGGCGAGCGGCACGAGCTCGATGTCGACGGGCTCCGCCGAGGTCGTCACGGTCAGGCGCACCGGCATCCGCTCGCGGACCGCCGACTGCAGCTGGCGCTCGAGCCACGCGCGCTCGTGCTCGCCCACCTCGAAGCCCGTGTCGCGCAGCCGCGCGA
>NZ_JANQCH010000045.1 GCF_024723325.1 Agrococcus sp. HG114
CTCGCCGCCCGCGCCAGGGCGCGCGCGGTCGCCGACGCGGTCGAGCGCGCCGCCGACTACGCGCGCGCCGCGGGGCTCGGGAAGCCGCGGATCGCAGCCCTTCGCGAGCCGGATCTCACCGTGCCGCAGCCGCTCGTGGCGAAGCACCGCGCGAGCGAGGCGGTGCTCCTGGGCGGTGCCGACTCCGGCCCCGCGCTCGAGCTCGCGGCCGGCGAGATCGAGGTCGTCGCGGTCGTCGAGGCGGCGTTCGAGGCCGATGCGGAGCGGGCGGGCGACTAGCCTGGAGGCATGAGCCTCTCCGTCGCCGTCGCAGGCGCGAGCGGATACGCGGGCGGCGAGCTGCTTCGGCTGCTCGCGCAGCACCCCGAGCTGGAGGTGCGCACCGTCACGGCGCACGCCAACGCCGGGCAGCCGCTCGTGTCCGTGCACCCGAACCTGCGCTCCCTCGCCAGCCTCACCTTCCAGGAGACGACTCCCGAGGTGCTCGCCGGCCACGACGTCGTGTTCCTCGCGCTGCCGCACGGCCACTCGGCCGGCATCGCCGCCCAGCTGCCCGCCGAGACGCTCGTCGTCGACGCGGGCGCCGATCACCGGCTCCACGACCCCGAGGCGTGGACGCGGTTCTACGGCACCGAGCACGCGGGCGCGTGGCCGTACGGCATGCCCGAGCTCATGCTCGCCGACGGCGGCCGGCAGCGGCGCGAGCTGCGCGCGACCCGGCGCATCGCGGTGCCCGGCTGCAACGCGACCGCCGTGACCCTCGCCGCCGCGCCCGGCGTCGCATCCGGCTTCATCGACCCGACCGCGCTCACCTCGGTGCTCGCGGTCGGCTCCTCCGGCGCCGGCCGTGCCGCGAAGACCCACCTGCTCGCGAGCGAGCTCACCGGCAGCGCGAGCCCGTACGGCGTCGGCGGCACGCACCGGCACCTGCCCGAGATCGCGCAGAACCTGCGCGCGGTCGGGGCGGGCGAGGTGCGGCACTCGTTCACGCCCGTCCTCGTGCCGATGTCGCGCGGCATCCTCGCGACCGTCACCGCCCCGCTCGTGGGCGACGTGAGCGCGGAGCAGCTGCGGGGCGCGTGGCTCTCGGCGTACGCCGACGAGCGCTTCGTGCACGTGCTGCCGGCAGGTTCGTACCCGCGGACCGCCGACGTGCTCGGCTCGAACTCGGTGCACATCGGCGTCGGCCTCGACGAGGACGCCGGGCGGGTCGTGATGATCGCCGCGCTCGACAACCTCGGCAAGGGCACGGCCGGCGCGGCCATCCAGTCGGCGAACATCGCGCTCGGCTTCGAGGAGCAGCTCGGCCTGCCGATCGACGGGGTCGCGCCGTGAGCGTGACCGCCGCGGCGGGCTTCCGCGCGGCCGGCGTCGCGGCGGGCGTCAAGGCATCGGGCGGCCCCGACGTCGCGCTCGTCGTGAACGACGGCCCGCTCGCCGCCGCCGCCGGGGTCTTCACCGCCAACCGGGCGAAGGCGAACCCGGTGCTCTGGAGCCAGCAGGCGCTCGCCGACGGCACCGCGCGCGCCGTGATCCTGAACTCCGGCGGGGCGAACTGCTTCACCGGCCCCTTCGGCTTCCAGACGACGCACCAGACGGCCGAGCGCGTCGCCGAGCGCCTCGGCCTCGGCGCGATCGACGTGCAGGTGTGCTCGACCGGCCTCATCGGCGTCGGCGACGAGGCGTTCCGCGCGGCGGTGCTGCACGGCGCCGACCTCGCCGTCGACGCGCTCGCGGACGGCGAGGAGGCAGGGCTCGCCGCGGCCCGCGCGATCATGACGACCGACTCGGTGCCGAAGCAGGCGGTCGCGCGCGACGGCGGCTGGACGGTCGGCGGCATGGCGAAGGGCGCGGGCATGCTCGCGCCCGGGCTCGCGACGATGCTCGTCGTGCTCACGACCGACGCGGTCGCGGAGCCCGACGTGCTCGACCGCGCGCTCCGCGCCGCGACGCGCGTGACCTTCGACCGGCTCGACTCCGACGGCTGCATGTCGACGAACGACACCGTGCTGCTCCTCGCCTCCGGCGCGTCGGGCGAGCGCGCCGACGAGGCCGCGCTCACCGCATCCGTCACCGCCGTGTGCGACGACCTCGCGCGCCAGCTGCAGGAGGACGCAGAGGGCGCGACCCACGACATCGCGATCGAGGTGCGCGGCGCCGTCAGCGAGGACGACGCGGTCGTCGTCGGCCGCTCGGTCGCGCGCTCGAACCTGTTCAAGGCGGCGATCTTCGGCAACGACCCGAACTGGGGGCGCGTGCTCGCCGCGATCGGCACGACGGATGCGTCGTTCGACCCGTACGCGGTCGACGTCGTCTTCAACGGGGTGCGGGTGTGCCGCGCGGGCGAGCCCGACCGCCCTCGGGAGGAGGTCGACCTCGCGCCGCGCGCGACGAGCATCGTCATCGACCTGCACGCGGGCGACGCGACGGCGACGATCCGCACGAACGACCTGACCCACGACTACGTGCACGAGAACTCCGCGTATGCCAGCTAGGGACGAGGCGCTCCTCGCGCAGAAGGCCGCGACGCTCATCGAGTCGCTCCCGTGGCTCGAGCGCTACCGCGGCGCGACGATGGTCGTGAAGTACGGCGGCAACGCGATGGTGTCGGCCGAGCTGCAGCGCGCGTTCGCCGAGGACATGGTGTACCTCCGGCACGTCGGCATCGCGCCCGTCGTCGTGCACGGCGGCGGCCCGCAGATCGACGAGGCGCTGCGCATCCACGGCATCGAGAGCGAGTTCCGCGGCGGCTACCGCGTGACGAGCCCCGAGGCGATGGAGGTCGTGCGCATGGTGCTCACCGGCCAGGTCGCCCGCACGCTCGTGTCGCTCATCAACGCGCACGGCCCGCTCGCCGCGACCGTCTCGGGGGAGGACGCCGGGCTCTTCACCGGCCGCCGCCGCGGCACGGTCGTCGACGGCCGCGAGGTCGACCTCGGCCAGGTCGGCGACGTCGTCGCCGTCGACCCGGCGCCCGTCGAGCGGCTGCTCGAGGCGGGGCTCATCCCCGTCGTCTCGTCGATCGCCCCGGACGGCGACCGGCCGGGAGAGTCGCTGAACATCAACGCCGACGCCGCCGCCGCCGCGCTCGCGGCGGCGCTCGGCGCCGAGAAGCTCGTGATCCTCACCGACGTCGAGGGCCTCTACCGCGACTGGCCCGACCGCTCGTCGCTCATCACCGAGATCACCGACGACGAGCTCGAGGCGCTCCTGCCCTCGCTCGAGTCGGGCATGATCCCCAAGATGCAGGCGTGCCTCACGGCCGTCCGCGCGGGCGTGCCGAAGGCCGCGATCATCGACGGCCGAGCGCCCCACTCCATCCTGACCGAGATCTTCACGACCGCGGGCTCCGGCACCGAGGTCGTGCCTGCATCCGCCCAGACCCACCGAGGAGCAGCATGACCCGGCACTTCCTGCGCGACGACGACCTGAGCCCCGCCGAGCAGCGCGAGGTGCTCGAGCTCGCCGCGCGCATGAAGCGCGACCGCTTCGCCGCGCGGCCGCTCGAGGGGCCGCAGAGCGTCGCCGTCATCTTCGACAAGTCGTCGACCCGCACGCGCGTGTCGTTCCACGTCGGCATCTCCGACCTCGGCGGCTCGCCGCTCATCATCTCGACCGCCTCGAGCCAGCTCGGCGGCAAGGAGACCGCGGCCGACACCGCCCGCGTGCTCGAGCGCCAGGTCGCGGCGATCGTGTGGCGCACGTACGCGCAGGCGGGGCTCGAGGAGATGGCGGCCGCGACCCGGGTGCCGGTCGTGAACGCGCTCTCCGACGACTTCCACCCGTGCCAGCTGCTCGCCGACCTGCTCACGATGCAGGAGCACAAGGGCGAGCTCGCGGGCCTCACCGTCGCGTTCGTCGGCGACGGGCGCTCCAACATGGCGCAGTCGTACCTCCTCGCGTGCGCGACCGCCGGCATGCACGTGCGGGTCGCCGCGCCCGCCGGGTACGCGCCCGACGCGGCTGTCGTGGCCGACGCCCAGCGCATCGCCGCGACCACCGGCGGCAGCGCGACCGTCGGTGACGACGCATCCGCCGCCGTCGCCGGCGCCGACGTCGTCGTGACCGACACGTGGGTCTCGATGGGCAAGGAGGACGAGAAGGCAGCGCGGGTCGCGACCTTCGGCGCCTTCCAGGTCGACCAGGCGCTCATGGACCTCGCGCAGCCCGACGCGGTCTTCATGCACTGCCTGCCCGCCGACCGCGGCTTCGAGGTGACGGCCGACGTCATCGACGGGCCGCAGTCGATCATCTGGGACGAGGCGGAGAACCGGCTGCACGCGCAGAAGGCGCTGCTCGCGTGGCTGCTCGAGCGGGCCGCCGCATGAGCGGGCAGCAGCACGGCACGAACGAGGGCTCGCTGTGGGGCGGGCGCTTCGCATCCGGCCCGAGCCCTGAGATGGCGCGGCTGTCGAAGTCGACCCAGTTCGACTGGCGCCTCGCCCAGCTCGACATCCGCGGGTCGAAGGCCCACGCGAGCGCGCTCCACGCGGCGGGGCTGCTCTCGGACGACGAGCTGACCGCGATGCGCTCGGCGCTCGACGAGCTGAGCGAGCGGGTCCGCACCGGCGCGTTCGCAGCGGCCGACTCCGACGAGGACGTGCACGGCGCGCTCGAGCGGGGCCTCATCGAGGTCGCGGGCGCCGAGCTCGGCGGGCGGCTGCGCGCGGGCCGCTCGCGCAACGACCAGATCGCGACGCTCGTGCGGGTGTGGATGCTCGAGGAGGCCGAGGAGGTCGAGCGCGGCATCCGCGCGGTGATCGAGGCGCTCCGCATGCAGGCCGACGCGCACCCGACGGCGCCGATGCCGGGGCGCACCCACCTGCAGCACGCGCAGCCCGTGCTGCTCGCGCACCACCTGCTCGCGCACGCGTGGCCGCTCGTGCGCGACCTCGAGCGGCTCGCCGACTGGCGGGTGCGCGCGAGCGAGTCGCCGTACGGCGCGGGCGCCCTCGCCGGCTCGACGCTCGGCCTCGACCCGGCGATCGTCGCGAGCGAGCTGGGCCTCGCCGCGCCGAGCCCGAACTCGATCGATGCGACGAGCGCGCGCGACGTCGTCGCCGAGCTGACGTTCGTGCTCGCGATGACGGCGATCGACCTCTCGCGCCTCGCCGAGGAGGTCATCCTCTGGACGACGCGCGACGTCGGCTTCGCGCGGCTGCACGACGGCTTCTCGACCGGGTCGTCGATCATGCCGCAGAAGAAGAACCCCGACATCGCCGAGCTCGCGCGCGGCAAGGCCGGTCGGCTCATCGGCGACCACGCGGGCCTGCTCGCGACCCTCAAGGCGCTGCCGCTCGCGTACAACCGCGACCTGCAGGAGGACAAGGAGCCGGTCTTCGACGCGGTCGACCAGCTGCAGGTGCTGCTGCCGGCCTTCGCGGGCATGGTCGCGACCCTGGACTTCGACGAGCAGCGGATGCGCGCGGGCGCCGCGGGCGGGTACGCCCTCGCGACCGACGTGGCCGAGTGGCTCGTCAAGCGCCGGGTGCCGTTCCGCGAGGCGCACGAGATCGCCGGGGCGCTCGTGCGGCTGTGCGAGTCGCGCGGGATCGAGCTCGACGAGGCGAGCGACGACGACTACCGCTCGGTGAGCGAGCACCTGACGCCCGAGGTGCGCGAGGTGCTCACGGTCGACGGCGCCATCGCTGCTCGCGACGGCCTCGGCGGCACGGCGCGGGCCGCGGTCGACGCCCAGCTCATCGCCCTCGACGAGCGCCTGGCTCGGCTCTCGCGCGGCTGACGTTCGGTAGATTCGAGCCGTGATCGAACCCGCGCCCATCCAGCTCGACCCGGCCTTCGACAACGTCTGGGACGAGCTGCAGCATCGCGGCAGCGTGCACGTCTCGACCGACCCCGAGGCGCTGCGCCACCTGCTCGGCGGCGCGCCGATCACGTTCTACTGCGGCTTCGACCCGACCGCGCCGAGCCTGCACCTCGGCAACCTCGCCCAGCTGATCATCATGCGCCGGCTCCAGCTCGCCGGCCACCGGCCGATCGCGCTCGTCGGCGGCTCGACCGGGCTCATCGGCGACCCGAAGCCGACCGCGGAGCGCCAGCTCAACGACCGCGACACCGTCGCCGAGTGGGTCACCTACCTGGGTGCGCAGGTGCTGCGCTTCCTCGACGCCGAGGGCGACAACCCGGTGCGGCTCGTCAACAACCTCGACTGGACCGCGCCCCTGTCGACCGTCGACTTCCTGCGCGAGGTGGGCAAGCACTTCCGCGTCGGCACGATGCTCCGGAAGGACGCGGTCGCGTCGCGCATGGAGTCGGAGGAGGGCATCTCCTACGCCGAGTTCAGCTACCAGGTGCTGCAGGGGCTCGACTTCCGCGAGCTCTTCCTCCGGTTCGGCTGCATCATGCAGCTCGGCGGCAGCGACCAGTGGGGCAACCTCACGGCCGGCACCGAGCTGATCCGCAAGGCGGAGGGCGTCCACGCGCACGCGCTCGGCTCGCCCCTCATCACCGACGCCGACGGCAAGAAGTTCGGAAAGAGCGAGGGCAACGCGGTGTGGCTCGACGCCCAGCTGACCACGCCGTACGCGATGTACCAGTTCTGGCTCAACCAGGACGACGCGATCGTCGTGCAGCTGCTCAAGTCGTTCACGTTCCTGCCGTCGGCGCGCATCGCGGAGCTCGAGCGGGCCACGGTCGAGGCGCCCTTCCGCCGGGAGGCGCAGCGCGAGCTCGCCCTGCAGGCCACGTCGTTCATCCACGGCCGCGAGGCGACCGAGCAGGCGATCGCCGCGTCCGAGGCGCTGTTCGGCTCCGGGGATCTGGGGGCGCTCGACGCGGGCACGCTCGCCGCGGCCGTCGGCTCGCTCGACCGGCAGGCGACGGCGACCGAGGATGCGCCGGTGCTGCAGCTCCTGCAGGAGACGGGTCTCGTCGACTCGCTCTCCGACGGCCGCCGGGCGATCGCCCAGGGCGGGGTCTCGGTGAACAACCAGCGCATCGACGATGCGGCGGCCACCCTCGAGGGCCGGCTGCTGCACGGGAGGTTCGCGGTGCTGCGACGCGGGAAGAAGACGCTCGCGGGGGTGGACACCGCGGTCGAGACGGGGGCCTGAGGGCCCCCGTCGCCGTCTTCCGCGGAATCCCGCGGCGACACGCCCGGGATGCACGCGGTTTGGAGCATCGGGCCCCGGCCCGTGTAACGTAATCACTCGTCACCCCAAAGACGCAGAGCCGAGAGAGGCTCGCGGATCAAGAGGGACCACCTCCCCGCCGGAAGGCTCCACGCAGTAGCGTGTCGCGCCGGACGCGGGTAAGGTGACAGACCACTTCAACGATGACAGTGCGGAGCGCGCAGCGCGACGGACGGCAGCAGCAATGCGGCCGGCCAGCGCGACACGCCGACTTGACAGTCACTCCGGATCGTGTAACCTAGACAGGTTGCCACGGACCGGGCCTGACAGTCCGGTGGGAGTTCAGCTCCGCACGGCGTGTCGATTTGACACCGACCAAGAAGTGGTTACGATAGAGAAGTTGCCTCGGCGCCGACCTGATACAGGGAAGCACGAGAGCGTCTGATCCTTGAGAACTCAACAGCGTGCACAATGTCAAATGCCAAATATTAACTCGTGGTGCCTTCGGGCACACGATTCCTTTGGATGAGACGGATTGTCAGTAGACAGTCCATTTTGTCAGCATCAAACTCGCTGCCGCCCGGTTTTCCCCGAGCGGTACGCAACATTTCTTTACGGAGAGTTTGATCCTGGCTCAGGACGAACGCTGGCGGCGTGCTTAACACATGCAAGTCGAACGATGAAGGAGGAGCTTGCTCCTCCGGATTAGTGGCGAACGGGTGAGTAATACGTGAGCAATGTGCCCTTGACTCTGGGATAAGCGCTGGAAACGGCGTCTAATACCGGATACGACCCGCGGAGGCATCTCCTGCGGGTGGAAAGAACTTCGGTCAAGGATCAGCTCACGGCCTATCAGCTTGTTGGTGAGGTAACGGCTCACCAAGGCGACGACGGGTAGCCGGCCTGAGAGGGTGACCGGCCACACTGGGACTGAGACACGGCCCAGACTCCTACGGGAGGCAGCAGTGGGGAATATTGCACAATGGGCGCAAGCCTGATGCAGCAACGCCGCGTGAGGGACGACGGCCTTCGGGTTGTAAACCTCTTTTAGCAGGGAAGAAGCGAAAGTGACGGTACCTGCAGAAAAAGCACCGGCTAACTACGTGCCAGCAGCCGCGGTAATACGTAGGGTGCAAGCGTTGTCCGGAATTATTGGGCGTAAAGAGCTCGTAGGCGGTCTGTCGCGTCTGCTGTGAAAACCCGAGGCTCAACCTCGGGCTTGCAGTGGGTACGGGCAGACTAGAGTGCGGTAGGGGAGATTGGAATTCCTGGTGTAGCGGTGGAATGCGCAGATATCAGGAGGAACACCGATGGCGAAGGCAGATCTCTGGGCCGTAACTGACGCTGAGGAGCGAAAGCATGGGGAGCAAACAGGCTTAGATACCCTGGTAGTCCATGCCGTAAACGTTGGGAACTAGATGTGGGGACCATTCCACGGTCTCCGTGTCGTAGCTAACGCATTAAGTTCCCCGCCTGGGGAGTACGGCCGCAAGGCTAAAACTCAAAGGAATTGACGGGGGCCCGCACAAGCGGCGGAGCATGCGGATTAATTCGATGCAACGCGAAGAACCTTACCAAGGCTTGACATATACCGGAAACGGCCAGAGATGGTCGCCCCGCAAGGTCGGTATACAGGTGGTGCATGGTTGTCGTCAGCTCGTGTCGTGAGATGTTGGGTTAAGTCCCGCAACGAGCGCAACCCTCGTCCTATGTTGCCAGCACGTCATGGTGGGAACTCATGGGATACTGCCGGGGTCAACTCGGAGGAAGGTGGGGATGAGGTCAAATCATCATGCCCCTTATGTCTTGGGCTTCACGCATGCTACAATGGCCGGTACAATGGGCTGCGATACCGCAAGGTGGAGCGAATCCCAAAAAGCCGGTCTCAGTTCGGATTGAGGTCTGCAACTCGACCTCATGAAGTCGGAGTCGCTAGTAATCGCAGATCAGCAACGCTGCGGTGAATACGTTCCCGGGCCTTGTACACACCGCCCGTCAAGTCATGAAAGTCGGTAACACCCGAAGCCAGTGGCCTAACCTTTTGGAGGGAGCTGTCGAAGGTGGGATCGGTGATTAGGACTAAGTCGTAACAAGGTAGCCGTACCGGAAGGTGCGGCTGGATCACCTCCTTTCTAAGGAGCATCTCGCCGGCATGCCGGCGCAGAGCCACTACGGTCGCACACGTCGACCGGTGGTCAGCTCAAGGGTGGAACATTGACATTGGCGCTCGAAGGATCGAGCTCAGCGAAGTACGGCTGCCTAGCAGTCAGGAACCGCGGAGCGAGGGAGATCGGGCGCATGCACGCTGTTGGGTCCTGAGGGACCAGACGGCGCCTTTCGGCGTCTTCTTCACCTCTGGACCGGATGACCGGAGCGCAAGGCGCCGAGGTCGACGGTACCGACCGTATGTTGAGAACTACACAGTGGACGCGAGCATCTTAGATTCGAGCTTCGGCTCGAGTCTTGATGATCTATATAGATCATTGGTCGCCATCGCTTCGGCGGTGGTGTCCTAACCAAAATACTCATGTATGTGGTCAAGTTTCTAAGAGCAAACGGTGGATGCCTTGGCATCTGGAGCCGATGAAGGACGTAGTAATCTGCGATAAGCCTCGGGGAGCTGATAAACGAGCTTTGATCCGAGGATCTCCGAATGGGGAAACCCCGCTGGGCGGCGTGCCGACCCAGTGACTCCCGCCTGAATATATAGGGCGGGTAGAGGGAACGTGGGGAAGTGAAACATCTCAGTACCCACAGGAAGAGAAAACAACAGTGATTCCGTCAGTAGTGGCGAGCGAACGCGGAAGAGGCTAAACCGATCGTGTGTGATAGCCGGCAGGCGTTGCATGATCGGGGTTGTGGGACATCTCAGCTGCTCTGCCGAGCAGCAAGCGTTACAGACCGCGGTAGGCGAAGAGCTTGGAAAGGCTCATCGAAGAGGGTGACAATCCCGTAGCCGAAACCGCGCGATGGCGCGAGGTCCATCCCAAGTAGCACGGGGCCCGAGAAATCCCGTGTGAATCTGCCAGGACCACCTGGTAAGCCTAAATACTCCCAGATGACCGATAGCGGACAAGTACCGTGAGGGAAAGGTGAAAAGTACCCCGGGAGGGGAGTGAAATAGTACCTGAAACCGTTTGCTTACAAACCGTTGGAGCAGCCCTAGCAGCTGTGACAGCGTGCCTTTTGAAGAATGAGCCTGCGAGTTAGCGATATGTGGCGAGGTTAACCCGTGTGGGGTAGCCGTAGCGAAAGCGAGTCTGAATAGGGCGATTCAGTCGCATGTCCTAGACCCGAAGCGAAGTGATCTATCCATGGCCAGGTTGAAGCGAGGGTAAGACCTCGTGGAGGACCGAACCCACTTAGGTTGAAAACTGAGGGGATGAGCTGTGGATAGGGGTGAAAGGCCAATCAAACTTCGTGATAGCTGGTTCTCTCCGAAATGCATTTAGGTGCAGCGTTGCGTGTTTCTTGCCGGAGGTAGAGCTACTGGATGGCCGATGGGCCCCAAAAGGTTACTGACGTCAGCCAAACTCCGAATGCCGGTAAGTGAGAGCGCAGCAGTGAGACGGTGGGGGATAAGCTTCATCGTCGAGAGGGAAACAACCCAGACCACCGACTAAGGTCCCCAAGCGTGTGCTAAGTGGAAAAGGATGTGGAGTTGCTTAGACAACCAGGAGGTTGGCTTAGAAGCAGCCACCCTTGAAAGAGTGCGTAATAGCTCACTGGTCAAGTGATTCTGCGCCGACAATGTAACGGGGCTCAAGCACACCACCGAAGTCGTGGAATTCGCGCAACAGCTCGGCAGCTTCGGCTGTCCAAGCGTGCGGATTGGTAGGAGAGCGTCGTGTGGCGAGTGAAGCGGCGGAGGAATCCAGCCGTGGACGCCACACGAGTGAGAATGCAGGCATGAGTAGCGAAAGACTGGCGAGAAACCAGTCCTCCGAAAGACCAAGGGTTCCAGGGTCAAGCTAATCTTCCCTGGGTAAGCCGGGACCTAAGGCGAGGCCGACAGGCGTAGTCGATGGACATCAGGTTGATAATCCTGAGCTGGCGAAGAACCGCCCAAGTCAATCCAGTAGTGCTAAGAGTCCGAATCCTTGGACGGATCCCTTCGGGGCGAAGTCCTTGGGCTAGCACTCGACCCCTCGCTGGTGCGGCTAGCGTATTAACAGGTGTGACGCAGGAAGGTAGCAGAACCGGGCCGATGGTTGAGTCCGGGTAAGCCGTAGGGCGTGCGATAGGCAAATCCGTCGCACACATAGCCTGAGAGCTTTGCCGAACCCTAGAGGGAAGTCTGTGATCCTATGCTGCCTAGAAAAGCATCGACGCGAGGTTCAAGTCACCCGTACCCCAAACCGACTCAGGTGGTCAGGTAGAGAATACCAAGGAGATCGAGAGAATCGTGGTTAAGGAACTCGGCAAAATGCCCCCGTAACTTCGGGAGAAGGGGGGCCTGAGGCGTGACGGCACTTGCTGCCCGAGCGTTTGAAGGCCGCAGAGACCAGTGGGAAGCGACTGTTTACTAAAAACACAGGTCCGTGCGAAGACGCAAGTCGATGTATACGGACTGACGCCTGCCCGGTGCTGGAAGGTTAAGAGGAAGGGTTAGCGCAAGCGAAGCTCAGAATTTAAGCCCCAGTAAACGGCGGTGGTAACTATAACCATCCTAAGGTAGCGAAATTCCTTGTCGGGTAAGTTCCGACCTGCACGAATGGCGTAACGACTTCCCAGCTGTCTCAACCGCGAACTCGGCGAAATTGCACTACGAGTAAAGATGCTCGTTACGCGCAGCAGGACGGAAAGACCCCGTGACCTTTACTACAGCTTGGTATTGGTGTTCGGTGTGGCTTGTGTAGGATAGGTGGGAGACTGTGAAGCCCGGACGCTAGTTCGGGTGGAGTCATTGTTGAAATACCACTCTGGTCACTCTGGATATCTAACTTCGAACCGTAATCCGGTTCAGGGACAGTGCCTGGTGGGTAGTTTAACTGGGGCGGTTGCCTCCCAAAAAGTAACGGAGGCGCCCAAAGGTTCCCTCAACCTGGTTGGCAATCAGGTGTCGAGTGTAAGTGCACAAGGGAGCTTGACTGTGACAGTGACAACTGGAGCAGGGACGAAAGTCGGGACTAGTGATCCGGCAGTGGCTTGTGGAAGCGCTGTCGCTCAACGGATAAAAGGTACCTCGGGGATAACAGGCTGATCTTGCCCAAGAGTCCATATCGACGGCATGGTTTGGCACCTCGATGTCGGCTCGTCGCATCCTGGGGCTGGAGTAGGTCCCAAGGGTTGGGCTGTTCGCCCATTAAAGCGGCACGCGAGCTGGGTTTAGAACGTCGTGAGACAGTTCGGTCCCTATCCGCTGCGCGCGTTGGAAGTTTGAGAGGATCTGACCCTAGTACGAGAGGACCGGGTTGGACGAACCTCTGGTGTGTCAGTTGTTCCGCCAGGAGCACCGCTGATTAGCTACGTTCGGGATGGATAACCGCTGAAAGCATCTAAGCGGGAAGCCGGCCTCAAGATGAGACTTCCGTGCCTTCGGGCGAGAGGCTCCCAGCCAGACTACTGGGTTGATAGGCCGGATGTGGAAGTGGGGACTAACGACCCATGAAGCTGACCGGTACTAATAAGCCGATGACTTGATAACATTTACATGAGCTTGCTGCTCGCGTCCACTTTGTGGTTCTCGATGGACGGTCGAGAACTGCAGCCCTTCGCTGCGAAGCGAAGAGCTGTGCAGACTGAAACATCAATAGTGTTTCGGCGGCCATAGCGAGAGGGAAACGCCCGGTCACATTCCGAACCCGGAAGCTAAGGCTCTCAGCGCCGATGGTACTGCAGGGGGGACCCTGTGGGAGAGTAGGACACCGCCGGACTTCTTTTGGAAAGGGGCCCCAGATTCATCTGGGGCCCCTTTTTCCGTTTCTGGACCCGGATGGGATGGTGCCGTGAACGACAAGGCAGATCGCAGCTCGCGCGATGACGACCGCCGGCGCAGCTCCGGCGACCGCCGCCCCGAGCGAGGCGGCGACAGCCGCTCCGGCGGCGCGCGGCCGGGGCGCGGCTCCGATCGCTCGAGCGATCGCCGGCCGGCCCGCGACGGCGAGCGCAAGCCGCTGCGTCCAGGAGACACGGGCTACCGCCCCGGAGCCGACTCGCGTGCGCAGCGGGACGGCGACCGTCGCCCGCAGCGCGACGGTGAGCACCGGTTCGACCGCGTTTCCCGCCCGCCGCGTGATGGCGACCGTCGCCCGCAGCGTGATGGCGAGCGCCGCTTCGGCCGGGACTCGCGCCCCCAGCGGGACGGTGAGCGCCGCTTCGACCGGGACTCGCGCCCGCAGCGCGACGCAGACCGTCGCCCGCACCGCGACGGTGAGCGCCGCTTCGACCGGGACTCGCGCCCGCAGCGCGCTGGAGACCGTCGCCCGCAGCGCGACGGAGAGCGCCGGTCCGACCGGGACTCGCGCCCGCAGCGCGATGGAGACCGTCGCCCGCAGCGCGACGGTGAGCGCCGCTTCGACCGGGACTCGCGCCCGCAGCGCGACGGAGACCGTCGCCCGCAGCGCGACGGAGAGCGCCGGTTCGACCGGGACTCGCGCCCACGGCGCGAAGACGACCGCCGGCCCATGCGCGACGGCGACCGCCGCCCGGCGCGCGATGGCGAGCGCCGGTCCGACCGCGACGCACGGCCGCGCCGCGACGGCGACCGCCGGCAGCAGGGGGAGGGCGCCAGCCGCTTCGGACGCGCCGACCAGCCGCGACGCGACGATCAGCGAAGCCGCAACTCCGGCCCTCAGCGGGACGGCGCGCGCCCGGGTCGCGGCTACGAGCGGCGCGGTGAGGGCACGGGCGAGAGCTTCAAGCAGGTGCGCGACGACGACTTCGTGCCGCCGCCGCTGCCCGACGACGTCGCGGCCGAGGACCTCGACATCGGCGCGCGCGCGCAGCTGAAGACGCTCGCGAAGGACAACGCCGAGCTCGTCGCGAAGCACATGGCCATGGCGTCGCGGCTCATCGACGACGACCCTGAGCTCGCCCATCAGCACGCGCTCGCGGCCGCCCGACGAGCAGGGCGCATCGGCGTGGTGCGGGAGACCCTCGCGATCACCGCGTACCAGCTCGGCGACTTCGCGCTCGCGCTTCGCGAGCTGCGCACCTACCGCCGCATCACTGGCCGCGACGACCAGCTGCCGCTCATGGCCGACTGCGAGCGCGGGCTCGGCCGCCCCGAGAAGGCGCTCGAGCTCGCCCGCTCGGTCGACGCGTCGACCCTCGAGACGCCGGTCCGCGTCGAGCTCGCGATCGTGAAGTCCGGCGCCCGGCTCGACCTGGGGCAGACGGAGGCGGCGCTCGAGGAGCTGCGCATCCCCGAGCTGCGACGCGACAAGGCGTTCGAGTACAGCCCCGCGCTCTTCGCGAGCTTCGCGGGTGTGCTCGAGGAGCTGGGCCGCGACGAGGAGGCGGCGGAGTGGTTCGCGCTCGCGGACCGCGCGATCGACGCGCTCGAGGACGCGATGCGCCCCGGCGAGCTCGAGGAGCTCGCCGTCACGACGGAGCGCATCGAGATCGACCCCGAGTCCGACGACCCGGACGACCTCGACGACCTCGACGTCGCTGAGGCTGGCGCCGAGCCCGAGCCCGAGCCCGAGCCCGAGCCCGAGCCCGAGCCCGGCGAGCCCGAGCCCGGCGAGCCCGAGCCCGGCGAGCCCGAGCCCGGTGGGCCCGAGCCCGGCGAGCCCGAGGTCGAGCATGCAACGGCAGAGGACGCTGCGGACGCGGACGCGGACGCGGACGCGGACGCGGACGCTGCCGCGGACGCCGCGGACGCTGACGCCGCGGACCCCGACACCGCCGTCGCCGAGCCGACGAGCGCCGAGCCCGCGACCCCGGCTGCGGCGGCATCCGACGACGCGCTGTTCGGGGACGCGCTCTTCGGCGACGACCTGATCGGCGACGAGGAGCGGCGCGAGGACGAGCGCTGATGCCGCTGTTCCGCAAGTCGGCGGCGCCTGCGCCCACGCCCCTCGACGGCGTCGACTTCCTGTACCTCGACCTCGACGGGGTCGTGTACCAGGGGCCGAATGCCATCCCGCACGCCGTGGACAGCATCCGCGCCACCGGCCTGCCCGCCGCCTACCTGACGAACAACGCGTCGCGCACCGACGCGCAGGTCGCCGAGCACCTCCGCTCCTTCGGGCTCGACGTCGCACCCCGCGATGTTGTCACGAGCCCGCAGGCGGCGATGCTGCTCCTCGCCCAGCACCTGGAGCCGGGTGATCCCGTGCTCGTCGTGGGCGGCGACGGCATCGTCGTCGAGGTCCAGGCGCGCGGCTGGCGGGTGGTGCGCACCGCTGCCGAGCAGCCGAGGGCCGTCGTGCAGGGCTTCCACCCAAGCGTCGGCTGGGCGGATCTCGCCGAGGCGGCGTTCGCGCTCGCGCGCAAGCCCGAGCACGGCGGCATCCCGTGGATCGCCACGAACGGCGACTGGACGATCCCGGTCGCGGGCGGCATCGCACCCGGCAACGGCACGCTCGTGTCTGCCGTGCACACGGCCGTCGGTCGGCTGGCCGACTTCGCGGGCAAGCCCGAGACGCCGATGTTCGAGGTCGCGGCGGAGCGGTTCGGCGCGCGGTCGCCGGCGATGATCGGCGACCGGCTCGACACCGACATCCTCGGCGCTCGCCGCGCAGGCATCCGCTCGATCGCGGTGCTGACCGGCATCGACCGGGGCGCGAGCCTCATCGGCGCCGACCCGTCGATGCGGCCCGACCACGTCATCGCCGACCTGCGCGACCTCCAGCGCCCGATCGCGCCGGTGCGGGAGACGCTCGAGACCTCGACCCGCGACGTGTACTTCGAGGTCGGGCGCGCGGCCGTGCGCCGCTCGGGCATCGACATCACGCTCGTGCGCGCGGGGGAGCGCCCCGTGGACACCATCCGCGCCGCGTGCGCGGCTGTCTGGACGGCCGATAGGCCGGTGCTCGGCCTCCGCGTCGCAGACGAGCTGCTCGAGCTCTGAACCTGGGCGTCCGCGGGTGGCGGCGCCCAGGCCGAGCCGATGAGATGGATGCATGGACGCATCCCAGAGCACCGCCCGCCGCGAGCCGCAACGCGGAGCAGTCCGCCGCCGCCGCGAGGCGGTCCTCGAGCGCGACGTCGCGCCGGGCGTGCACCGGCTCCAGCACGCGTCGACCAACGCCTACCTGATCGAGGAGGGCGGGGCGGTGACACTCGTCGACTCGCTCTTCCCCCGCAGCGGCCCGCACCTGCACGCCGCGCTCGCCGCGATCGGCCGCAGCATCGGCGACGTCCGCGGACTCGTGCTCACGCACGCCCACTTCGACCACCTCGGCATGGCCGCCGACCTCCAGCGCTCAGGGATGCGGCTCTGGCTGCACGAGGGCGACCGACCCATCGCCGCGCATCCGTACTCGTACCGCTCCGCGAACTCGCGGCTGTGGTACCCGTTGCGCTACCCGGGATTCGTGCCGATCCTGGTCGCGATGGCGTCGGTGGGAGCGCTCGCCGTGGAGGGCGTCCGCGACACCGAGGCGCTCGAGCCCGGCGCGCTGCTCGACCTGCCGGGCCGGCCGCGCGCGCTCGCCACCCCGGGCCACACCGACGGGCACGTCGCGCTCCACCTCGCCGACCGCGATGCCGTGATCAGCGGCGACGCCCTCGTCACGCTCGACCCGTACACGACGCGCACGGGCCCCCGCCTCGTCGCCGGCGCGGCCACGGTGCGACCGGCCCAAGCGCTCGAGTCGCTCAGCGCGCTCGACGCGACGGGGGCGCAGATCGTGCTGCCCGGCCACGGCGAGGTGTGGCGGGGGCGCGGGCGCGCCGCGGGGGAAGCGGCGCGCGCCGCGCGCGCGGGCCGTGGCCGT
>NZ_JANQCH010000046.1 GCF_024723325.1 Agrococcus sp. HG114
ACCGGGTGCAGCTCGCGAAGGAGGGCCTCGGCGAGCGCGGCACCGCGTGGTGGGAGCTCGACGTCGACGAGCGGCGTGCGCGTGCCGTCGACCGGCTCGCGCGGTTGGACGCAGCGCCGACCGACCCGGAGGATCCCGAGGAGCGGGCGTGAGCGCCGGGCGCGATCCGGCTCCCGGGGAGGCGGCAGCGGACGGGGCGGCGCCGCGCATCGCGGTGCTGCCCGCGACGCACGACCGCTTCGACGACCTCGCCGCCGTGCTCGGCCCGAAGCGCCCCGACGCATCCGTCTGCTGGTGCCTGAGCCACCGCATCGACGCGAAGGCGAACGCGGCGCTGCGCGGCCCGGAGCGCGCCGCCTACGTCGAGCAGCTGACGCGCCGGCCCGTCGCCCCGGGCGTGCTCGCGTACGTCGGGGACGAACCCGTCGGATGGGCCGCGGTCGCGCCGCGCGCCGAGCTGCCGTTCGAGCGGTCGGCGAGGATCCCGCACGTCGACGAGCAGCCGGTGTGGTCCATCTGGTGCATCCGCGTGCGCCCCGGCCATCGGAAGCAGGGCATCTCGCACGCGCTGCTCGCCGGCGCCGTCGAGTACGCCGCGGCGCACGGGGCGCCGGCGGTCGAGGGCTACCCCGTCGACAACGGCGGTGCGCGCGTCGATCTCACCATGGCCTACGTCGGCACGCGCGCGCTGTTCGAGCGCGCGGGCTTCGAGCTCGCCTCGGCGACCGACGCCGTCTCGGGCGGGTTCCCCCGCGTCGTGATGCGCAAGCAGCTCGCGCCGCGCTGAGCGGGCGCGCGTCAGCGCGCGAGCGCCGACGGCGCCCCGCTCACGCGCGCGACGAAGGACGCAGACGCCACCCGGCTCACGCGCGCGCCGCGAGCTCCGCGAGCGCCTTCTCGAGCCGGCGCTGCCGCGTCTCGGCCGCCTTCGCCTCGCCGATCGAGCGCGCCATCTCCTTGCGCCGCGACGGCGGCAGCGCCTCGAAGGCGGCCTTCGCGGACGCATCGGCGTCGAGCGCGGCCGCGAGCTCCGAGGGCAGCTCGATCGCCCGCTCGGCGGTGTCGAGCGCGATCACCGCGTCGACCTCGTCGCCGGCGCCGACGCCGAGCGCCTCGCGCCGCTCCCTGCTGAGGCCGAGCAGGTTCAGCCCGCCCATCTGGCCGATGCGCGTGCGCACCGTCGCGTCGCCGATCGTGAGCGTGACGGGCGCGTTCCGCGCACCGCCGAGCGCGGCGACCTGGTCGTCCGTCAGCACGATGGCCGCCGCCGGCCCGTGCTGCTCGATGGTGGTGCGCAGGCGCAGCTCGCTCATGCCCGCACGCTAGCGGCCTGCGCTCCGGGCGCACCAGTGGACGGCCGCGACGACTACGGTGGGCGGATGGGCCGGCGGATGTTCGCGGCGGTCGTCCCGCCCGAGGACGTGAGGGAGGACCTCGCGGCCTTCCTCGAGCCGCGCGAGGGCCTCAGCTGGACGCCCCCGGACCGCATGCACGTGACGCTCGCGTTCCTGGCGGACGTGCCGGAGCGCATCCTCGAGCCCTTGGAGGAGCGCCTCGCGCGCGCGGTCGGCGCGGTCGAGCCGTTCGCGTGCTCGCTCGCCGGCGCGGGCGCGTTCCCCCACCCGGATCGCCCCGCGGTGCTGTGGCTCGGGGTGCAGCAGGGAGCCGACGCACTCGAGCGGCTCGCGCGCCGCGTGCGCGATGCGGCGAGCACCGCGGGAGCCGCGCCGGACGGCAAGCGCTTCACAGCGCACCTCACGCTCGCCCGCCCTCCGCGGCAGCGGAGCGCCGTGCGCTGGCTGCACGTGCTCGACACCTACCGCTCGCGCACCTGGGAGGTCGACGAGGTCGAGCTCATCGACTCGCAGCTGCTCGGGCACGGCCGGCGCGCGCTCCACGAGACGGTCGCGCGGCTGCCCCTCGGCGCCTGACAGACAGCCCGACTGATCCTCAACCGGTTCTGTGGTCGGCCGGCGCGATAATCGCGTCCGCCGACCACTGAACCGGTTGAGATGGGGCTCAGGCGGAGCCGCTGCCGTCCTGCTGCCGGCGGAGCCGGTCGATGTGCTCGGAGGCCTCCGCCTTGGTCAGGTCGGCGGGCAGCTCCTCCCCGGCCTGGCGCGCGAGCGTGTCGAGGTAGGAGCGCTGCGCGTCGGTCATCGGGTCGTCGCCGCTGACCCAGTCCGCGGGATCCTTCTGCAGGCCGCTGTCCTGCGCATCGCCGGTCGCGCCGATCGTGTCGCGCTCGCCAAGGTCGCCGCCCTGCGACCCGTCGGGCATGGTGCTGTCGGTCATGGCGTCCCCTCCTCTGCTGCCCCGCCGGGCGGCGGCGCGTGGCCCGCACTCTATGCCGCGAGCCCGAGAGCCCGCTCCGACCGACGGCCGAGCGCCGGGGCGCTCAGCCCTGCAGGAACGCCTCCGGCTCGAGCTGCATGAGCGCGACGATGTTGCCCGCCGGATCGGTCGTCCACGCGATGTCGGGCCCGAAGTCCGGGTTCGAGACGATGCCCCGCTCGTCCTGCTCGAAGCCCTCGTAGCGCTCCCAGGTCGCGCCGCGCGCCCCGAGCGCGTCGACCGCCGCCCGCAGATCGGCGACGCCGAGGCTGAGCACGGTGAAGACGGCGGGCCTGTGGTCGTCCTTCTGGTAGATCATGACCCTTGCGCCGCCCGGGAGCACGAGGCCCAGGATGCCCTCCATCGGCTCCTGCACCTCGAGCCCGAGCACGTCGGTGTAGAACCGCTTCGCGGCCGCCAGATCGGGCGCGGCGAAGCTGCTGAAGCCCTGCGTGTAGTCCATCGAGACCACCTCCGCGGGCAGTATCCGCCCGGCGCATGCGCCGGGCAAGGGGTCGGATGCGCCGCGAGACGAGCGAGGCCCGCACCGGCGGGTGCGGGCCTCGGATCGAGCTGCGGAGCGGTCAGTCGGCGACCTTCGCCACGAGTCGGCCGACGGCCGTGCCGTCGATGAGCTGCTGGATGCCGGCCGGGATCTCCTCGAAGTCGATCTCGGTGATCGCGGGCTTGAGGTCGCCCGAGGCCATGTAGCGCATCGTCTCGACGATGTCGTCCTTGCTGCCGCCCATCGAGCCGTGCAGCTGCTTGCGGCCGAGGATGAGCGAGTAGGTGTCGATCGTCGACTCGAGCTTGCCCATGCCGACCTGCACGACGCGGCCGCCGCCCGACGACTTGACGGTCTTGAGCGCATCCGCCGTCGTCACGCCGAAGCCGGCGTAGTCGATGATGACGTCGAGGTCGACGTCGGCGAACTCGGTGATCGACTTGGCGACCTCGGTCGCGCCGGCCTCGCGGATGCGGTCCCAGATCGACTCGTTGATCTCGGCGACGTAGACCTCGGCGCCGCGCAGCTTCGCGACCCGCGCGCCGATCTGGCCGAGGCCGCCGAAGCCGATGATGCCGACCTTCATGCCGGCCTCGACGCCGGCGGTCGAGAGCGCGCCGACCGAGGTCATGCCGGCGTCGGTCGCGGCTGCGGCCTGCGCGAACGAGACGCCGTTGGGGATGGCGACGAGCGCGTCGGTCGAGACCTCAGCGCGGTCCTCCCACGCGCCGTTGACCATGTAGCCCATGATCTCGGCGAGCGGCCAGACGGCGACGCGGTCGCCGACCTTCCAGTCGGTCACGCCCTCGCCGACCTCGCTGATGACGCCTGCGGTCTCGTGACCGGGCACGACGGGGAGCTCCTTCATCGTGGACAGCCACTTCTCGTCCTCGAGGATGCCGACGTCGGAGTGGCACAGGCCCGCCGCCTTCACGTCGATGACGACCTTGCCCGGGCCTGCGGTGGGCTCGGCGATGTCGACTCGCTCGAAGTCCTTGTGAGTCCCGACGAACTGCCATGCGCGCATGGAGATCTCCTTCGAAATTGAACTACCTTGTGCTCCCGAGACTACTCCGCTCACGAGCAAGCCTGCAGCGATTCCGCTCACGGCTCAATCCCCGCTCGGGCGCGCGGCTCACCGCTCGGAGACGGCGCCTGCCTCCACCCGCCAGTGCCGGTCCGTGCGGACCGTCTCGAGCATCCGCCGGTCGTGCGTGACGAGCAGCAGCGTGCCGTCGTACGACTCGAGCGCCTGCTCGAGCTGCTCGATCGCGGGGAGGTCGAGATGGTTGGTGGGCTCGTCGAGCACGAGCAGGTTCACGCCGCGCGCCTGCAGCAGCGCCATCGCCGCGCGCGTGCGCTCGCCGGACGAGAGCTCGTCGACGGGGCGGCCGACGTGGTCGGCGCGCAGGCCGAACTTCGCGAGCAGGGTGCGCACGTCGCCGGGCGACATGTCGGGCACGAGCAGCTCGAACGCGGTCGCGAGCGGCTGCACTCCTGCGAGCAGCGCCCGCGCCTGGTCGATCTCGCCGATCTGCACGCTCGCGCCGAGGCTCGCGGAGCCCTCGTCGGGCGCCCGCCGGCCGAGCAGCGCCCGCAGCAGCGTCGACTTGCCCGATCCGTTGGGCCCGGTGATGCCGATCCGCTCCCCCGCGTTCACCTGCAGCGAGACGGGCCCGAGCGTGAAGCCGCCCTGCCGGATCACCGCGCCGCTCAGCGTCGAGACGACGGTGCTCGACCGCGGTGCGGCGGCGATCGAGAACTGCAGCTGCCACTCCTTGCGCGGCTCCTCGACCTCGTCGAGCCGCGCGATGCGGCTCTCCATCTGCCGCACCTTCTGCGCCTGCTTCTCGCTCGACTCGGTCATCGCGCGGCGGCGGTTCTTGTCGTTGTCGGGCGCCTTCTTCATCGCGTTGCGCACGCCCTGGCTCGACCACTCGCGCGTGCGGCGGGCGCGGGCGACGAGGTCGGCCTTCTGCTCGGCGAACTCGTCGTAGGCCTCCCGCGCCTGGCGGCGGAGCGTCGCGCGCTCCTCGAGGTACGACTCGTAGCCGCCACCGTAGACGCGGTTCGTCGACTGCGCGAGGTCGAGTTCGAGCACGCGCGTGACGCAGCGGGCGAGGAACTCGCGGTCGTGGCTCACGAGCACGACGCCGCCGCGCAGCCCCTGCACGAACCCCTCGAGCCGCTCGAGCCCGTCGAGGTCGAGGTCGTTCGTCGGCTCGTCGAGCAGCACGATGTCGAAGCGGCTCAGCAGCAGCGCGGCGAGCCCGACGCGGGCCGCCTGCCCGCCCGAGAGCGACGTCATGAGCGCGTCCCCGTCGAGCTCGAGCCCGAGCTCGGCGAGCACGATGGGCGTCCGCTCCTCGAGATCGGCGGCCCCGCTCGCGAGCCACCGCTCCAGGGCGGATGCGTAGGTGTCGGCCGGGTCGGTCCCGGCGGGCGCGAGCGCGGGGTCGCCGAGCGCCGCCGCGGCGGCATCCATCTCACTGGTGGCCTGCGCGCAGCCGGTGCGGCGGGCGATGTAGTCGACCACGGTCTCCCCTGGCACGCGCTCGTGCTCCTGCGGCAGCCAGCCGACGAAGGCGTCCGCGGGCGAGAGGGCGACGATGCCGGCCTGCGGCTCGTCGACGCCCGCGAGGATGCGCAGGAGCGTCGACTTGCCCGCGCCGTTCGCGCCGACGACGCCGACGACGTCCCCCGGGGCAACCGTGAGATCGAGCGAGTCGAAGAGCGTGCGGTGGCCGTGGCCCCCGGCGAGCCCCTGTGCGACGAGGGTTGCGGTCATCCGTCGATCCTTCCACTCGATGGCCCTCGAGCGATCTTCGGACTAGATGGCCCTCGAGCGATCTTCGGGCTAGGCTCCGCCGTAAGTGCTCACCATTCACGAGGAAGTGCGGGCCTTTGCGATTTTCTTCACAGGACCCTGACATCGAGACGATTGTGCGTCGCATTGAGGATGGCGACTACGATCTCCAACCGGACTTTCAGCGCGGGGAGGTATGGTCAACTCAGAAGAAGCGCCGGCTGATTGATTCCATCCTGCGCGGCTGGCACGTTCCCCCCATCCACCTTGTCGCCCGCGACGACGGCCGGAGCGACGTACTCGATGGTCAGCAGCGACTGACCGCAATCCGTGACTTCGTGAATGGCGCCTACGCCATCGACGGAAGGATTGAGCCGTTCAACGCAAGCATATCGGCGCTTCATGGCGCCCGATACGCAGAACTTCCCCCGGACGCGAAACGTGCCTTTCGGAAGTTCACAATCCGAGTGTTTGAGCTCCTGGACTATACACCGGACGAGCCCCATGAGCTATTCTTCCGCCTGAACCAGCCAACTAGTCTCACTGAGGCAGAGAAGCGAAACGCGTTTATCGGCGACGCGAGAAATCAAGTCCGCGACCTCGTGAATTGGGTATCCCACACTCCCGACTGGCAGGACAGCCTCGGCTTTTCTAACGCTCGCATGGCGTATGACGACGTGCTGGCACGGGTGCTCGTCACTGTAGAAGCTCGGCGTCTAGACGAGAAGATCACCGCGGCTCGCGTTACCGCACGGTACAGAGCAGGAGAGCCTTTTGCGGAAGCAGACGTCCGCGCTGTTCGGGGCGCGGTCAAAGTTGTCTTCGATGCGCTGGCCGAGAGGCGAACGCAACACATCCGACCCAACAAAGCCACCCTGCATACCTGGCTCTGCATTGCCTCGCAGATACTGCTAGGGGAGCACCAGTCACCTGCGCTCGACCGACTGCCAGCTACAATCCATGGCATCGAGATCGCGCGGTGGATGCGTCCGGGCGAGATTGAGGGCCCAGCAGCTAATCTGTTCGCGCTTTTTCAGGACCGAGCCACCGCACGAGTTGCAGACGTGTCCTCCGTTCTGCTCAGAGACTTGATCGGCTGGATGTTTCTTGCAGGATCTGACAGCGAAAGTAGCTCCAACGTGAAGCTTTCGACTGCTAGTCGCGTATGGAATGCGTACCTTCAGTCGACAGGCGATCTCGATGACATTCTAAATCTGGCTGATGCTCACCACTGGGGAGACTTGGGCTGGTGAGACACATCGAGGCTGCCGAGGCCGTGCGGAAAGTCGGGCTTCGGAAATATAGTTCGCGCCTGGATTGGCTAAACCTTACGCTGACTAGCGAAGCGGGCAAGGCGATCGACGTATCCCTTCGTTTCAGCGCCGGGATCGGGGTGGTCACGGGCGGGAATGGGGCCGGTAAGACAACGTTGCTGCGCGCTCTACGTTCACTCCAAGATGAGAGCGAGGCATGGCCCAGCCGCTTGGTCGGCTTGAAGGCCGGTGGCGTGCACGACGGCGCCGACTGGCACGTCGAGTTTGAGCGGTCGCCATCACAGGTGTCACCGTCCCTGATCAGCGTCGCAGGGACACGGCCGCCGTTACTGGTGATCGATCCGGCCGAAGAGACGCAGCGCATTCGAACTCGATTCGAACACGATCCAAACGCGGCAGACTTGCTGGAGGGCACCGACCCCCGCGCTTTCGACGCCGAGATGGTCGCCCATGCTTCTCGTGTTGTGGGCCGCGACTACAGCTCCATCGACGTCTACGAGATCGAAGGGGACGACGGCGAATCTTCCGAGCCTTGGTTCAAGATTCGCGTAGACGGCGTCGTCTATGATGCCCTTGGGGCAGGCCGCGGCGAACTTTCGGCGTTGTACCTTCTTTGGCATCTTTCACGGGCGGAAGCGAACTCCATTGTGGTGATCGATGAGCCGGAGGCATGGCTCGCACCGGCATCACAGGCTCGCTTGAAGGAGGTATTGGCCTTCTTCAGCGCCGAGAATGCTATTCACTTCGTGCTTTCCACCCACTCCCCGGAGATGTACCTCGGATTGGACAATGCGCCTGTGTCGATCGTCGAGGCCTTGCCAAGCCCTCGCGCGCATGCTCAAATGTCGTCGTTCGCGGCAGCTCGTGCGCTGGGCACTCCATTGCGACCAGCCATCGTGATGTTCACCGAAGATCGGCTTGCCCGGGAGCTGCTGATCGCAATCTTACGTGAGGTCGACTCATTGCTCGTCGAGGCGGTCGAGGTGTTCCAGTCTCGTGACGGCGAGTCAGCGCTGCTCCAGGTCCAGCAGCAGTTCTTGGATGGCGACATGGAGCGCCGTCGCATCCGGCTTGCGGTCGTTCTAGACGGCGATCAGCGACGCATGCAGAAGGGCCAGCGCGTCAAGCGCGACGAGAGGTTGTACCTGCCCGGCAATGCCGCACCGGAAGCGGTGCTTAGAGCGACGGTTTCCCCGATCGTCCATAGGGCTAGCGATGATGCGCTGAGAACCGCAGGGGTCACCGACGCCATACAGTTTCGGCAGTCGCTTGCCCGTGCCGCCGGCCTTGATCATCATGACTGGTTCGTCGAGGTGAGCAAGGAATTTTCCAGCGCAAGTGCTGCATGCAGCGCGCTCGTACGGTTGTGCTTGAGCGACCACGACTTCGACACGGATTCTCGCGAGCTGACCGAACGCATCCGAGTACTCGTCGTGCGATCCGCATAGGCGTGTGCAACCCGCGCGGCTGTGTGGACGCAAGCGGGCATCGCCGCCCGACGAGCAATCTCAACACCCCGGCGCCCTCTCCCGGTTTGTTCGTCCTGCGCGCCGCAGAATTCGTTAAGCACGCCCCTCGGAGGCCGGGCGCCACCTGATATGCCTAAACCTCGCCAACGCGCCCTGCAGCCGTTCGACCTCGCCACCCGCTTTCCCCTTAGCTCAGTGAGCGGTGCCGCGCGCTCGGGCTGCTCGTGTCCAGTCTGGGTTCGGCCTCACGTTCACCGCCCTTGGAAGCGGTGGCGGACGCCAGTTCCGAAGCAGAGTCACGGGTCAGTCACCGCGATCCTCATCGAGTCGGCCTGATCGCTGATCTCGCGCGCGAGCCGCACGTCGCGGATCGTGATCGCGCCGACGTCGTGGCTGCTGAGGCGCACCTCGACGGCTCCGTACGTGAGGGTGACATCCGGGTGGTGGTTCGCCGCCTCGGCGGCGGCGCCGATGCGGTTCACGAGCTCGAGCCCTGCCGCGAACGTCTTCGACCGGAAGCGCGCGACGAGCGCGTCGCCGCTGCGCCGCCAGCCGGCGAGGCCGGCCTCGTCGATCTCGGTCTCGGAGAGGGGCGCCTTCGGATCGCTCATGCACCCATCGTGCGCCGCTCGCGGGTCCGCGACCAGCCCGACCGGGCTCCGGTGCACCAGACTCGGAGCATGGACGAGCTGCGCGTGCCCCCGTGCCCCGGCGCACCGCAGGGCCTCGTGGTGCCGGCGGCGGAGCTCGTCGAGCAGTTCTCGCGGTCGTCGGGCCCCGGCGGCCAGGGTGTGAACACCACCGACTCGCGCGTGCAGCTGAGCCTCGACCTCGCCACCACGACCGCGCTCAGCGACGTGCAGCGGCGTCGCGCGCTCGAGCGGCTCGCGGCCCGCCTCGCCGGTTCGGTGCTCACCATCAGCGCCTCCGAGCACCGCTCGCAGCTCGACAACCGCGTCGCTGCGCGCGCTCGGCTCGCGGCGCTGCTGCGGGACGCCGTGGCGCCCGAGACCCCGAGGCGAGCGACGCGCCCGACGCGCGGCTCGCAGCGCCGGCGGCTCGAGGCGAAGCTCCGGCGCTCCGCGACGAAGCGCGATCGGCGCCCGCCGGCTCCCGAGTGACCCGACGCCGATCAGGCGAGCGCGCCGCGAATCTCCTCGAGGCGGTCGATCGCCTGGTCGATGAGCGCGGCATCCGTGCCGCGGACGACGATGTTCGTGCCGAAGCCGGTCGCGTCGCGGAACGGGTACGAGCCGATGCTGAGCGCCGGCAAGGCCGCCGCGAGCTCGCGCAGCGGCGCCGCGATCCGGCCCTCGCCGACGTCGAAGCGCACCTCGCGCGAGAGCACCGGCCTGCCGGTCTCGAGGTCCGGCAGGAGCTCGTCGAGCATCGCGACGAAGATCTCGGGCACGCCCGCCATGACGTGCACGTTGCCGATGCTGAAGCCCGGCGCCCCGCTGATGCGGTTCCGGATGAGCGCGGCACCATCCGGGATGCGCGCCATGCGCAGGTGCTCGGGCGTGAGCACCCGCCCCGGGCCGACGGCCGCCTGGAGGTGCTCGCGCGCGTCGTCGCGGATGCCGATGCCGACCCCGAATGCGTCGGCCACCGCATCCGCCGTGATGTCGTCGTGCGTCGGGCCGATGCCCCCCGAGGTGAACACGTGCGTGTGCGCCTCGCGCAGCGCGTGCAGCGCCGCGACGATCACCGCGTGCTCGTCGGGCACGACGCGGATCTCCCGCAGGTCGATGCCGACCCGGCCCAGCTGCAGCGCGAGGTGGTAGGCGTTGGCCTCCCGGGTGCGCCCGGAGAGGATCTCGTCGCCGATCACGAGCATGGCGGCAGTCGGGTTGGTCATCCCCCGAGCCTGCCGCCTCGCCGCAGCACGGGCAAGCGGAGGCGGAGGCTGCGAGCCGGAGCTCCGCCGCGAGCGCCAGTAGCCTTGCCGCGAGCCCACCGAGCCGGGAGGACGACGCATGCCGCGGTCACGCGCAGACAGCATCGCCGCGCGCCGCCGAGAGGTGCGCGAGCGGCTCGACGAGCTGGAGCGGGAGCTCGTCGAGCTGCGACGGATGCGCGAGGGGCTCAACGACGACGACGAGCACGACCCCGACGGGGTCTCGCTCTCCTCGGAGTGGTCGCGCCTCGAGGGACTGCGGCAGACGCAGCTCGAGGCGCTGGCCGCGATCGACGCGGCGGCCGCCCGGGTCGAGCGGGGCGAGGACGCCCTCTGCAGCGTGTGCGGTCGACCGATCGCCCCCGAGCGGCTCGAGGCACGGCCGCAGGCGACGACCTGCATCGACTGCGCGCGGCGGCTCGAGGCCTGACGGACGACGCTGTCGCGGACCGCCGGACAGCGTTACGCTTCCCGCATGCTCAAGGCTGCAGCATCGCACGACGCGTGGACACCCGCCGTCATCGCCGTCGCGCTGGCGCTCGGCGGAGCGACGCTGCTCTCGCTCGCTGCACTGCCAGGGTTCGCGCCCGACGCGGCCGTCGTGCTCGCGTGGGTCGCTGGCTGGGTGTGCGTCGTCTGGTCGGCGCTCTCGGCCGCGCTCGCCCTCGGCCTGCTGTCGCGCTCGCGCGGCGACGGTGCGAGCGTCGCCCCGAGCGCATGGGCCGTGGCGATCGCGATCGCGCTGCTCGTGATCACCGTCGTGCTCCATCCGCCGTTCGGATCGGGCGCCGCCTGACGTCCGACGGACGTGCGAGAGCCCCTCTCGCTGTCACTGCGGAGGGGCTCGCGTGGCCTTCGTCCAAGCCATCGGGCGGCCCAGGAGTACCGGGTTCCACCCTGCCAGCGCGAGTCTGGATGCTTCCTGAACGGTGGTTGGACACGGCCATGGGGTGCGGCCCCGGCTACCGCGCTCCCGACGACGAGGGCTCGTCGGCTGAGGAGGCGAGCATCCGGCCGTCCGGGTCGAGCCGCGACAGGAGCGCGGCGGAGATGGCCGACAGCTGATCGACCTGCTCGGGCGACAGGGCGTCGAGCACCGTCTCGCGGACCCGGGCGACGTGCCCCGGGGCAGCGGCGACGACCTTCTCCCAGCCGGCATGGGTGAGCTCGACGTTGGTCGCTCGGCGATCCTCGGGGCAGGGGTAGCGCTCGACGAGACCGCGGGCCGCGAGCCGGGAGACGACCTTCGACAGGCGCGGCAGCGTGGCATTCGTGCGAGCCGCGAGCGCCGAGGCGCGCAGCACGCGGTTCGGCGCCTCGGAGAGCATCGCGAGCGCGAAGTACTCGAAGTGCGTCAGCTCGGCGTCATGGCTCAGCTGCGCGTCGAGCGCGTTCGGCAGCAGCTCGAGCACGGCCGTGAAGCGCACCCACGCCTCGCGCTCTCGCGTCGAGAGCCAGCGACTCTCTCCCATGCGTCGATCGTAACCGCGGCGGTGGCGGCGCCCGGGCGCTCCAGACGGCGCAGGGCCGGCCCGCCGCGTCGGCGAGCCGGCCCCGCGCCTGCTGTCGTCAGCGCCGCGATGCGAGCAGCGCGTCGAGCGAGAAGCGTCCTGCCCCGGTCGCTGCGAGCGCGAGCGCTCCGCCCGCGAGCAGGAGCACGAGCTCGATCCCGCCGTCCTCGATGAACATCCCGAACGGCGCGTGCACGAGCAGCGCGGCGGCCACCATGTCGACGGCGACGAGCACGGCCGCAGGCCGCGTCAGGATGCCGAGGGCGATCGCGATGCCCCCGATGAGCTCGACGATCGCGACCACGGGAGCCGCGAGCTCGGCGAGCGGCACGCCCATCTGCGCGAATGACGCAGAGGTGCCCGCGAAGCCGTAGAAGAAGATCTTCTGCGCTCCGTGCGCGATCAGCACGGCGCCGAGCGCGAGGCGGAGCACGAGCAGGCCGATCGCGGGCGAGGTGGGCAGCTGCACGCGCGCTGCGCGCTCGACGGGTGAAGTGGTCGTGGACATCCTGGTTCCTTCCGGACGCGGGCAAATAGTTGTCGCTACAACTCAGCGACTCTCCGTCCAGCGCGCGGAGCGGCCGCCGCATTCCCTGCGCGGCCCCTCCTCGGAGCGCGCCGCCACCCTCGAGCTGCTGCAGCCCTCGTAGGGTGGCGAGCATGGACGAGGACGACGCGCCGGGCTGGGATGCCATCGAAGCGTCCATCGACTCCAACCTGTCCCCGGATGCCGCACCTCTGCACTGGGCTACGGCGCTTCTCCCGAATCCGAGCGGCCTGCAGGGCATCAGCGCGTACCCGCTGGGGGACGTATGGCTTCTTGTGACCTTCGGGCTGACAGAGCTGTTCGACAAGGTGAGCGACGACACCTCGGTCAGCGGCTGGGGGTTCGAGCTGACCATGCGAATCCCTCGGCCTGCGCACGAAGAGCAGCCGCCGCAGTGGCCCGTGACGCTGCTGAGCCGGCTCGGGGCGCTCGTCTTCTCCCGCTCGCAGCCTTTCGGCGAGGGACACCGCCTGGATCCAGGAGGGCCGATCACCGGCTCCGAGGGCACGCGCCTGACCGCGCTCGCGTTCACCGCAGACCGGCAGCTCCCGGCGATGGATACACCCCATGGGCGCATGCAGTTCCTGCAGGTCGTGGGCGTGACGCGCGGCGAGCTCGAGCGCATGCAGCAGTCGTCGACGGCAGATGTCCTGCTCGAGCTGCGCCGAAGCAACCCCCTGCTTGTCACAGACCCCCTGAGATGACCGCGACGAGCGAGTGCGCTGCGGGACACCCCGCAGCGCCGCCGGATCGGACGGCGGGCACTACACGTTGAAGCGGAACTCCACCACGTCGCCGTCGGCCATGACGTAGTCCTTGCCCTCGATGCGCACGCGGCCCGCGGCCTTCGCGTCGGCCATCGAGCCGGCGGCGTCGAGGTCGGCGAACGAGACGACCTCCGCCTTGATGAAGCCGCGCTCGAAGTCCGTGTGGATGACGCCCGCCGCCTGCGGCGCGGTCCAGCCCTTGCGGATCGTCCAGGCGCGCGACTCCTTCGGCCCTGCCGTGAGGTACGTCTGCAAGCCGAGCGTGTCGAAGCCGATGCGGGCGAGCTGGTCGAGGCCCGACTCCTCCTGGCCGAGCGACTGCAGCAGCTCGAGCGCCTCGGCCTGGTCGAGGTCGATGAGCTCCGACTCGACCTGCGCGTCGAGGAAGACCGCCTGCGCGGGCGCGACGAGCGCGGCGAGCTCGGCCTTCCGCGCGTCGTCCGAGAGCACCGCCTCGTCGACGTTGAAGACGTAGAGCACCGGCTTCGCCGTCAGCAGCCCGAGCTCCTTGATCGGCGTCACGTCGAACCCCGCCTGCGACAGCGTCGTGCCGCCGTCGAGGATCGCCTTCGCCTGGAGCGCCGCGTCGAGCACCGCGGGGTCGGTCTTCTTGCCGCGCACCTCCTTCTCGAGGCGCGGCACCGCCTTCTCGAGCGTCTGCAGGTCGGCGAGGATCAGCTCGGTGTTGATCGTCTCCATGTCGGAGGCCGGGTCGACCTTGCCGTCGACGTGCACGACATCCGTGTCGCTGAACCCGCGCACGACCTGCGCGATCGCGTCGGCCTCCCGGATGTTGGCGAGGAACTGGTTGCCGAGCCCCTCCCCCTCGCTCGCGCCCTTGACGATGCCGGCGATGTCGACGAACGACACCGTCGCGGGCAGGATGCGCGCGGAGCCGAAGATCTCGGCGAGCCGCGTGAGGCGCTCGTCCGGCAGCTCGACCACCCCGATGTTCGGCTCGATCGTCGCGAACGGGTAGTTCGCCGCGAGCACGGTGTTCTTGGTGAGGGCGTTGAAGAGGGTCGACTTGCCCACGTTGGGGAGTCCGACGATGCCGATCGTGAGTGCCACGACAGACCAGCCTACCGGCGCGCATCAGCCCCACCGGCCCGGGCCACCGGGCCCCGACTAGCCTGAGGGGCATGGATGCGTCGGAGCGCCCGGGCGGGCGGCTCGCCCCCGCGCTCGCTTACCTCCGCAGCATCGCCGGGCCCGATCGCACGGCGCGCACGAACCGCGACCTCGCGGTGCTGCTCGCGCTCACCGCGGGCATCCTCAACTCCGTCGGCTTCATGGCCATCGCGCTCTACACCTCGCACATGACCGGGCTCACCGCGATGCTCGCCGACAGCCTCGTGCTCGGCGGCCTCGACGTCGCGCTCCTGTGCCTCACGGGCATCTCGGCGTTCGTCGTCGGGGCGATGGTGTGCGCGCTCCTCTTCAACTGGGCGCGGCGCCGCGGCCTGCATAGCCGCTTCGCGATCGTGCTGCTGCTCGAGGCGGCGCTCGCGCTCTTCATCGGCCTCGTCGCGCACGAGCTCACGGCGGCGGAGCGCGGCTGGGTGCTCATCGCGCTGCTCGGCTTCACGATGGGCCTGCAGAACGCGGTGATCACGAAGATCTCCGACGCGCAGATCCGCACGACCCACGTGACCGGCATGGTGACCGACATCGGCATCGAGCTCGGCAAGCTGCTCTACCCGAAGCGCGCCCGCGACCCCGACCCGGTGCGGCCGCAGCTCGGCCGCCTGGCGCTGCACCTGCTGATCGTCGGCGCGTTCTTCCTCGGCGGCGTGATCGGCGCGCTCGCCTACCAGGCGATCGGCTTCGTGACCGTGGTGCCCACCGCGCTCATCCTGCTGCTGTTCGCGAGTGTGCCCGTGCTCGAGGACCTGCGCGCCCTCTCACGCCGCTCCGCGTGAGCGGGTCCCCCGCCTCGTTCTCCCAGCCTGCGGGCGTACCGTCGTGGCCACAGCGCAGCCGACGGCTGCCGGTGCCAAGGGTGGAGGAGCGACCATGACCCACGACCAGAACGACCCGGCCTACGACTCCCGCGACGGCGACCCGGTGTACCACGAGGCGCCGCCGGCCGACAGCGGCTCGGCGAGCTCGTTCGACACGCGCCACAACGAGTTCCCGCCCGAGGAGGGCCACCACGGCGGCGCGGTCGACCCGAGGACGGGCGCGATCCTGCACGCCGACGGCACCCCGTTCGAGGAGCCGAGCCAGGACTGGCCCGAGCGCCGCGACGCGGAGCAGCCGGAGCAGCTCGACGAGGGCGACCAGGTGGCGCTCGAGGCCGAGGAGCGCCGCGTCGCGGGCTCCGACGCCCCGGGCATCGAGGGCGAGCGCCGCTGACGAGCACCGTGCGCCGCCGCTTCGTCGTGCACGGCAGGGTGCAGGGCGTCGGCTTCCGCATGGCGGCCAGGCGCGAGGCCGAGCGCCTCGGCCTGGCCGGCTCCGTGCGCAACCGCGCCGACGGCACGGTCGAGGCGGAGGCCGAGGGCGGGGCGGATGCGGTGCTCGCGTTCGGCGCGTGGCTCGAGCACGGCCCTCCCGCGGCCCGCGTCGACCGGGTCGACGCCGTCGAGGTGGAGCCCTCGCGTGCCGGCCGACCTGACGGCTTCGCGGTCCGCTGACCGCACCGTCCTCTGTCTTGGCGGTCGACCAGCGCTCTGCCACCGGCCCCTCAGGAACCGCGCGTACGGTCGCGCCCAGGCGACAGCCGCCCTCGCTGGGTGCGGCGGGCCCGACGTCCGCGGCGCCGCGCAGCGAGGAACCACCATCGATGGAGGACATCGTGACGTTCCAGGGCAACATCGACCAGCTCCCCGGCCGCGACGTGTACGGCAGCGACGGGCACCGCATCGGCACCGTCGGGCAGGTCTTCGTGATGGAGGGCACCGACGAGCCCACGTGGGTGACCGTGCAGACGGGCCTGTTCGGCCTGCACGAGTCGTTCGTGCCGGTCGCGGATGCGACCATGCGGGGCGACGACCTCACCGTGCCGTACGACAAGGCGTTCGTGAAGGACGCGCCGCGCATCGACGAGGCGAGCGAGCTCACCGTCGACCAGGAGGCCGAGCTGTACCGCTACTACGGCGTGCAGCCGCCGCTGCAGCAGCACCACGGCGACCGCGACGGCTCGCTCGGCGACCGCGACCGCTCGTGGGACGACCGCGACCGCTCGTACGGCGACCACGACCGCGACCGCCACGACCGGCTCGACGACCGCGGCGAGGTCGCCGGCCACCTGCAGGGCGACAGCGCGCGGCACTCCGGCGACGCAGATGACGCGGGCCGCACGAGCGCGCACGCGCCGGGCACCCCGTACGGCGGCGGGCACGACGCCGGTTCCGCGGTCGGCGACGACCGCGACCGGGACTGGGATCGCGATCGTGACCGGGATCGCGATCAGGACCGGGATCGCGCCGACTCGCGCGGCGCCGGCGCGGGCGCCTCGCTGGGTGCCAC